>JAAZVX010000025.1 GCA_018623095.1 Marinobacterium sp. | reverse complement strand
GTCATTGATCTGCCTGCTGGCGCTACCCCCGTTGATTTTGCCTACCGAGTTCACACGGAGATCGGACACCGCTGTCGAGGTGCACGTGTCTCCGGTCGTATAGTGCCGCTAAACCGTGCACTGCAGACAGGTGATCAAGTCGAGATCATGACAGGGCCCGAAGAGCGCCCAAGCCGCGACTGGCTCAACACAAACTTAGGCTATGTAAAAACCTCCAAGGGTCGTGCCAAGATTGCTCATTGGTTCAAGACTCAGGCTCGTGATCAAAATGTGGATGCGGGTAAAGAGATGATCCTGCGTGAATTTAAACGTCTGGCACTGGATGCGACTGAAGTTGATTTATCTGACATTGCACAGCGTCTAAAGTTTACCTCCAATGAGAATATGTTTGCAGCATTGGGTGCTGGTGATTTAAGAATTTCGCAAGTGATTTCAGCAGCGCAGGCGCGTGAAGAGCAGGCAGAACGTGCATCGCAGCTGGATCTTGATGTGCCGTCGTTGTCACCTAAACAGAACAGGTCGAGTGACTCTGGTGTCCATGTGGTTGGTGTTGGCTGTTTGATGACTCAGTTTGCGAGTTGTTGTAAACCGATTCATGGCGATGTTATTACTGGATTCGTAACGCAGGGTAGGGGTGTCTCTATTCACCGTGAAGATTGCAAAGAGCTACAACATCTGCGTGAGGTTGAACCAAGTAAAATTGTACAAGTGGCCTGGGAAGAGGAGGCTGAATCTACCTACCCAGTCGATATTGTTATTGAGGCCTTTGATCGATCAGGCCTGTTGAGAGATGTGATGACCATATTGGCCAACGAGCGCATTAATATATTGTCAGCTAACACTCTAACTGATAAGAGCAGTAACGAAGCGAGTCTGGCGCTGACTATAGAGATAAGTCGCCTCGATAAGCTTGGCAAAGTGATGGATAAGATCAATCAAATTCCAAATGTGAGCGATGTCCGCCGTGAACGATCAGGAGTTCACTGATGAGTGATCGCTATACAGTGGATGATCTGATCTACTTGATGGAACGGCTACGTGATCCTGAAACGGGCTGCCCATGGGATTTGGAACAGACCTTTGCCACTATTGTGCCTCATTCCCTTGAAGAGGCCTATGAGGTGGCTGATACCATCGAGCGACAGGATTGGCCTCATCTAAAAGATGAATTAGGCGATCTACTGTTTCAGGTCATCTTTTACTCGCAACTCGGTAAAGAGCAGTCACTGTTTGATCTTCACTCTGTGGTTGACCACCTTTGTGGCAAATTAGTGCGCCGTCACCCTCACGTATTTCCATCTGGGCAGTTAAAGGATGATGCTGGTTCTATCACTATAGATCAGCAAGCGGTTAACGCACAGTGGGAGCGGATTAAAGAGCAAGAGCGAGCAAGCAAAGACCGTTCGCGAGTGTTAGACGAGATCCCAGCGAATCTTCCAGCCATGAGCCGTGCAGTTAAACTGACAAAGCGTGCATCGAAAGTCGGCTTTGACTGGGATGATGCAACAGGCATCTTGGATAAGATTGAGGAGGAGATTCAAGAGCTTCGTGAAGCGATGCAACAAGGGGATTTAGAGTCCGTTCGGGAAGAGCTGGGTGACTTGTTGTTTGTGCATGCCAACCTTGCCAGAAAACTCTCAGTCGATCCTGAACAGGCAGTTCGTAATACCAATCTTAAATTCGAACGTCGTTTTAACCATGTTGAGGATAAGGTACTGGCCAGCGACAAGGATTGGAGTGAGTTCACGCTTGATGAGCTAGACGCCTGGTGGGATGAAGCCAAGCAGATCGAGAAATCTAAAAAGTAAATTTATTAGAGTCTTTGGCTCTATTGGCTTAAAGCCTAATAGTGATTCAGTTCTCAAGGTCTATAAAGCCATGCTAATATGCGTGGCTTGCTCGGGAAAAGAGACTCCCTTGAGCGCGTTTTCAATGGTTAAGAAAGCGCAAAAGGTGGCACCGCACGGCTATGGTCGAATTGAGTAGTAGCCTCACCTAAATTATTGTCAGCGGTAAGAATTTTAATGCTGCGCCCAGGCGCAGCGTATTTTTTTAAGGAGAAAATTAATGCGAATGATACTTCTCGGTGCTCCAGGTGCCGGCAAGGGTACTCAGGCTCAGTATATTACTGAGAAATACGGTATCCCACAGATCTCTACTGGGGACATGCTCCGTGCTGCCGTAAAAGCGGGTACGCCTTTAGGTGTTGAAGCCAAGAAGGTTATGGACGCAGGTGGTCTAGTCTCTGACGACATCATCATCGGTCTGGTTAAAGAGCGTATTGCTGAATCAGATTGTGCTAACGGTTTCCTATTTGACGGTTTCCCACGCACCATTCCTCAAGCTGACGCACTGAAAGAAGCAGGCGTTGCATTGGATGCAGTGGTTGAAATTGACGTAGCGGATGAAGAGATTATCAAGCGTATGTCAGGTCGCCGTGTACACCCAGGCTCAGGTCGTACTTACCACGTTGTGTTTAACCCACCTAAAGCTGAGGGTAAAGACGACGTAACCGGTGAGGATCTTGTTCAGCGTGAAGATGACCAAGAAGAGACTGTACGCGCTCGCCTAAATGTCTACCATGATCAGACTAAACCACTGATCGGTTACTACCGTGGTTGGGCAGATGAAGATGCTGCATCGGCACCTAAATACGTTTATGTAGAAGGCGTAGGTAGCGTTGACCAGATCCGCGATCGAGTATTCGAAGGCCTAGCTTAATCCTTAAGTTCAGAGCAAAAAAAACCGCACTTATTAGTGCGGTTTTTTTATCTCATTCATTTAGATTTCATTCGACTTAGTTTCGAATGAGGTGATCAAACGCTGATAGAGAGGCCGTCGCACCGGCCCCCATCGAGATGATGATCTGCTTGTAAGGTACGGTAGTTGCATCACCAGCAGCAAAGATACCCGGTACATTCGTTGCACCGCGATCATCGATCTGGATCTCGCCAAATTTCGTTAGATCAATAGCACTATCTTGCAACCACTCAGTGTTGGGTACCAAACCAATCTGAACAAAGACACCCTCTAGCTCAACGCTGTGTGACTCGCCAGTGGTGCGGTCGGTATAGATCAAGCCGTTAACCTTACCATTCGCGCCAGTGATCTCTGTGGTTTGCGCGTTCTTGATAATGGTGACATTGGATAGCGAGTTGGCTTTATCCTGCAACACCTGGTCGGCACGAAGTGTGTCACCAAACTCCAACACGGTGACATCACTCACCACACCGGCAAGATCGATCGCCGCTTCGATACCAGAGTTACCGCCACCTATCACAGCAACAGACTTTCCTTTAAACAGTGGGCCGTCACAGTGAGGGCAGTAGGCAACGCCTTTGCCTTTGTATTCAGCTTCGCCGGGAACGCCCATCTCACGCCAGCGAGCACCCGTTGCCATGATGATGGTTTTCGATTTTAGGTTAGCACCGCTCTCGAGCGTGAGTTGATGTAGGCCATCAGCTTCTGTAAGGCCCGCTGCACGTTGCGCAGTAATGATATCAACGTTGTACTCTTTAACGTGCTGTTCCATGTTAGAGACCAGTTTAGGACCCTCTGTGTAAGGAACAGAGATTAGGTTCTCAATGCCCATGGTGTCTTGAACCTGACCACCAAAACGTTCGGCTACAAGACCAGTACGAATCCCTTTACGGGCAGCGTATATTGCAGCAGCAGCACCTGCTGGCCCACCACCCACGACAAGTACATCGTATGGATCGCGCTCTGACAACGCTTCAGCTTCGCGCTCAGCACCGGCCGTATCAAGTTTGGCCAGAATCTCCTTGAGCTCGGTACGCCCTTGAGTAAACAGCTCACCGTTAAGGAATACAGCCGGGACAGCCATCACTTCTCGCTCTTCCACTTCCGATTGGTAGAGCGCGCCATCGATCATGGTGCTAGTAATGCTTGGGTTTAGGCGAGCCATTAAGTTCAGGGCTTGGACAAGGTCCGGACAGTTCTGACAAGAGAGCGAGATGTACGTCTCAAAATGGAACTCACCTTCAAGGCTTTTAATTTGATTCTGAACCTCTTCAGGCTCTTTGCTCGGGTGTCCACCCGCTTGGAGCAAAGCAAGAATCAGGGTTGTGAATTCGTGACCCATTGGAATGCCGGAGAACACAACGCGTGGCTCAGCATCAGCCTCACCAAGAATAGCCATGCTTGGCACTCGATGATGATCCCAATCAGTCAACGTAATTTTGTCGCTACGCTCTGCAAGCGTCGTAGCCAGCTCTCTAAGTTCGTTACCTTTTGCTGAGTCGTCAGCGGCTAACTTAAGCTCAATCGGTTGTTTGATGTAGCTAAGGTACTGGTCCAACTGTTGGACAATATTTGGCTCTAACATGATGACCTCATGAATAAAAAATAACTAAGCTTTAGAGAGAAACGAGGCTGCGGGTGCAGCCTCGAGGAAGGACTAAAGTCCGGTTTAGATCTTACCAACAAGATCCAAAGATGGAGCTAGAGTTTCAGCGCCTTCTTTCCATTTAGCAGGACATACTTCACCTGGGTTAGCAGCAACGTACTGTGCAGCTTTAATCTTGCGAAGAAGTTCTGAAGCGTCACGGCCTACTGAACCAGAGTTGATCTCAACGATCTGAATTTTACCTTCTGGATCGATAACGAAAGTACCGCGCTCAGCAAGACCAGCTTCCTCGATCATAACGTCGAAGTTGCGAGAGATCTGACCAGTTGGATCGCCGATCATTGGGTAAGTGATTTTACCGATTGTCTCAGAAGAGTCGTGCCACGCTTTGTGAGTAAAGTGAGTATCAGTTGATACTGCGTAGATCTCTACACCGATCTTCTGGAACTCAGCGTAGCTGTCTGCAAGGTCGCCTAGTTCAGTTGGGCAGATGAACGTGAAATCAGCTGGGTAGAAGAAAACAACAGACCACTTACCTTTAAGGTCAGCTTCTGAAACTTCTACGAATTCGCCAGCGTGGAATGCTGTCGCGTTAAATGGTTTAACTTCCTGGTTGATGTAAGCAGACATTCTGTCTTCTCCTTGGTTGGTTAAATTGACATGTTTTAAGAATGCGACGAATTTTAGAGTTCGCCGACAAAAAGGTTAAATTAATTGTAACTAATGATGTTATTAATAAATGCTATCAGGCGGTCTATTTTTCAAGTGCTGAAGCCGAAATTAATTCGCGGGTATAGTCTGAAGTTGGGGCGTTAAAAATACCCTCTGCATCACCAAATTCAACGACTTTACCGGCCTTCATCACCATGACGCGGTGACTTAACGCTTTTATGACAGCGAGATCGTGGCTAATAAATAGATAGCTTAATTGATACTGGCGTTGCAGGGATTGAAGTAGATCAATGACCTGTTTTTGAACCGTTCTATCGAGTGCCGAGGTGGGTTCATCTAAAACGATTAATTCAGGCTTTAGCACCAACGCACGCGCAATTGCAATGCGCTGGCGTTGACCACCTGAAAACTCATGAGGGTAACGATGTCTTGATTCGGGATCCAGTTGCACATCCTTAAGCGCTTGAATAACGGCCGCTTCTCTCTGTTCTGGTGCAACCCTCTGCTGCACGTCCAACCCTTCGCTTATAATCTCTGCGACGGTCATTCTTGGGCTTAAGCTGCCAAAAGGATCTTGAAACACAATTTGGGCCGTGCGGCGGTAAGGTCGCATCTCTTTTTGGTTCAGTGAATCAATAGGAGTACCCTTTAAGCGAATGTCACCTTCGCTCTTAGTCAGTTTTAACAGGGCAAAGGCAAGCGTTGATTTACCCGATCCAGACTCGCCAACAATACCCAGAGTCTCTCCTTTTTTGATCTGAAGGTCGATACCGTCGACCGCTTTAATGTGGTCATAGATTCGTTTCAGCAGCCCCTTAGTTTTTGGAAACCAGACTCGAATATCCTTGGCTTCCAGTAAATTCTCAGCCTCTGATTTAACCTCTGTTAGGTTTCTGGTGGGCTCGGCATCAAGTAACATTCTGGTGTAAGGGTGAGCAGGGGTATTGAAGAGTGTCAGAGTCTCGCCTTGCTCCACTACTTGACCCTGCTGCATCACTAAAATTCGACTGGCGTAGCGCTTTACTATATTCAGGTCATGGGTAATGAGTAGGACGGCCATTCCCAGTTTCTGTTGTAACGACATTAGAAGATCAAGTATCTGTTTTTGAATGGTGACATCCAGCGCAGTAGTGGGTTCGTCCGCAATCAATATGTCTGGCTCATTTGCCAGCGCCATCGCAATCATTACTCGTTGGCGCTGACCGCCTGACAGCTCGTGAGGGTAGCTTTTTAGACGTGTCTCTGGTGATGGAATGCCAACCAGCGTTAGAAGCTCCAGTGTGCGCTCTTGAGCCTTCGCTCCTGATAGCCCTTTGTGAAGCTTAAGCGTCTCTGCGATCTGCCTCTCAATGGTATGCAGTGGATTGAGAGAGGTCATAGGCTCCTGAAAGATGTAGCTAATACGATGCCCTCTGATTGATCGCAGTTCTGACTCTGTCGCATCACTGAGTGACTGACCGTTGAATCTAATCGATTGAGCACTAATCTCAGTCTGTTCTGGTAGCAGTTTCAGCAGTGATAGGGCAGATACCGATTTGCCAGAGCCAGATTCACCGACAATGGCTAGTGTTTCGCCAGAGTGAAGTGAAAAACTAAGATCCTTAACGGCAGGAACTTCCTGTCCAGGAAAACGAATCGATAAACTGTTCAAATCTAATATCGGCTTCATCGGATCTGTTTCCTTGGATCGAATGCGTCACGTACCCCTTCACCAATGAAGATCAGAAGGGTCAACATAATGGATAGCGATAAAAACGCTGTTACCCCTAACCAAGGTGCGTGAAGGTTCTCTTTACCCTGAGCTACCAGCTCTCCCAGAGAGGGTGAGCCTGGTGGAAGACCAAAGCCCAAGAAGTCCAGTGCCGTTAGTGTTACCAATGAACCGTTAAAAATGAAGGGCATAAACGTCAAAGTCGCGACCATCGCGTTTGGGAGTACATGCTTAAACATGATGACAGAGTTTGGTTGCCCAAGCGCTCTGGCCGCTCTGACATACTCCAGATTACGTGCACGCAAAAATTCAGCTCGTACAACATCCACAAGGTTCATCCATGAGAAGAGCAACATGATGCCCAGCAACCACCAAAAGTTAGGCTCTACTAGGCTTGCCAAAATGATTAACAGGAATAGGACTGGAAGCCCTGACCAGATCTCAATGAAGCGTTGCATCAACAGATCGACCTTGCCACCGTAGTACCCCTGAAGTGCGCCCGCCACCACTCCAATGATTGAGCTGGCGAGTGTCAGTACCGTTGCAAACAGAATGGAGATACGAAATCCGTAGATTAACCTGGCCGTGACATCACGCCCTTGGTCATCGGTTCCTAGCCAGTTTTCGCCGGTAGGAGGTGAGGGCGCAGGCTGGTCTAAATTGAAATTAATGGTGTCGTAACTGAAAGGAATAATGGGCCACCAGAGCGAACCATTTTGCTCTTCAATCAGCTCGGTAATATAGGGGTCGCGGTAGTCTACCGGCGCATCAAAGTCACCACCAAAATCTGTCTCTGTGTAGCTCTCAAATAAAGGGTAAAACAATCCTTGATCGGTCTTGATTAGAATCGGTTTGTCATTCGCGATCAGCTCGGCAAAGAGCGACAGCGTAAATAGAGCCATAAAGATCCAAAGCGAGTAGTAGGCTCTGCGGTTACTTTTGAATTGTGCGATGCGTCGCTGAGTTATCGGTGATGCCATCGTTTAACCCTCGCGACTCTCAAAATCGATGCGAGGATCGACCAGTGTATAGGTGATATCCGATACCAGTTTCAACAGCAGACCGACCAGTGTAAAGATGTAGAGGGTGCCAAAAATTACCGGGTAGTCTCGATTAATCACCGCCTCGTAACCCAACAGTCCAAGACCGTCGAGAGAGAAGATCACTTCGATCAACATAGAGCCGGTAAAGAATATGCCAATCAGGGCGGCAGGCATGCCGGCAATGATTAGTAGCATCGCATTACGGAAAACATGACCATATAAAACTTGACGCTCGGTTAACCCTTTGGCCCGGGCTGTCAGGGCATACTGCTTATGGATCTCATCCAAAAAGGTGTTTTTGGTGAGCATGGTCAATGTCGCGAAGCTTGAGATTACCGACGCCAATGTAGGCAGAGCGAGGTGCCAGAAGTAGTCTCCAATCTTCTCAAGTAGTGTCATCTCTTCAAAGCCGGGTGAGGTTAACCCCCGAAGCGGGAACCACTCAAAGTAGGTGCCGCCGGCAAACAGTACAATCAGCAAAATGGCAAACAGGAAATTGGGGATCGCATAACCCACGATAATGATGCTAGAGCTCCAAACATCAAAGGGAGAGCCATCCCGAACGGCTTTACGAATCCCTAATGGGATGGAGACTAAGTAGGTGATTAGCGTCGTCCAAAGGCCTAGTGAGATCGAGACAGGCATCTTCTCAATAATCAGATCGACAACGGGTTTATCACTAAAAAAACTGCGTCCAAAATCTAACGTTAAATAGTCCGTCAGCATCTTAAAGAATCGTTCATGTGCTGGCTTATCAAAGCCATAGAGCTGTTCTATCTCAGCGACAAGGCTGGGGTCCATCCCTTGCGCACCTCGATAGTTTGAATCGCCACCCTGTCCATCGGCACTGATATCCGAACGCTCACCTGAACCAATTCGACTGGTCGCATCGACTGAAAAGCCTTGAAGGTGTGCCAGCGCTTGTTCAACCGGTCCACCAGGCGCCAGTTGAATAATCAGGAAATTCAAAAGCAAGATACCGAACAGAGTCGGTATCATGAGGAGTAAACGTCGAACGATATACGCTGCCATTATGGCTTAGCCCACCAGGTATCCAGTCCAATAGTGTAAGTGGGGCGAATCGCAGGAAATTCAAACTTATCCCAATAGGCAACCCGGTGTGAATCAATATGGAATTGAGGCACGACGAAATGGTTCCACTGCAATACTCTATCCAGAGCGCGTGCTCGCAGAACAAGCTGCTCGCGATCGGGGGCTTGTATCAGTAGTTCAACTAGCTGATCAATGGCAGGGTCTTTAATGCCGATGAGATTGCGACTTCCCGGTTGATCAGCCGCTTCTGATCCCCAGTATTCGCGCTGCTCATTACCCGGTGAACTACTCTGTCCAAAGCTGCCTACGATCATATCGAAGTCAGTGGAACGCAGGCGATTGATGTACTGTGATACATCAACAATGCGGATGCTGACGTTCATGCCCAGCTTTTCTAGGTTTTGGATAAAGGGGGCAACGACACGCTCAAAATCCTTCTGTACCAGTAGTATTTCAAAAGTAAATGATTCACCAGCAGCATTGATCAACTGACCATCTTTAAGCGTCCAGCCAGCCTCTTTTAGAAGCTTCAGTGCGGTACGAAGTTGGGTGCGATTGCGCCCATCACCTTTGTTAGTTGGCGCTTGGTAAACGGTTGTAAATACTTCGTCAGGAATTTGGCCTCTGAACGGCTCTAAAATCGCCAACTCCTCCTTAGTGGGCAGTTCAGTGGCGGCCATTTCAGAGTTAGAGAAGAAGCTATGGCTTCGGGTGTAAGCGCTGTAAAATAGGTTGGCGTTGGTCCACTCAAAATCGAAGCCGTGTGCAATCGCAGAACGGACACGAGGATCACTGAACTTGTCTAGGCGCGTATTCATAATAAAGGCTTGCATACCCGCCGGATTGGCATCAGCAATCAACTCCCTCTTAATGCGTCCCTCATCAAATGCTGGACCGGTATAGCTCGTCGCCCAGTTCTTCGAGGAGTTCTCCTCTCTAAAGTCATACTCCTCAGCTTTGAATGCCTCTAAAGCGACGGTGCTGTCACGGTAGTAATCAAATTGCATGGCATCAAAGTTATAGCGACCGCGGTTAACCGGTAGATCGGCGCCCCAGTAATCAGGGTTGCGCTTGTAGGTGATGGTTCTTCCGGCTTCAAAGGAGTCGACTACGTAAGGTCCAGACCCCAAGATAGGGTCGAGTGAGGGTTTGGTGAAGTCTCGCTCCTTCCAGTAATTTGCAGAGAGTATAGGGACTTCACCAATGATTAAAGGGAGTTCACGATTCTCTTCACTGCCAAATTCAAATCGAACGGTATGGTCTGTAATCGCTGTAATCGAACTGATATCACGATAGTAAGCTTTATAGAAAGGGGAGCCCTGTTCACGCAATAGCTTGAACGTCTCCAACACATCGTTTGCCGTGACCGGTGTACCGTCGCTAAAGCGGGCTTGTTTGCGTAAATCAAACTCAACCCAAGCCCTGTTGTCAGGCAGCCGGACCGCCTCAGCTAACAGTCCGTATTGAGTGAAAGGTTCGTCATAGGAGCGTGCCATCAAGGTATCAAAGGTAAGACCCGTTCCATCTGCCGCCGTGCCTTTGATAATAAAAGGGTTAAAGCTATCAAAGGTTCCGTTGGCGGCCTGTTTGAATATGCCGCCTTTGGGTGCGTTTGGATTCACATACTCAAAATGACTAAACCCAGCATCGTATTTAAGGTCACCGTGCATTGCGATCCCGTGAGAGGATTCGACACTTGCGTGAGCCGCCAATGAAAAGGTGAATGAGAGAGTGACGCTTATTTTTTTAATGAAACCCAAAGCCACGTAAACCTCCAACAAAACAGTTTATAAAACTATACGTTAGAAATAGGGTGGTAGGGTTAAAAAATCAACTTATTTTGTTGAATTTAGGGACTCGGCAAGCTTTTCGAGTTGTTGATGGCGCTCGCCGCGAGGGGTCTCTTGACTCTTGAGGGTTTGATCCAATGCGATCAGTTGAGCCAGTTTGGCTTTATCACCCATAGCAAGACTGCGAATAAGGTCCTGATCGACCCACTCGCGAATGCGTTTCATCACCACCACCTTAAAGAGAACAGCCAGAACCACCGAAATGATAATAATGGTGATGCCGAGGGTATCCATTAACCCTGCTCAGGCTGTTTAACGCGCAATGATTGACCCGGCATCAATAGCGTATCGATGCTGATGTCATTCCACTTGAGCAGCTGCTTAACACTGATGTTGTGGCGTTGCGCGATTACACTCAAGTTATCGCCTTTACGCACAAAGTACTGTGATGTGGTTGAGGCTTTAGCATCGGGTTTGAAAATGGCCAGACGCTCGCCGATCTTTAATGTCTTGTTGGTACCAAAGTTGTTCCAGCGCGCGATCGACTTATGATTTACGTCGTAGAGTTTTGCAATCTTCCACAAGGATTCACCAGACTTAACTGTGTGAAGGATTTTTTTGTTGCCTGCTGGTGCACTCTTACGGATGCTGGCAGTGCGACGTTGGTTGTCACTCAAGCGGTATTGGCTAGCATCGACTAATGCTGATGGAATCAACAGCGATTGACCCACTCGAATCAAAGAGCTCTTTAGATCATTTGAGGTCTTAATGGTCGTGATATTAGTGTTAAAGCGCTTAGCGATGACGGACAGGCTATCGCCAGGCCTAACTTCGTAGCGTGCCCAATTAATTCGATCAGACGGAGCCAGGGATGCAAGCTCAGTTTTGAAGCGAGCTGCGTTATCAACGGGGATTAACAGCTGATGGGGTCCTTCTGGATCGGTGGCCCACTGCGAAAAACCCGCATTAAGCTTATAGATCTCATCCAACTCGACACCGCTCAGTTCTGCGGCACGTGAAAGATCGATTTGGCCACCCGTATTAACGATTTCGAAGTAGGGCTTGTCCGCTAATGGCGCTAGAGCAAGACTGTATTTCTCTGGGTTTTTGAATACTTCAGAAATGGCTAGAATTTTTGGCACATAATGTCGTGTCTCGCGAGGTAGCTTTAGGCTCCAAAAATCGGTCGGTTTGCCGGCTTTCTTGTTGCGTTTTACGGCACGGCCAACACGACCTTCACCGGCATTGTAAGCGGCCATCGCCAACAACCAATCGCCATCTAAATAGTCGTGTAGGTATTGAAGGTAATCCAGAGCGGCGTGTGTTGATGCCACAATATCGCGACGACCGTCGTACCACCAGTTTCGCTTAAGACCGAAATGATCGCCAGTTGCGGGCATGAACTGCCACGCTCCTGACGCCTTAGCCGGTGATTTGGCAAACGGATCGTATGATGACTCTACTGCTGGGATTAATGCGATCTCAGCTGGCATGCCACGTTTAATCACTTCATGCAGCACAAAGTGATAGTAACGAGACGCGCGACCGGTTAAACGGTTCAAATATTTGTCATGTTCAACATACCAATCGACATGCTGTTGAACGACCTTTTTGTCCAGATTGTGGTTGAGTCGCATGTTGTTGCGGGTAATTTCCCACAAATCTGCCTTTTTTGGATCTTTTTCAAGCTCTAGAAGTACCGATTTAATCGGTGCTTCATCCCACTCTGGTTTCACTTTCGGTTCGGTACGCTGAACGAGAACAGGCTCGCTCTCTAGTACCTGCACTGGCTCAGTTGGGCTCTTCTGCGCACTCTGTTGTGGTGCAACGGTTTGACAGCCAGCGAGTGTGATCGCAATAGCGCCGACCATCAGTGTCGATTTTAACTTTGCCATAGTGCCTTTTTGGACATTTATACCGAAAATTTAAAGACGCAATTCTACCTGTGAGGTTCTAAAGGGTCAATTTCATTAATTTTCTGTTAAGGAATAAAAAAGCACTTAAACATTGGGTTTTAGAAGTTGTTTTTCCATTCACGCAGTGCTGCTAGGGTTTCGACTCCTGCAGAGAGTGTCTGTTGAGCATACTCGCTGGCGCTCGCAACTAGGGCTGCCTCACGTGTTCGCATGTAGGGGTTTATTTTTTTCTCTAAAGCGATGCTGCTTGGCAGTGTTGGCTGATTGGCGGCTCGCACTTGTTCGCAGCGAGTGATCGTTTCATCGATATCGATATTCTCAGGGTCAGCTGCTTTTGCAAAGGCAAGATTGGCCAGGGAGTACTCATGTGTACAGTAGACTTCGGTGTTATCCGCAAGGCTAGCGAAGTAGTCCATCGCCTGCTGCATTTGATGAGCATCACCCTCAAACAGACGGCCACAGCCAGCCAGAAATAACGTATCGCCACAAAACAGTTGAGGCGTTTTGCCATTAACTAGATACGCAATATGGTCGAGCGTGTGTGCTGGGACCGCTTTGACGCTGAGTGTCGCACCAAACAGTGTTATTGAGTCACCGTCCGATAGAGGGTTAGTAACGCCCGGAAATTTGGATTCTGATGATCCGTAAACGGGTACTGAGTATCGACTTTTTAACTGATCAACACCGCCGGTATGGTCTCGATGATGGTGAGTTACTAGGATGGCAGAGAGCGTTCTGTTGGAGTCAGTCAGATAGCGCTCGACCACTTCAGCATCCCCCGGATCGACAACAGCAATAGATGAGTCAGTAGGGGATTCAATTACCCATATGTAGTTGTCGTCAAATGCTGGAAGTGGGGTTAGCTTAAACATTGTAAACTCCGAAACTGAAATTTAACCTCAGATTACCTAGAATAGGCGTTAAAGAGAACCTCTACATAGGGGAGCAACCATGAGCACAGTGACAAATTTGAACGCGGTCAGTGAACTTCAAGCTTGGTACGACACTGAGTTGGGGCAACAATATTTGGTACAAGAGCGCCAGATGATCGAACGTGCCTTGCTATCTGTTCAGGGCAGCCGCCTCTTGCAAGTGACGTTAGATGGTCGGCAATGGCTGTGTGATACCGCTAGAGCGCAGCATGCTGTGTTGGTGGCACCTAGGGTTGAGTTAGGAATGGAGGAGCGGACCCTGATCGCTACACCAGAGGAGTTGCCAGTGCAGTCTGCCGTCATCGATATTTTGGTGCTGCATCATGCTCATGAGTTCTCTGCCGATCCGCACCAAGTGATTCGTGAAGCCGCCCGCATTCTCCGGCCCGGTGGGCATCTGATTATGCTTGGCTTTAACCCCAGCTCTTGGTTGGGATTTCATTCACAGTTTAAGAAACAACTGGGTGCTCCATGGAGTGCTCAGTTTATATCGCAACACCGTTTAGGTGACTGGTTTAAATTGCTTCAACTCACCTCTCTAGGTGGGGGCTCTAAAGAGTTTAATTACCCTTTAGAGAGTAACCAATGGCGACAACGGATTAAGCCGGTGGCTAATTTGATCAAAGCGATGCCCTTTAAATCAGGCAATCTTTTTACGCTTACGGCCAGAAAAGATGTGGCGGGACTGACGCCACTTCAACCGCAGTGGAATCGTCGTCTACTTGGTAAACTACAAGTGATAGAATCTAAAGCAACAAGTGCTGGTGTAAGGCGAAATAAGAGTTGAAAATAGTCACGATTTATACTGATGGGGCCTGTAAAGGTAATCCTGGGCCTGGTGGCTGGGGTGCGTTATTAAGTTATGGCGGTTCTGAGAAAGAGATGTGGGGTGGTGAGCATGAAACCACCAATAACCGCATGGAGATCATGGCTGCCATCGAATCGTTAGAGTGTCTAAAGCGCCCCTCTAAAGTGATTCTCTATACCGATTCAGAGTATCTGCGCAAAGGGATTACAGAGTGGATTCATGGATGGATGAAACGTAATTGGAAGAACTCACAGGGTAAACCCGTTAAAAATTCTGAACTCTGGCAGCGCCTACATCAGGCGACACAGCAGCATGATATTGAGTGGCGGTGGGTCAAAGGTCACAGTGGTGATCCAGGCAATGAACGAGCCGATCAATTAGCTAATCGCGGATATGAGGAACAGCTTTAATGAGCCGTCAAATAGTACTAGATACTGAAACCACCGGCCTTGAGCCTGAAGAGGGGCACAACATCATCGAGATTGGTTGTGTGGAGATGGTGGCTCGACGTCTTACCGGTAACAACTATCATCAATACATCCTGCCTGACCGTGAAGTCGATGCTGAGGCCATGCAAGTGCATGGCATTACTAATGAGTTTTTGGCCGATAAGCCTAAGTTCAGTTCGGTGATGCACGATTTCATTGAGTACGTTCGTGGTGCAGAGCTGATCATCCATAACGCAGCGTTCGACGTTGGCTTCATCAATAAGGAGTTTCAGCGTAATGGCATTAAAGAGCGTATTGAGGATTTTTGCACCATTACTGACAGTTTGGCGCTTGCACGTAAGAAACACCCAGGGCAGAAGAACAATCTAGACGCCCTCTGTCGGCGATACTTTATTGATAACTCTCACCGTGAACTGCATGGCGCTTTGCTCGACTCAGAGATCCTCGCTGATGTCTATCTGGCGATTACCGGTGGTCAAACGGCATTAAGTCTATCCGTCGATGGGCAAGAAGAAGAGGGCGGTGGACAAACTATTAGACGTCTTACACCAGATCAAGTGTCCTGCCTAAGAGTATTGAAGGCGAGTGAAGCGGAGCTGAGCGAACACGAACGGTTTTTGGATCTACTTGATAAGAAATCCGATGGCGCTGTGTGGCGAAATCTATCTCAAGAGTAGTGAGTCTCTAGCCATTCAATCAACCGTTGAATGGCATTACCACGGGTTCGACTCAACTGCCTCTCCAAACCCAGCTCGGCGAGATAAGCTTTGACATGCTCGACAGTGGATCCCTTCTCGATTTGAACCTTAATCAGCTGAACTAAAGCGGTAATTTGACGGCTCTCTGAGCAACCATCCAGTTTAATGGCACCCCGTTCACCTCTCAATTTGAGCCAAGTTTGACTGGCACAGCCCGCCACAAGATTTTCGGGTCGCTTAAGCGATGGATCAGTGGAGGCTGACCCAAGACTCATCAGAGCATTCAGTCGTGTTGGCCAGTCTGTTGCCTGTTCAATTTGCTCAATCCAGTTTGCTGCTGAATCAGGATGATAGTCCTCTTCTTTCATCGCACTTTGATCTTGGCAGAGTGATCGCAAAACAGAAATGCAGTGGTCAACCTCGTCCATAGTGTTATAGAACGCCAATGAGATCCTAACGGACGAATGCAAACCAAATGACTGCATCAGCGGTTGCGCACAATGACTGCCTGCACGCACTGCAATGCCTTGCGCATCGAGTTGAGCAGCAAGATCATCCGCATTGATCGACTCATGATAGAAACTGACAATGGGTAGGGTTGTCGCACCTGAGGGGAGTATTTTTATCCCTTCTATGGATTTAATCTGCAGCAGCAGGTGGGAAGCCAGCTGCTGCTCATGTTGTTCGATTTCTGCCCTGTTTAGACTTTGAATAAACTCTGCGGCTGCCGCCAATCCAATGGCACCTGCAATATCGGGAGTGCCGGCTTCAAAGCGAAGTGGAGCCTCTGCATAACGAGTCTCAGTAAAACTGACCGACTCGATCATCTCACCACCTACCTGCCAGGGCGGCATTGTGTTCAACAGCGCTTCTCGTCCAAACAGAACGCCAATGCCGGTCGGGCCAAACATCTTATGACCGGAGAACACATAAAAATCGGCCTTTAGGTCTTGCATGTCCAAGTTCAGGTGTGGTGCTGCTTGAGCACCATCAATCAGAGTCGTTACACCCTCATTCTTGGCCTGTTTTATCATCTCTTTAATCGGGTAGATGGTGCCTAGCACATTCGAGGCGTGGGGTAATACAACCAACTTGGGGTGTTTCTGAAGATGGCTTTGGTATTGTTCTAAGTTAAGGTCGCCTGCCTCTGTTAGTTCGACAACGTCTAAATGAGCACCTATCTGCTGTGCTAACCGCTGAAAAGGAAGAATGGCCGCGTGATGAGCGGTGATGGCGATCACAATGCGATCGCCAGGCTTAATGATCGGTCTTAGATAACTTTCAGCCACTAGATTGAGGCCTTCAGTTGCACCTCGGGTCCAGATAATTTCATTGGGTTGGGCGTTAATAAACTGCGCCAGTTGATCTCTAGCCTGCTCGAAATGAGCGGTGGCTAGGCTGCTCAGGTGGTGAGCGGCGCGGTGCACATTGGCGTTCTCTTTACGATAAAACTGAGTGATCGCCTCGATTACATCGCGAGGTTTCTGAGTGGTTGCTCCATTGTCGAAGTAGATCAGAGGCTTTCCATCCACTCGAGTATTGAGTATCGGAAAGCTCGATCGTATCCGTCGCAGAGCTTGACTGTCCATCAGTGGGTGTTTTGCTCACTTAGCCAACGGCTTTGCCAGCGAGTGAACATCATCGCCGCGGTAAACAGGGTCGAAATCAACAGCACCTCAATCACACCATAAACGGCTAAGTGCGGTTGGATAGCCGTCAGCACACTTCCTAGGAAGTAGAGCAGCAACACGAAACATAGCCAGGCGTGTGGTCGTGGTGTCCCTTTTAAGATGGCGGGGGTAAAGCCGATAAGTGGCAGTAGGTGGATGAGCCAGATGACCCAAGGGTTATCCCCAGCACTCGGTGCTAACCATAAAAACCGTAAGGTGTAGAAAATTAAAAGGGCGATAAAGCTGATACGGGTAATTAAACCAGTGATTGACGCTTTGCGTTGTAGAGACATGTTAACTC
>JAAZVX010000002.1 GCA_018623095.1 Marinobacterium sp. | reverse complement strand
TAGGCGGAGCGATGGGTGCGATGGCTCGTTACTGGTTGAGTGGTTGGCTCAACAGTGCTGATCAAAGACTACCGGTTGGCACTCTAACGGCAAACGTCGTCGGCTCTCTGTTGATGGGAGTCCTATTTGTATTGGTGATGGAGCGCGCCAAGTTACCGCCAGAGATGCGTCCGCTATTGATGACCGGTTTTTTGGGAGCATTTACCACTTTTTCAACCTTTTCGCTGGAAACTGTTGCGTTGATTAACGAAGGTCATGTAACGGCAGCCATCTTTTATGTACTATTGTCGGTCGTATTATCAGTCGCAGCACTCTCGGCTGCCATTTGGTTTACTCGACTGCTATAAATTTTGTAAGGATATTTGATCGATGTTAGATCCACGCCAAGTTCGTGAGAACGCAGAGGCTATTGCTGAACAGCTTAAAAAGAAAGGTTATGAGTTTCCGCTTGCGGCATTTAATGCCCTTGAGCAAGAGCGAAAACAGATTCAAGTTGAGACAGAGAACCTTCAGCAGGAGCGAAACACTCGTTCCAAGTCGATCGGCCAAGCTAAAGCACAGGGGCAAGACATTGCACCCCTACTGGCTGAAGTGGGTGAACTAGGCGCTAAACTGGATCAATCCAAAGAGAAGCTTAACGACCTGCAGGCTAAGTTGGATGATATTCTGCTGAGCACGCCGAACCTTCCTGACGAATCGGTACCAGCGGGCGAGAGTGAAGATGACAACGTTGAAGTGCGTGTCTGGGGTGAGCCAGGCTCGTTCGATTTCGATGTGCAGGATCATGTCTCTCTTGGAGAGGGGTTAGGTGGACTCGATTTTGAAGTGGCTGCGAAATTAACGGGCTCTCGTTTTGCTGTCATCAAAGGGCCTTTGGCTCGCCTTCACCGAGCACTAGCGCAATTCATGTTGGACACTCACATTGAGAAAAACGGCTACACCGAGATCAACGTGCCTTTCATGGTCAACAGTGACTCTCTTCAAGGCACGGGTCAGCTACCCAAGTTTGAAGAGGACCTGTTTAAAGTGCCTTTCGGTGAGCGTCACTACTACCTGATTCCAACGGCTGAAGTACCGGTCACTAACCTTGTTCGTGACGAGATAGTGGATGCTGATACACTGCCGATGGCTTACGCTTGCCACAGCCCATGTTTCCGTTCTGAAGCGGGTTCGGCGGGTCGTGATACTCGCGGTATGATTCGCCAGCACCAGTTTGAAAAAGTTGAAATGGTTCAAATGGTTAAGCCAGATACCTCCTGGGACGCCTTAGAAAATATGTGTCAGCACGCCGAGGGTATTTTGCAAGCTCTTAATCTGCCATATCGTGTCGTAAACCTATGCGGCGGCGATCTAGGCTTCTCTGCCGCTAAGACTTACGACATTGAAGTGTGGTTGCCAGGACAGGCTAAGTACCGTGAGATCTCATCGGTCTCAAACATGACCGATTACCAAGCGCGACGTATGCAGGCTCGTTGGAGAAACCCTGAGAGTGGCAAGCCAGAACTCCTACACACATTGAATGGATCTGGTTTGGCTGTAGGACGTACACTGGTTGCAGTGCTTGAAAATTATCAGCAAGCCGATGGCTCGGTTGTGGTACCTGAGGTACTGAAACCTTACATGGGTGGTGTTGAAGTGTTAAGCGCCTAATCGAATCTGGTAGGTTAGAGATGGAAGGGAACTATGATTTGGTCATCGTTGGCGGCGGCATGGTCGGTGCTGCGGTGGCTTTGTCTCTAGCCGATACTGAGCTAAAAATTGCGCTGTTAGAGCGCTCTCTTCCAGAAGCTTTCAGTGCTGATCAACCTATGGATCTGCGGGTCTCCGCTTTAAGTCCCGCCTCGATCGATCTTTTGAATCAATTGGGTGCTTGGCAAACTCTCCTCTCATGGCGCACCTGTCCCTATCAGCGCATGCGTGTGTGGGAACTGGATGAGGATGCAGAAGGTGTTGCTGGTCAAGCGGCTCGAAATCTCGCAACTGAATTCTCTGCCCAAGATATCGCCATTCCTGAATTGGGTTACATCGTTGAGAACCGTTTAGTTCAGAGAGCGCTGTTAGATCAATTGAGCGGCGTTGGTAACGTCACGCTGATCACTGACGGGGTAGAGCGTATCGACTACTCAGCTGCATCGACGATTATTGAGTTGGACTCTGGTAAATCATTGATGACGCCACTCGTGGTTGCAGCCGATGGTGGTCAATCCATGGTGCGCGATGCGGCAGCGCTAGGCGCACATCAGTGGGACTATGAGCAGCTAGCCATGGTCATCAACGTTGAAACGGTTCTGCCGCAGCAAGATATTACCTGGCAACAGTTTCACCCATCGGGCCCAAGAGCGTTACTTCCACTGCCTGGATCAAATGCCTCGTTGGTTTGGTACGATGCGCCGGATCGTATTCAGCAACTGATGGCGATGGACTTTGAGCAACTTAAAGCGACCATCGAAGCCAATTTCCCAAAGCGTTTGGGTGGCATTCAGTCGATTCAAACAAGAGCCAGCTTCCCACTGCGCCGCTTGCATGCTCAGCGTTATATTGATGAGGGGGTTGCTCTGTTGGGTGATGCTGCTCACCAGATCAATCCTTTGGCAGGTCAGGGTGTCAATCTTGGATTTCAAGATGTTGCCGCGTTCTCCGACGTCATTCATGACGCACTGGTACAGGGGGAGTCGATTAGCTCTGTTGATGTACTTAAGCGTTATGAACAGAGACGCCGTAAAGGTAATTTATTAATGATGCAGGCGATGGATCTCTTCTATCGTCTGTTCAGTAACCAGAGAAAGCCGCTTAAACTGGCGCGCAATCTACTGCTTGGCTTAGCCGCTGTTGCTAAACCGGCCCGCATCAAAGCCCTTCGAATTGCTTCTGGTATCGATCGTTTTTAATCGCTTGAATTAACAGCATTCCGCTCCTATTAATTAAGTAGTCTGTTTTAGGAGAGAGGGTTATGCGGTTTTCACGATTGTGGTTGTTTTCGTTTCTGTTTAGTTCGATGGTTCATGCGGGTTTGCCCATGAGCGATTCTCAGGGTGAAGCGCTTCCCTCTATCGCCCCGATGTTGGAGAGGGTTAACCCGGCCGTGGTCAATATCTCGACTTTCTCAACTCGCCAAATTGTCAATCCGCTGTTAAATGATCCGTTTTTTCAACGCTTTTTTAATATCCCAAGAGGGGCCTTCCCCCAGCAACGACGGAGTCAAAGCAGTGCTGGTTCAGGTGTGATTGTTGATGCAAAGCAGGGCACGATCATCACCAACTATCATGTGATTAAAGGGGCCGATGAGGTTCAAATTGGCTTGACCGATGGGCGTAGTTTTAAAGCGCGGCTAATCGGTGCGGATCCTGAGGTGGATATCGCCGTGTTGGATATCGATGCCAAGGGACTCAGTGAATTAACCATTCGCGACTCCTCCTCTTTGCGAGTAGGAGATTTTGTCGTGGCGATCGGTAATCCGTTTGGCCTGGGACAAACCATCACAACCGGTGTTGTCAGTGCATTAGGACGATCTGGATTAGGGATAGAGGGCTATGAGAACTTTATCCAGACCGATGCATCCATTAACCCTGGTAACTCTGGCGGGGCGTTAGTGGATCTTAATGGCGATCTGGTTGGCATCAACACCGCCATCATTGCACCCAGTGGCGGTAATGTTGGGATAGGGTTTGCCATTCCTAGCAACATGGCACGACGTGTTGCGAATCAACTGCTTGATGATGGGCGCGTGACGCGTGGTTGGGCAGGATTCTCTGTTCAGCCTTTGACGGCCGATCTGCGTCAGGCCTTTGGTCTTGAAGATCAGCAAAATGGTGTGATCGTCTCAGAGGTTATTAATGATTCGCCGGCCGATCGTGCGGGCCTTCAGGTTGGGGATATCATCACTCGTCTAGATGGTCGTTCACTGATATCCGCCGATACCCTTCTCAACGCCGTGGCCTTTGCGGCTGAAGGGGATCAATTGCAGCTTGAGTTATTGCGCAATGCAGAGCCTGTGTCCGCAGAGCTGACGGTTGCTTATCAACGAACCCAGGCTGTATCTGAGAGTAGGGAGCTTCACCCGCTATTGTCAGGGGCAACGTTTGAGCCGGTCACGAGTGGCAAAGGGGTAGAAGTCAGGCGAGTTGAGAAGGGGAGTCGGGCGGCTCGTGCAGGGCTAGTCGCTGGGGATCTTCTGGTGTCAATTAACCGTCGAAGTGTCAGATCAATGGATGATCTACAGCGAGAGCTCTCTAGCCATACTGGTCAGTTATTACTTCAGCTACAACGCGGCCGTTCAATGTTTTATCTCGTCTTAAGATAAATCGCAGAATGATGGTAACTTTTTAAATCTGTCCTACACTGAACCCATTAACTAACTGTCATATATGACTCAAAGAGGCTGTTAATGAAAGGTGTAGTGTTTAATATTCTTGAAGATATGGTTGTCGAGAAGGGCGGCGTGGTTCTGTGGCAGCAGCTTCTCAATAAAGCGGGCGTTGAGGGGAGTTACATCTCTGTCGATACCTATGAAGATGCTGAACTGTTTAAAATTGTTCACGAAGTTCAAAAAGCGCTTAATATCCCCTTGGAGGATGTGATTCGTAGTTTTGGTGACTTCATGTTCGCTAAGCTGGCTGATCGTTACCCGATGTTTGTAGAGGCAGAGAGCGATCTTTTTGGTTTCTTAAAGAGTATTGAGCCGGTCATTCATCTAGAGGTGCAAAAACTCTATACAGAAGCTAATCTCCCGAGTATCGATTGTGCGAATGGTGATCATCAACGATTGGTGATGAACTATCGCTCTCCGCGAAAACTCTGTATCTTGGCTGAAGGTCTGATCCAGGGTGCGGCTACTTTTTACCAAACCCCGATTACGATAGACCACGATGTCTGCATGCATAAAGAGTCTGATCACTGCGAACTCACCATAAGTAAAGTGAATGTCTGAAGATTTAGAATTATACAAACAGGCGTATGAGCGAGAGCGCAAAGCACGCCTGGCTGCCGAGGATGTGCTTGAGAGTCGCTCACGCGAACTGTTTCTCAAAAACCAAGAACTTGAAGCCTCTTTGGTGCAATTAAAAGCGCAGCAAGATGCACTGATTCGCTCCGAAAAATTGGCGACTCTGGGTACCCTTGTTTCGGGGGTAGCGCACGAGATTAATAACCCACTGTCGTTCGTTCACTCAAACGTGGATACACTCGGTCAGCATAGTGAAGCCATCGCCAAACTCTACCCGCTACTGATTGAGTCACTAACGTTAGAGGAGTCTGATCGTGCCGCATTTGCAGAGCGAGTGTTTAAGTTCCTAGAAGAAGAGGATCTTGAATATTTCACACAAGAGTTAGATGGGCTGGTCTCTGATACCAATGACGGTGTGCAAAGGGTCAAAGAGATCGTACGCAACCTAAGAAGCTTTGCACGCATGGATGCACAAGCCAGGACGAAGGCCGACCTTAATGAGGGGATTCGCAGTACCCTTAAATTGATTAATAACCAGATCAGTGCCAACACAAGAATTAACCTAAGCCTTGATGAAATTCCATTGGTGTTTTGTAACCCCGGTGAAATCAATCAGGTCCTTTTAAATATTCTTGTTAACGCAGCTCAAGCGCTTGAGGGACAGTCTGAGCCGACGTTAAACATCGCATCTAAAGTTGACCAAGACTGGGTTGAGATAAAAATCGGTGACAATGGCAAAGGGATGACCCAGCAGGTACAAAAACGTATTTTTGAACCTTTCTACACTACCAAAGAGATCGGCAAGGGTACGGGGCTTGGTCTATCGATCTCCTATGGCATCATTAGCCATCACCATGGTGAACTGTTGGTTGAGTCTGCACCCAATCGAGGGACTCTGTTCACCATTCGCCTGCCGATTGATGGCCCATAATCTGCTCGTTCATAACAACTCAATTCGTTACAAAAAATTGTCATATAAATGTGACGAAATTATCTATTTTGATCCAGCCCCCGTCACCGTTGAATCTTAGCTATTTGCTCAATAAGTCAAGAAACTTTTGACCTATATTTGCTATTGCAAACCTCGTCCAGATCACTATATTTAGTGTCTATTCTTGCTCGTTTTACTATATATAGTAATTCTGTCCGAGTGAACAACTACAAGATATAGTGTTGCGTGGAGTGACAAACAACTCTCTCAGGCAGCGCGAATAATAACACCGACCAACAAGTGGAATGTCGTCATGCAACAGGGTTTAAAGGTCACAAAACGTAACGGTAGCCAAGAGTCATTGGATCTAGAGAAGATCCATAAAGTAGTCACTTGGGCTGCAACGGGTCTTAAGACAGTATCGGTCTCTCAAGTAGAGCTGAGTGCCAACATGCAGTTCTTTGAGGGCATCTCAACGTCAGACATTCATGAGACTCTAATCAAAGCCGCTGCGGACCTTATCTCCGAAGAGGCCCCTGATTATCAGTACCTTGCTGCACGCCTTGCGATCTTCCACTTACGCAAAAAAGCGTTCGGCGAGTTTGAACCCCCTCAGTTGTTCACACATGTCCAAAGCATGGTCAATGAAGGTCGCTACGACAAGCATCTTTTAGAAGACTACACAGAAGCTGAGTTCAATGAGCTGAACGACTACCTCGCTCATGATCGCGACATGAACTTCAGCTATGCAGCCGTTAAGCAGTTAGAGGGTAAATACCTTCTTCAGAACCGCGTTACTGGTAAGATCTATGAGAGCCCACAGCAACTCTATATGTTGGTTGCAGCCTGTCTCTTCTCTAAATATCCGAAAGAGACTCGTCTGGGGTATGTAAAACGTTTTTACGACGCTTGTTCTCTGTTCAAGCTTTCGCTACCGACGCCAATTATGGCGGGTGTTCGTACGCCGACTCGTCAGTTCAGCTCCTGTGTATTGATCGAAACAGGCGATAGTCTGGACTCTATCAACGCGACAGCCTCTTCTATTGTTAAATACGTTTCACAACGCGCGGGTATCGGCATTAATGCCGGCAGTATCCGTGCTTTAGGTAGCCCAATCCGTCAGGGTGAAGCCTTCCACACGGGGTGTATCCCATTCTACAAACACTTCCAGACCGCGGTGAAAAGCTGTTCACAGGGTGGTGTGCGTGGTGGCGCAGCAACACTGTTCTACCCAATCTGGCATTTGGAAGTTGAGTCACTATTGGTGTTGAAGAACAACCGTGGTGTAGAAGAGAACCGAGTACGCCACCTAGATTATGGTGTACAGATCAACCGCATGATGTATCAGCGTCTGATCAAAGGCGGCAACATTACTCTGTTCAGCCCACATGAAGTGCCTGGTTTGTACGATGCGTTCTTTGCTGATCAAGATGAGTTTGAGCGTCTCTATGAGCAGTATGAGCAAGATCCAAATATCCGCAAACAGACCATTAAAGCGGTTGAGCTGTTCGGTATTCTCGCGTCTGAGCGTGCTTCTACAGGTCGTATCTACATTCAGAATGTCGACCACTGTAATACGCACAGCCCATTTGATCCTGGTGTTGCACCGGTCAAGCAGTCCAACCTCTGTCTTGAAATTGCGCTACCGACTAAGCCTCTAAAAGAGGTGAATGACCCAGATGGCGAGATTGCACTCTGTACTCTTTCGGCGTTTAACCTAGGTGCAATCCAGAATCTTGATGAGTTGGAAGAGCTGTCAGATTTGATTGTTCGTGCACTAGACAGTCTGTTGGATTACCAAGATTACCCAGTACCCGCTGCTTACACAGCAACGATGGGTCGTCGTACCTTGGGTGTTGGTGTGACTAACCTGGCTTACTACCTAGCGAAGAACTCTGTTCGTTACTCGGATGGCAGTGCGAACGGTCTAGTACACCGTACATTTGAAGCGATTCAGTACTTCTTGCTGAAAGCATCCAACAACCTAGCGAAAGAGTTAGGTGCTTGTCCGAAATTTAATGAGACCACTTATGCTCAGGGCATTTTGCCAATCGACACCTACAAGCGTGAAGTCGATACCTTCTGTGAAGAGCCACTGAACTATTTCTGGGAGACGTTGCGTGAAGACATCCGTGAATTCGGTCTGCGTAACAGTACTCTGACTGCACTGATGCCTTGTGAGACCTCATCTCAGATTACTAACTCAACGAATGGTATTGAGCCACCTCGTGGTTTTGTCTCAGTTAAGTCGAGTAAAGATGGTGTGATGAAACAGATCGTGCCTGAATACCTAGAGCTTAAGGATAACTATGAGCTGCTTTGGTCAATTCCAGACAACGAAGGGTACCTGCAGTTGGTCGGTATTATGCAGAAATTCGTAGACCAATCGATCTCAGCAAACACTAGCTACGATCCAGCCAAGTTCCCTGGTGAAAAGGTGCCAATGAAGCAGCTGTTGAAAGATCTTCTAACCGCCTACAAGTATGGCGTT
The DNA here is from genome assembly GCA_018623095.1 of Marinobacterium sp. GTDB lineage: Bacteria > Pseudomonadota > Gammaproteobacteria > Pseudomonadales > Balneatricaceae > Marinobacterium_E. The sequence continues at coordinate 42,168 of JAAZVX010000002.1, read as the reverse complement.
AAGACGCTTTACTACCATAACACTCGTGACGGTGCTAAAGATCAGCATGACGACATGGGTGGCTGTGAAGGCGGCGCTTGTAAGCTATAAGTTTGTGGTAGGTCGCCCTCTGTTCTGGGCAGTATTTTAAACATTTTTGAAGAGGTTAGGGCAGATGTCTTACTCTACATTCAGTACCAGTAATCATGATGCTACACGTGAACCTATGTTTCTTGGTCGTAGTGTTAACGTTGCGCGTTATGACAAACAGAAATACCCAATTTTTGAAAAGCTGATCGAGAAGCAGCTCTCATTTTTTTGGCGCCCTGAAGAGGTCGATCTAAGTACTGACCGTAAAGACTTCATGGCGTTGCCAGAGCACGAGCAGCACATCTTCTTGAGCAACTTGAAATACCAAACACTGCTGGATTCAGTCCAGGGCCGCTCGCCTAATATTGCTTTCTTGCCGATCGTCTCCATCCCTGAGCTTGAGACTTGGTTTGAGACTTGGGCGTTCAGTGAAACCATTCACAGTCGCTCTTATACGCACATTATCCGTAACATTGTGACAGAGCCGTCTAAGGTGTTTGATAACATTGTTACAAATCCAGAGATCGTTGAACGTGCTGAAGCTGTGACGCGCCTATACGATGAGTTAATCGAGCTTGTTAATGTCTACACCATTCACGGTGAGGGTAAGCACACAGTGGACGGTCAATTGGTCGATGCCACACTCTACAACATCAAAACCAAGCTCTACCTGACACTGGTGTCGGTTAACGTACTTGAAGCGATCCGTTTCTACGTGAGTTTTGCTTGTTCGTTTGCCTTTGCTGAACGCGCTGTTATGGAAGGAAACGCTAAGATCATCCGTTTGATCGCGCGTGATGAAGCGCTTCACCTAACCGGCACACAGCATATGATCAATATCATGGCGTCTGGTGCAGATGACCCTGACTTTAAACAGATCGCTGTCGAGCAGAAAGGTGAAGTGATCAAACTCTTCCGTGACGCTGCAGAGCAAGAGAAGTCTTGGGCTGAGTACCTATTCAGTCATGGCTCAATGATCGGCTTAAACGCTCGTATCCTGGGTGACTACGTTGAGTACATTACTAACGTACGCATGAAAGCGCTTGGCTTAGAAGAGATCTTCGAAAACCGAGCTAACCCACTACCCTGGATGAACTCCTGGTTGGTGAGTGATAACGTGCAAGTGGCTCCTCAGGAGTCAGAAATCAGCTCCTACTTAGTCGGCCAGATCGACAACGAAGTAGGTGATGAGGACTTCGAAGGCTTTGACCTTTAATTTGAGGGTTTGACGATGTCGGGTATCCCACGCATCAAAGTCAGTAATCACCACACCTTCTACTATCAATATGAGTTTTCATTGCTGGATGCACTGGAGACTCAAGAGATTCCAGCACCTTACAACTGTCGCGGTGGTTACTGTGGTTGCTGTAAGGTGCGTCTACTCGATGGCGAAGTTGAGCCCGTTCAGGATGCACTTGTTGACTGTGCAGAGGGCGAAATTTTGACCTGTTGTTGTCGTCCTAAAGGTCACATAGAAATCGAAATTCCAGAGGCCGACCAGCCTCTATAAATCTGCACCAAAATGAGACATAAAGAATTTTTGTTCACAGCACAAGTCCTTTCTAAAGAAAAATTATAAAAATTCGTTAAAAAAATTATTAAATTCTGTTGAATAATTTAAACTATTGATTTTAAAAGGTTTATTTTTGTCGGCTCAAAATTGAACCAATTTGCTGAACGGCCCATTTCATCGGTAATAGCGCACTTCTTCCAAACATTATTCACCAAGTTATCCACAGATTCTGTGAGTAATAAAAACGGTGAATATTTCACGATTTTCTCTTGACAGATCGAGATCAAATTATCGGCACAACAGGCAGTCGGGTATAATGAAATGGTTAATGTTTTTCGACGAGTATCTGTCAATGTCTGATTTAGAAAACAGAGTAATCGATGCAACCAAACAGTGGGTGGATAAAATGGTCGTTGGGCTCAATTTATGTCCCTTTGCCAAACGAAGCATCGATCAAAACCAACTCCGCTATGTTGTCTACACAGGGAATAAGATCGAATCAATCACCCAGCTTCTTGTTGATGAGTTGGAGCGACTGGAGAACGACAGCAGTATCGAGACGACTCTGTTGATCCATCCTCACTTTGCGACAGAGTTTGATGCTTACCTCGATTATCTGAATGGTGTGGATGAACTGATCGACAGGCTAGAGTATTCGGGCGTGTTCCAAGTGGCAGGGTTCCATCCAGATTATCAATTCGAGGGCGTGGCAGAGATCGACCCAGCCAATCATACCAATCGATCACCTTATCCGATGATGCACCTTCTTCGCGAAGCGAGTGTTGCCTGGGCGGTAGAGACGCATCCTGACATCGATTCAGTGCCGCAGCGCAATGTCGAACTGTTGCGTGAGATGGGGGTAGCCAAGATCAAAGCGTTGATTGCAAGGGAATAAACAATCTACGCAGCCCCGGTGTCTGACCTTCGGTCTGACCCCGACCATTAGACCCCATAACCAAAAAAACCCGGCAAATGCCGGGTTTTTTGAGTATTAATCAATTGATTAAGCTTGAACGGTTGGAATCACTGTAGAGGCTTTTTCTACGTAGTTTTCCATCTGATCGAAGTTCAAGTAACGGTAAACGTCACCCGCCATGCTGTCGATCTTCTTAGCGTACTCCATGTACTCTTCAACCGTTGGCAGTTTGCCTTCAAGTGCAGCAACAGATGCCAGTTCAGCAGACGCTAGGAACACATCAGCACCATCACCTAGACGGTTAGGGAAGTTACGAGTCGATGTGGATACAACAGTTGATTTCGCAGCAACTCGTGCTTGGTTACCCATACAGAGTGAACAACCAGGCATCTCCATACGCGCACCGGCTTTACCGAAGATGTTGTAGTAACCCTCGTCACTTAGCTGCGCAGCATCCATCTTCGTTGGAGGAGCGATCCACATACGCGTTGGGATAGAGGCGCCAGATGCTTCTAGCAGTTTACCTGCAGCACGGAAGTGACCGATGTTAGTCATACAAGAACCGATGAATACTTCATCAATCTTCTCGCCCTGAACGGTAGAAAGCAGACGAGCATCGTCTGGATCGTTTGGAGCACAAAGGATTGGCTCTTTGATGTCGGCAAGATCGATTTCGATAACACATGCGTATTCAGCATCAGAGTCAGCACGCATTAGGCTTGGGTTAGCTAACCACTCTTCCATGCCTTGGATACGGCGTTCGATCGTACGCGCATCACCGTAGCCTTCCGCGATCATCCACTTCAGCATCACGATGTTTGACTTCAGGTACTCTGCAACTGAATCTTCACCTAGAGTGATGGTACACCCTGCCGCAGAACGTTCAGCAGAGGCATCAGATAACTCGAATGCTTGTTCAACGGTAAGCTCTTCAAGACCTTCGATCTCAAGAACGCGGCCAGAGAAGATGTTTTTCTTACCGGCTTTAGCAACGGTTAAATGACCCTCTTTGATTGCGTAGTAAGGGATCGCGTGTACAAGGTCGCGTAGCGTGATACCAGGATTGCGTTTGCCTTTGAAGCGAACCAAAACTGACTCAGGCATATCCAGAGGCATAACGCCCGTTGCAGCAGCAAATGCAACAAGACCAGAACCTGCTGGGAAAGAGATACCCAGTGGGAAGCGAGTGTGTGAGTCGCCACCAGTACCAACAGTGTCAGGAAGTAGCATGCGGTTCAACCAAGAGTGGATAACACCGTCACCTGGGCGTAGCGATACACCGCCACGGTTCATGATGAAATCTGGAAGCGTGTGGTGTGTGTTAACGTCGACTGGTTTAGGGTAAGCCGCTGTGTGACAGAAAGACTGCATGGTTAGATCAGCAGAGAATCCAAGACAGGCTAGGTCTTTAAGCTCGTCACGGGTCATAGGGCCCGTTGTATCTTGTGAACCAACAGTCGTCATCTTAGGTTCGCAGTACATGCCTGGGCGAACACCGTCCATACCGCATGCTTTACCAACCATCTTCTGAGCAAGGGTGTAACCTTTACCAGTATCAGCAGGCTGTTGTGGCTTACGGAATAGATCAGTTTGACCTAGACCTAGCGCTTCACGAGCTTTGTCTGTTAGACCGCGACCAATTATCAGTGGGATACGACCGCCAGCACGAACTTCGTCTAAAAGAACCTGAGTCTTAAGACCGAACTCACAGATCACTTCGTCGGTGCCGTGTTTACACACTTTACCTTCGTATGGGTAAACGTCGATCACATCCCCCATATTTAGATCATCAACTGGCATCTCGATTGGGAGTGCGCCAGCATCTTCCATAGTGTTGTAGAAGATCGGTGCGATTTTACCGCCGAAACAGTAACCGCCAGCACGTTTGTTAGGTACGTTCGGGATATCATCGCCGAAGAACCATAGAACTGAGTTGGTAGCCGACTTACGAGAAGAACCAGTACCCACAACGTCACCCACGTAGGCAACAGGGAAACCTTTCGCTTTTACTTCTTCGATCTGAGCTAGAGGGCCTTTAACGCCATGCTCTTCTGGGTTGATGCCTTCACGTTCCATCTTAAGCATTGCATTAGCGTGCAGTGGAATGTCAGGACGTGACCATGCATCTGGAGCAGGTGACAGGTCATCAGTGTTTGTCTCGCCAGGTACTTTGAAAACAGTTACTGTGATTTTTTCAGCAACTTCAGGCTTGCTAGTGAACCACTCAGCGTTAGCCCAAGATTCCATAACCTGCTTCGCTGCAGCGTTACCTGCATCCATCTTCTCTTTAACGTCGTAAAACGCGTCAAACATAAGTAGAGTGTGCGACAGACCTTTAACAGCAGATGGTGCTAGCTCTGCATCGTCTAGGCTCTTGATCATTGGCTCGATGTTGTAACCACCTAGCATTGTGCCTAGTAGCTCAACCGCAGCAACTTTGCTGATAAGAGGTGATGAAGCTTCACCGTTTGCGATCGCCGCCAAGAAACCTGCTTTTACATAAGCAGCTTGGTCAACACCGGCAGGTACGCGGTTAGTCAAAAGGTCTAGAAGAAACTCTTCTTCGCCTGCTGGTGGGTTTTTAAGTAGCTCAACCAGTGCGCTAGTTTGATCAGCGTCTAGTGGCTTTGGCGGTACGCCTTCTGCGGCACGTTCTTCAACGTGTTTACGGTAAGCTTCAAGCACGATATGGCCCTCATTAATGGCTACACCTAGCGCCCTTGTGAGGCGAGAGGAGGATATCTTCCCGATATCAATGGTTATTAAAAAAACGCCGTTATTCTACAGTAGTCGCCATTCTCTGTTAATCACCCAAAGGCCAAAAGGCCTTTATACTTTGGGCTTGTTATGAGCTGTTTATAGATCCTTTTCTTATTGTTTTACAAAGAAAAAGTATATCGCTGCAGCGCAACATGTCTTAAAGGGTACCGATCAGCTGGACTGGTCGTTATAATTCACGCCCTACAATACTGTTTATGGAGATCGCCGTGGACGCGTTAACTGAGATTCAGAGTTTTTTAGGGTGTCAAACACCGGACCAGTGGATCCAGGTGGCTAAGGATCCAAAGCATCAATCTCTGCTTCTAACTGACCACGCCCACTGTGAAAAGAAAGCGGCCTCTACGGCAATGACGCTGATGTTTCGTTACGTGGACCGTCCCGAGTTGTTGAATAAGATGTCACGTCTCGCACGTGAAGAGTTGATCCATTTCGAGCAGGTATTGGGTTTAATGGATAAACGTGGCTTTAAATATGGCAACTTATCTGCGTCGCGCTACGCAAGTGGCTTGCATGAGTTGGTTAGACGTGAAGAGCCAGGCCGTCTAATCGATACGCTGATCGTTGGTGCCTTTATAGAGGCGCGCTCTTGTGAGCGATTCGCCGCATTGGCGCCTTATCTTGATGAAGAGCTGGCTAAATTTTACCGATCGCTACTGCGCTCTGAGGGTCGTCACTACCAAGACTATCTGAAGTTAGCAGAAGATTATGCCGGTGAACCGATTGCTGATCGGATTGAACTTTTCCGCCAGAGAGAGCAAGAGCTTGTCGAGTCAGAGGATGATCTGTTTCGCTTTCACTCTGGCAAGCCCGCGCTGAATTAAATGTAATCCTCTGGTGGTTCAAACTTAGAAAGTGTGAACTCTTTTTTGTTGCTAAATAGATAGTAACCACTTGAGCTCCAATCACCCAACACAACTCTGGTGAGCGAATCGTTACCATTGACACTGGTATGAATACTCGGTCTATGGGTGTGACCATGGATCAGAGTTTCACACTCTTTATTTAAGAGTATTTCTTCACAAAAACAGCTATTTACATCCATTATGTAATCTTCTTTGTTGCTGTTTTGTTGTTGGCTTTCATCGCGAATCTTGCGTGCAATGGCCAGGCGTTCCTCTACTGTTTTTTCAAGAAACAGTTGCTGCCAGGCTGGGTCTCTGACCTGACCTCGAAAGGCTTGGTAGGGCGCGTCATCAATGCAGAGTTCATCGCCGTGCATCAAGAGTGCCATTCCGCGTTTGGGCAGCTCAATTTTGATCTGTTCTGGTATCAGCTCAGCTGATAGTTTTTTTGCACTTTTCTTACCCAGCAGGAAATCACGGTTACCGTGCATCAGGTAGATTTTTGTGCCTGAGCGACTTAAGGCTTCAAAGTAGGGCTGAATCTCTTTCAGCACGGGGTCGGCAAAATCGTCACCAATCCACGCTTCAAAAATATCACCCAGCAGATAGAGTTCATCGCTAGAGGGTGCGATGTGGGAGAGGAAGTAACGAAGCGCCCGGGTAATATCCGGCCGCTCCGCTTGCAGGTGAAGGTCTGAAATAAATAGACGTTTCAATATTAACCCTGAACTTCAGCCTTTTCGATGATGACGTCATCAACAGGGACGTCCTGGTGGCCCACTTTCATTGTGGTCGGTACCAGTTTGATCTTGTCGACTACATCCTGGCCTTCAACGACTTTACCGAATACCGCGTAGCCCCAACCCTGAGTGTTCTTACCAGTGTGATCAAGGAATGCGTTATCAGCCACGTTGATGAAGAACTGAGCTGACGCTGAGTGTGGATCCATCGTACGTGCCATTGCAACGGTGTACATCTCATTGCTTAGGCCGTTATCGGCTTCGTTCTCAATCGGCTCACGTGTTTTTTTCTGGTGCATGCCAGGCTCAAAGCCGCCGCCCTGAACCATGAAGTTGCTGATGACACGGTGGAAGATAACGCCGTCGTAAAAACCCTCTTTAACGTACTGTTCGAAGTTTGCTGCAGTTTTTGGTGCCTTGTCGAAATCAAGTTCGATTTTGATTTCACCGAAGTTGGTCGTTAGAACGATCATCAGTTTTTCCCTTTGAGTTGAAGTTTGTGCGAAGTATATCAGATCAAATAGAGGTTTCGCCCTGTATTGACGGGTTCGGATGGCATATAATTTCGCGCTTATTATTTCGCAGTCACTTTAAAGTTGAATTATGAGTAAAAACGAAGCGGTTACCGTTACCAATTTCATTCACCAGATCGTTGAAAAGGATCTAGAGCAGGGGACACATCAGGGTAAGGTTGTTACTCGTTTTCCACCTGAGCCAAATGGTTATCTTCACATTGGTCATGCCAAATCGATCTGCTTGAATTTTGGTACGGCCGAGAAGTATCAGGGGGTCTGTAATCTTCGTTTTGATGACACTAACCCAGAGAAAGAGTCGCAAGAGTATATCGATGCCATCACACGCGATGTCGAGTGGCTGGGTTACAGATGGAATGGCGATATTTGCTACACGTCAAACTACTTCGATCAACTTTATGCCTGGGCTGTTCACCTGATTCAAGAGGGTAAAGCCTTTGTCTGTGAATTGAACGGCGAGCAGATGCGTCAGTATCGCGGCAATTTGACGGAGCCTGGCAAAAACAGCCCCTACCGTGATCGCACACCTGAAGAGAATCTCGCGCTGTTTGAAAAGATGCGTGATGGTGGCTTCGAAGAGGGGGAAGCGGCTCTTCGTGCCAAAATCGATATGGCTGCACCGAACATCAATCTGCGCGATCCTGTGATCTACCGTATTCGAAAAGCGCATCACCATCAGACCGGTGATAAGTGGTGTATCTATCCGAGCTACGACTTTGCACATGGTCAATCGGATGCGATTGAAGAGATTACCCACTCTATCTGTACGCTGGAATTTGAAGATCATCGGCCACTGTACGATTGGTTTATTGCAAATTTGCCGGTGCCGGCAACACCTCGTCAGTATGAATTCGCTCGTCTCAATCTGAACTACACCATTACGTCCAAGCGCAAACTGAAACAGCTTGTTGATGAGCAGCACGTTTCTGGTTGGGATGATCCGCGTATGCCAACCATCTCTGGTCTACGCCGTCGTGGTTACACGCCCGCTTCGATCCGTAACTTCTGTGACATGATCGGTGTGACGCGCTCTAACTCGACGGTAGATATGGGTATGCTTGAAGCGGCGATCCGCGAAGATCTGGATGCTAAGTCACCTCGTGCTATGTGTGTGACGGATCCCATCAAATTGACGATTACCAACTACGATGAGGGTAAAGAGGAGTGGTTTGAGGTTCCTGTTCACCCTAAAGATGAGTCGATGGGTGTGCGCCGTATTCCTTTTACCAAGAACCTTCTTATTGAGCGCGAAGACTTTGCGATGGAAGCACCTAAGAAGTGGAAGCGTCTAGCACCTGGATTTGCAGTGCGTCTGCGCGGTGCCTTCTGTGTGACCTGTGAAGAGGTCATTACTAATGAGCAGGGCGAAGTGACTGAGTTATTGGTTACCTATGATCCTGCTACTAAGGGCGAAAACCCAACAGATTACAAACCTAAGGGTGTTATTCATTGGGTTAGCGCAGACAACTCCATTCCTTGTGAGGTTCGTCTATACGATCGTCTATTTACAGAAGCGAACCCGGAGGGGGATGCAGAGCGTGATTTCTTGGAGTTTATCAACCCTGAGTCACTAACAGTGTTTTCTAACGCTCGTGTCGAAGTCGGCATGGCTAATGCTGCCGTCGAGAGTCGTTATCAGTTTGAACGTCAGGGCTTTTTTGCCGTTGATCCTGACAGCAATGTGGATCGTTTGGTCTTTAACCGCACAGTGGGTCTTCGTGACTCTTGGGCGAAAATGGCTAAATAGATGCGCTGGCTATCTTTGGCTCTGTCGCTGCTCATTTTGATCGGATGTGCCACATCAGTGGTTGAGCGATCGCAGTGGTCTAACCAGAGATTAATGCCGACCACGATTCGCTCGTTTAGCGATCTATTGCCAGAGGGGTCTGGTTTAGCACTCCGTCATCAGACGCTATGGTCTATTAATGATGGGGGTAATGACCCAATACTCTTTAGTCTCGATATGGCCGATGGGGCTGACTCAACGATGACGCAGATCAGAGTTAGAAATGCGGCGAACCTAGATTGGGAATCATTGCTAGCGACGGATGAGTCGCTGGTCATTGCCGATTGCGGTAATAATCGAGGGGATCGCGTCTGGTTTCAGTTCCACTCAATAGAGTGGGAACGGTTAGCGTCTAGCCAGAGTTTGGTGGATGCTTCTACGATCAATGTAAAGTTGGCCGATGTTAAGCCAGCAGTGGAACGTCAGAATCACAACCGTGATTGTGAAGCTGCGACGGAGGTTGAGGGTCACTATTGGCTCTTTACCAAGAACTGGCGAGATCAAAAGAGCCGACTCTATATCGTAGACCCGGCTCAAGATCAGCAGTCTGTAAAGGCGCAAGACACATTTGATGTGGCTGGTTTAATTACCGGTGCAGATTATGATCCAGAGAGTGGTCGCCTAGCCCTAGTAGGTTATGGCAGTGGCTTTGCCGTCACCCAGCCTTTCATCTGGATCATTCCATTGAGTCATGGCAGGGCAGAGTTTGATAAGGCTGTTCGCTATTCACTGGCCAAAATGGGGCAGTGGGAAGCGATCCACTGGTATCAGGGGCGTTTATTGATTTTACGCGAAAGCAGCCCTTTGGGCGGCGCGCTGTTGGCAGAGGTTAAGCTGCCAACCCAAATGCATTAATACGGATAGAGAATGTTTCAACTATACAACACGCTTTCAAAATCAAAACAGCCATTTACTCCAATCGAGGCGGGCAAGATTCGCATGTATGTCTGCGGAGTCACTGTCTACGACTTGTGTCACATTGGTCATGCACGCGTCATGGTCTCTTTTGATGTCATTACTCGCTATTTGCGCGCACGGGGTTGGGATGTTGAGTATGTGCGAAACATCACCGATGTCGATGACAAGATCTTAAAGCGTGCGGCCGAGAATGGTGAAACACCGGATCAACTGACTCAACGAATGATCGAAGCGATGCATGAAGATGAGGCGTCATTGAGTGTACTGCGCCCAGATCAAGAACCCCGTGCTACTCATCATATTCAAGACATCATCGACATGGTTCAAGCGCTAATCGACAAGGGATTTGCCTACGCTGCAAGTAATGGCGATGTCTATTACCGCGTCGAGAAGTTTGAAAGCTATGGTCGCTTGACGAATAAAGTTGTTGATGAGCTTCGCTCTGGTGCTCGAGTTGAGGTGGAAGAGGCCAAAGAGAGTCCTCTCGATTTTGTGCTTTGGAAAGCCGCTAAAGAGGGTGAAACCAGCTGGGAATCGCCCTGGGGTGCTGGTCGTCCTGGGTGGCACATTGAGTGTTCTGCTATGTCTAAATGCTGTCTGGGTGAGACCTTTGATATTCATGGTGGTGGTCCGGATCTACCCTTCCCGCATCATGAGAACGAGATTGCTCAGTCTGAAGCGGCAAATGGCAAAACCTATGTAAACTATTGGATGCATGCCGGCCCTGTGCGAGTCAATAAAGAGAAGATGTCCAAGTCGTTGGGTAACTTCTTTACGATTCGTGAAGTTCTTAAAGAGCACAACCCCGAGGTGGTTCGCTACTTCCTTTCGAGTGTGCACTACCGATCTTCGATTGATTACTCGCTAGACAGTCTGAAAGAGGCTCGTTCGGCACTGGATCGTTTTTATCAAGCGCTCGATGGTGTTGACATAGCAGAGGTAGAGATCGCATCAAACGACTACACCGATCGATTCTTTGCTGCGATGGATGACGATTTTAACACCCCAATGGCATTTGCCGTGCTGTTTGAGATGGCCAGTGAGCTCAATCGTCTTAAAGGTAAAGATGATGCAGCGGCCTCACAGTTAGCCGGTCAAATAAAAGTACTTGCCGGTGTGGTGGGTCTGTTACAGCAAAGCCCTAAAGAGTTTCTTCAGCAAGGTAGCGCGGGCGAGATCAGTGGCGATCAAGTTGAAGCGTTGATTGTAGAGCGGAAAGAGGCGCGAGCGAACAAGGATTTTGCACGCTCTGATGAGATCCGCGATCAGCTGGCACAAGCGGGTGTCATTCTGAAAGATGGGCCTGATGGGACGACTTGGTATCGGGAAGGGTAGTAGATACTTACGCCCAAAAACTTTGATTAAACAACTGAAAACAGTGGTTTCTGATCAACTATTAATCAAAACCAAAAAAAATGTTTAAAAAATTAAAACAGGGTATTGACCCCCTGCAGGTCAGGTCGTAGGATACGCACCTCCTCGCAGATGACGACTTCCATCCAGTCACTTGTGAGGTCGGGCAGCACGTTAGGCGCCCATAGCTCAATTGGATAGAGCAACGGCCTTCTAAGCCGTAGGTTGCAGGTTCGAGCCCTGCTGGGCGCGCCAAGCAACCTGTCCAGATGTACCACAGTGGTGGGTGTAGCTCAGTTGGTAGAGCCCCGGATTGTGATTCCGGTGGTCGTGGGTTCGAGCCCCATCATCCACCCCAATTTTTGGGTACATCATAAAAGTATGCGGTCGTGGTGGAATTGGTAGACACGCCAGATTTAGGTTCTGGTGCCGCAAGGTGTGAGAGTTCGAGTCTCTCCGACCGCACCATACTTTTATATAGAGCAACACTGTTCGGCTCAGCCGAATCGCAACACTTCAGATGCGGTCGTGGTGGAATTGGTAGACACGCCAGATTTAGGTTCTGGTGCCGCAAGGTGTGAGAGTTCGAGTCTCTCCGACCGCACCATCTGAATGTCCTCTTAATTTATCTAATTTCTCTTCCTTTTGTTTATCTGTATTACCCACCCTTGGGGTTGCAAATTTTTCAGTTCAATTCGCTTGTTTACTTGACTAATGCGCTCAGTTGCCGGAAAATTTCGCGCTTGTTTTTAACGACTCGGATTGCGTCCTTTTTGGCGGTTTACGAGTTTGACACTCTCAAAAGAATTAATGAGGAATTCCATGCAAGTTTCTGTAGAGACTACTTCAGGCCTTCAGCGCCAACTAACCGTGACTGTTCCGGCCGAACGTATCGATACTGACGTTGAGAAGCAGGTTGTACAGCAGGCTCGCACTCGCCGTATGGACGGCTTCCGTCCAGGCAAAGTACCTGCAAAAGTTATCAAGCGTATGTACGGTGACGCGATTCGTTACGAAGTACTAAACCGCGTCGTACAAGAGACTTTCTACGAAGCTGTTCAGCAGGAATCACTAATGCCAGCAGGCGCTCCTTCTATCGAGTTCAAAACCGACAAGGAAGGTGAAGACTTCGCATACGTTGCGACCTTTGACGTTTACCCAGAGATCGAACTTAAAGATCTAGCAGGCGTTGAGGTTGAGAAAGCGACCGCTTCAATCAAAGCCGCTGATGTTAAAAATATGATCGATACGCTTCGTAAACAGCAGGGTACGTTCAAAGCGACTCGCGGCATGGTCAAAGATGGTTTCCAAGTGAACATCGACTTTGAAGGTTTCGTTGATGGCGAAGCATTCGAAGGCGGTAAAGCGGAAGGTCAAGACCTAGTCATCGGTTCAGGTAGCATGATCCCTGGCTTTGAAGATGGCATCATCGGTAAGAAAAAGGGTGAAGAGTTTGACGTAGAAGTCACTTTCCCTGAAGAGTACCAGTCTGAAGCGCTAGCGGGCAAAGCTGCAACCTTCAAGATTAAGCTGAACGAAGTGTCTAAACCAGAGCTTCCAGAACTAAACGAAGAGTTCTTCGCTAAGTTCGGCGTCTCTTCTGCAGACGAAGCTGAATTCAAAGCGGAAGTTGAAAAGAACATGGCTCGTGAAATGAACCATGCGCTTAAGACTAAAACGAAAACTGCAGTATTCGATGCACTGATCGCTCAGAACGAGATCGAAGCCCCAGCAGCAATGATTGATGACGAAGTAAACGTGCTTCGTCAACAGGCTGTTCAGCAGTTCGGTGGTGAAGCTCAGATCGATCCAAACACTCTACCTAAAGAGTTGTTTGAAGAGCAGGCTATCCGTCGCGTTAAGATCGGCCTTCTTGTCCAAGAGGTGATCAAAGCGGGTAACCTTGAAGCGACTGATGAGCGTGTTGATGCTATTCTTGCTGACATCGCTGAGAGCTACGATGACGCTGAAGAGGTTATCAACTACTACAAAGGCAACGAGCAGATGCTAAATCAGATCCGTAGCCTAGCTCTTGAAGACGAAGTTGTTGACCACCTTCTTGCATCTGCTAAGGTGAAAGAAGTTAAAGTCAGCTACGAAGAAGCTCTTAAGCCGGCTCAACAGCAATAATTGTTGAGTAAAGGATCTAAACTCACTTTAGATCCCTATAAAAAACGGCAGTTAGCGAAAGCTGGCTGTCGTTTTTTGGTTATTAGTGCCGTGAATAAGGAAAACTATTGATGTCAGATATCTACACAGGCCGCCCATTTGATGTAACAGACAGTGGCTTGGTGCCAATGGTTGTCGAGCAGAGCTCTCGTGGTGAGCGTGCTTACGATATTTACTCTCGTCTATTAAAAGAGCGCGTTATCTTCATGGTGGGTCCAGTAGAAGATCACATGGCAAACCTGATCGTTGCTCAGATGCTTTTTTTGGAAGCCGAGAACCCAGAAAAAGATATCCACCTCTACATCAATTCACCAGGTGGATCGGTGACGGCGGGTATGGCAATTTACGATACCATGCAGTTCATTAAACCCGATGTCAGCACCATGGTATTGGGTCAAGCAGCTAGTATGGGTTCATTCCTTGCCATGGCTGGTGCCAAGGGTAAGCGTTTCTTGCTACCTGAATCACGTACCATGATCCACCGTGTGAGTTCTGGTACGCCAGGCACACGCGGTTCTGTCCATGTGCAAGAGCTGGAGTTCGAAGATGCTCGTCGTCACATGGAAGAGGCTAAGCGCCTCAATGACCGTTTGACCGAGATCTATGCTGAACGTAACACGGCCGGTAAATCCTACGACGAGCTGTACGAAGTTATGAAACACGACACTTTCCTATCGGCTGAACAGGCGGTGGAATTTGGTCTAGCAGACAAAGTGCTTAGCAGCCGAGAAGGCTAATCATTCAAAGGAAATAACATGTCTGAAGAGAACAACGATCAGAACGACAGCAAGCTATTTTGTTCATTCTGTGGCAAAAGCCAGGATGAAGTACGCAAGCTGATTGCTGGTCCTTCAGTCTTCATCTGTGATGAGTGTGTCGATCTATGTAACGACATCATCACAGAGGAGATGGCAGAGATCGAAGAGTCACAGGATGACGAAACGCTCCCTACGCCAAGCCAAATTAAAGACAATCTTGACGAGTATGTAATCGGCCAAGATCGCGCTAAGAAAGTGTTGGCCGTAGCGGTTTATAACCACTACAAACGACTTCGTGCCACTGGCAAAAACAGTGATGTTGAGTTGAGCAAGTCGAACATTCTTCTTATTGGTCCAACCGGCAGTGGTAAAACGCTGTTAGCACAGACGTTAGCACGCATGTTGAATGTGCCATTTACGATGGCGGATGCAACGACCTTGACGGAAGCGGGTTACGTCGGTGAAGACGTTGAGAACATTGTTCAAAAACTACTTCAGAAGTGCGATTACGATGTAGAGAAAGCTCAACAGGGCATTATCTACATTGATGAGATCGATAAGATCTCGCGTAAGTCCGACAACCCATCGATCACTCGTGATGTATCGGGTGAGGGTGTACAACAAGCACTATTGAAACTGATTGAAGGTACGGTAGCCTCTGTACCGCCTCAGGGTGGTCGCAAGCACCCTCAGCAGGAGTTCTTGCAGGTTGATACTTCGAATATCCTGTTCATCGTGGGTGGTGCTTTTGCTGGTCTGGAGAAGATCATTGCCGATCGTAGTGAGCGCAGCTCAATAGGCTTCAGTGCAACGGTTCGCAGCAAAGATGAAGAGAAGGGTGTCGATCGCATCCATGACGTGGAAGCGGAAGACTTAGTGAAGTTTGGTTTGATTCCAGAGTTCATTGGTCGCCTGCCTATGATCGCGACTCTATCCGAGTTGGATCAGGAGGCGTTGATCCAGATTCTAACGGAGCCGAAAAATAGCCTAACGAAGCAGTACCAAGCGCTGTTTGAGATGGAAGGTGCTGATCTAGAGTTCCGTGAAGATGCACTGTTTGCTGTGGCTGAACTCGCACTAGAGCGTAAGACCGGTGCGCGTGGCTTACGTTCTATTCTAGAATCTAAACTTCTAGAGGTCATGTACGAACTGCCGTCACTCGAAGGTGTGTCTAAAGTGGTCATCGATCAAGGTGTGATCAATGATAAAAATGATCCGATCTTGATGTACGAGACTCAGAAGCTCGATAAAGCATCACCGGACGATTGATCCTAGCAATAAAAAAGACCGCTTTTGCGGTCTTTTTTGTTAGGTGACTGGGTCTGACCTCCGGTCTGACCCAACTCTACCAGTATTTTCCAGAGGCTGACGCGTAGTTACAGTGTGGGGTCAGACCGGAGGTCAGACACCAAGCAGTTAGCTACTCTGCTTGATCCCGGGTAAAGACCCACTTATCACCGTCACTCATCGATTCGTTAAACGCATAACCCTCTAGATCAAACTGTTTCAAATCCTCTGGGTTTTCAATGCGATTTTGAATGGCGTAGCGGGTCATTAGGCCACGAGCCTTTTTCGCGTAGAAGCTGATGATCTTGTATTGGCCATTTTTTAGGTCTTTAAACTCAGGGCTGATCAGGCGAGCATTGAGCGCTTTAGGTTGCACCGACTTGAAGTATTCGTTAGATGCGAGGTTTACGATAACCGGTGATTGATGAGCTGCTAACTCTTGGTTTAGACGATCGGTAATCGTTGAGCCCCAGTAGTTGTAGAGGTTTTTACCAGCGTCATTAGGAAGTTTTGTACCCATTTCCAAACGGTATGGCTGCATAAGATCCATCGGTTTTAGCAATCCATACAGACCCGACAGAATCCTAAGATGATTCTGTGCAAACTGAAAATCCGCTTCATCGAAAGTCTCTGCTGCCAAGCCAGTATAAACATCCCCTTTGAATGCCAACATCGCCTGTTTTGCGTTCTCTTCGTTGTGGTCTTTATCCCAGCTCTGGTAGCGAGCGACATTTAACGACGCCAACTTATCGCTTAACTTCATCAAATCAGCGATATCTTGCGGTGCATAGTTACGCAGGTTCTTGATCAACGTTTCAGCTCGATCGGTAAACTCTGGGTCACTCTTAAGTTGAGTAGTGACGGGTGTCTCATAATCGAGTGTTTTTGCAGGTGATATCAGTAGCAACATGAAAACAGTCTTTTGAAGTTGTGTGAATTAGAGATTTTGTAGGTTTTACGCGAAGCGCTTTATCCAGATCAACCTCGCAAGGGTGGCGAGGCCAGATCCAATAACTACCAAGCCAGAGGTGAGCAGCGGGTTGCTAAGACTCAAGAGTTTGATGGCTGCGCCAGAGGCCAGAAAGCCAACAAATAGACAGAGTAGCGCCATCAGCAGGGCGTGAACGATAGTCGCGGCTTGGTAGCGATTCAGACGAGCGATAAAGATCACAGCAGGCACAATAAAACCGAGCAGGGTGATGTAGGACGGAAGTTGGCTATCCATCAATAGTTTCCTTACATAAACAGTCGTTAAATTAAACCTGTATTAACCCCTAAGTGCAAATGGATTGGGGTGGGCGTTAAAGCCACAACTGTGTAGAATCTGCACCTTAATTTTTACACAGACTCTTGAGTGTTCCATGAGCAATACACGCGTTTTAACCGGGATTACTACCACCGGTACTCCGCACATTGGTAACTACCTAGGTGCGATTAAACCTGCGATTGAAGCGACCCTTAATCCAAACACGAATTCGTTCTTTTTTTTGGCGGATTACCATGCACTGATCAAATGCCATGATCCAGAGCGTGTGGCGCAGTCGACTCGTGAAATTGCGGCGACTTGGCTAGCCTTGGGTCTGGATACTGATAAGGCGACCTTCTACCGTCAGACTGATATCCCAGAGATTCCTGAGCTAACGTGGATTTTGACCTGTATGTGCTCCAAGGGTTTAATGAACCGTGCACACGCTTACAAAGCCTCGGTAGATGCTAACCGTGATGCAGGATCGGCTGATCTAGATGATGGCATCACCATGGGGCTGTTTAGCTACCCGATTCTGATGGCGGCTGACATTTTGATGTTTAATGCGCACAAGATACCGGTTGGTAAGGATCAAATTCAGCACATTGAAATGGCGCGTGATATTGCCGGCAAGTTCAATCACACCTACGAAGAGCTGTTCACGCTTCCTGAAGCTCAGGTCGATGAGGAGACCCAGCTTATTCCGGGTCTGGATGGTCGTAAGATGTCTAAGAGCTATGACAATACGATTCCTCTGTTTGCGCCAACGGATCAACTGCGTAAGCTCATCAACCAGATCAAAACGGATCTACGTGAACCGGGTGAGCCAAAAGATGCCGATAACAGCACAATCTTCCAGCTCTACAACCTGTTCGCTACTGACGTTGAGAGTGCTGCCATGCGATCCTCTTTTGAAAATGGCATCGCCTGGGGTGAAGCGAAACGTGAACTGTTTGAGTTTTTGGATGCTAAATTGTCGGCACCTCGTAGCCGTTACAATGAGTTAATGAACAACCTTGATGCCGTTGAGGCTGAGCTTCACAAGGGGGCTGATAAAGCCCGTGCCGAAGCCGCGCCACTGCTTGAGAAAGTGCGTATAGCGGCCGGCATTCGACCATTAACTTATGTGGCCCCTAAAGCGGATAAACAGAAAGCGAAGCAGAAAGAGCTAACGGCTGAAGAGTTAGCACGCATTGAAGAGGGGCGTCGTCGTGCCATTCTTCGTGGTGCGCAGCCTCTTTTGGATCAAGTAACCAATGCGGCCGATCCTGTAGCTGAGGCGAAAGCGATTGTCGCTGCGAAAACAGACGAAGTTGCAGGCCTTAAGAAAAAAGCGAAGCAGAAGGCGGAAAACGAACTGGAGGCCCTTAAAGTAGAGTGGGCTGATCTGCTTGCCTAATAATAAAGCTTGATATGTCGCATTGAGCTGAATCTAATAAAGGGATCTACTTTTGATCCCTTTTTATTACCGAAACGATAGGAGTGAAAATGTCACTGCTGGGTAACTTGGCAGCTTGGTCTGCCTATGCACTGTTTCGCAGTCCTTTAGCACGTCGCTCCAAATGGATTCACAATAAAACCATGAAGCTCTTCAGAGTAGGGGCTCAACGCGGCAGTGTTAAGGCGCTGTCGACTTACGGGTTTCTTCTGCACTTTCGCGGCGCTGATGCGGCGAGCAAAGAGCAGGGCGCTCTCTATATTCAAGCGGCCGCTGAGCGTGGTGATTCTCGTAGCCAATATCAGATGGGTAAGCTCTACGAATCAGGTTATCCACCGGTGATCTTTAAGATTGCCGATAAAGCCTTTGATAACTACAAAGCCGCAGCAGAACAAGGCCATCCAATAGCGATGCAACGAATGGTGGATATCTATACCAAGGGTGAGTTGGGTAGGGATGTTGATATCGCTGCGGCGAAGCAGTGGGAAGCGAAGCTGGGGTAAATTGCGGGATCTGACCTTCGGTCTGATCCCACTCTATAATTACACTACACAGTGCTGGTGACTGGCTTTCAGCCTGTCAACCGCCATGTCAGCGTCAGCCAGTCACTGGTGTCCTGTAGGAGGGGATGGCGCATAGCGTTAACCCCATCCAAAATCAATCCGCCGAAGTATCCAACGCTGGGAAGGACTTAACCAGCTCATCCACCGCTTTCATCTGTGCTAAATAGGGCTCTAGCTTCGATAGCGGAAGGGCGCAAGGGCCATCACACTTGGCAACGTTTGGATTAGGGTGTGCTTCTAAAAATAGACCTGCAATACCTTGCGATAGACCTGCACGTGATAGCTGTGCAACCAGTGCGCGGCGACCATCAGCTGAATCAGAACGACCACCTGGCATCTGCAGTGCGTGGGTTGCATCAAAGATCACTGGGTAGCCAAACTCTTTCATGATGCTAAAACCCAGCATGTCGACCACGAGGTTGTTGTAACCAAAGGCACTGCCACGCTCACAAAGAATGAGTTGGTCGTTACCAGCCTCTTCACACTTGGTTAGGATGTGCTTCATCTCATGGGGTGCAAGAAACTGTGCTTTTTTGATGTTAATCACCGCACCGGTTTTCGCCATTGCGACGACAAGGTCGGTTTGGCGAGAGAGAAAAGCAGGTAGCTGAATCACATCACAGACTTCTGCTGCTGGTTTGCATTGGAAGGGCTCGTGTACATCGGTAATCACCGGCACGTTAAAGGTCGACTTTACCTCCTGAAGGATTTTCAGGCCTTCATCTAAGCCGGGTCCACGGAAAGAATTGATAGAGGAGCGGTTAGCCTTATCAAAGCTCGCTTTGAACACGTACGGGATATTAAGCTTCTGTGTCACTTCGACATAACGCTCTGCAATCGTCATCGCTAAGTCGCGAGATTCAAGCACATTCATACCACCGAAAAGCACCATCGGCTTATCGTTATTTACATCGAGTGAACCGACTTTGATTGTGCGCTGTTCCATCGTTAATCCTTCTACAAATGATTCGGGATTATAGAGGAACTGTTAGGTATGTTGTAGAACTTAGCTGCGAAAGCTACGGGTCAGACCCCGGTAATTGCGTTAAATCGAGCCGCCGATAAATTCCACGATGATCGATTTGGCAAGAAAGGCTGCCAAGCCAAGTCCAAGCGCGAAGAAGAGAATGAAGGTACCAAATTTTCCGGCGTTCGATTTTTTTGCAAGATCGTAGATGATAAAGAAGATAAAGAGAGCGAAGACGGTAACACCGACGTTAAACATGATCGCTTCCATTTCGGCTAATCGCATTCTGATCTCCTTTACATTTAAGCGCGCATCATAGCATTTGAAATAGAATTAACACCCTGTAAAAAGTAGGGCTTTAGTGTAATTGATTCGCTTTGCGATACCGCCCTTGATAATCAAACAGTCGCTCGGTCACTTGCCAATACTTACCAGACCTTCTTGAGACGACAAAATCTGGAGCAGGCAGTGTGTTGCTTTGTTCAAGCACCGATTCAACACTGATGAACACAGTGGGTGACTGACCGTTATTAGCCCGCGCGCCAAAGAGTTGGTTGAACGACTCTCGCTGTTTTGGGTTGGCGAGGTTGAATTTTTCCGAGAGGGTGTTGGCATCCTCATCGTAATAGGTAACACGAACCGCCTCTCCCTCTGCGCTTAGCTTGATTCCGGCACACCGAATCACTTTACAGTTATTCAATGAGAGCGCTTTTTTAATGAGATCGTCGGGATCAATTAGAGCCTCATGGCACCCTTGGCAGTTACGCGCTGCTATATCATTTTCTGCACCGCAATGTGGACAGCTTTTAAACTTGAAGCGGAACTGACACTGCTCGCCTTCATCCGACAGGCCCTGGCAGCGGCGTCCATAGTGCTCAATAACAGCTCCCTCTTGATCAGTTCGTCCCCAAAATAGATTAGCGAAGTGACAGAGAGGGCAGAACACTTGTACCGGCTCGGTATCCGGTGCGGGTTTTGGCGTGCCGACTTCGGGGTCGAAAAGATCAATGCCATTGTTGGCGTAGTCGATGATCAGACACTCGGTTTTGCCTTCACTTAAGCGCAAACCACGGCCCACCATCTGTTGAAACAGACTGACCGACTGCGTCGGGCGCAGGATCGCGATCACGTCCACATGTGGGGCATCAAAACCGGTGGTCAGAACAGACACGTTGACCAGATATTTAATCTGGCGCTTTTTAAAGCGGTTGATGATCTCAGTACGCTGTTTAGCATCGGTGTCAGCGATGACCAGTTCCGCTTCACCCTCAGGAAGGTATCCCAGAATCTCTTTGGCATGCTTTACACTGGCCGCAAACAGCATCACACCTTGACGATCTTTGGCCAGTTCAACGATCTGTTCGCAAATTGCTTCAGTTACTCTGGGATATTTAGCCAAAAGTTCATTCACCTCACGCTCTGCAAACAGACCGTCAGGGGAGGGCTTTAGTGCTGAAAAGTCGTACTGTGCGGTCGCTGCATTGATCAGCTTAGGTTCTGTTAAATACCCCTGTTTAATCAGGCTGCGCATCGGCAAATCATAGATACAGTGTTGAAAAATGGTGCTCTCAGATGGGCGGAAAAAACCTCGATAGTCCTGATGGTAGATCCAGCCGTGCCCAAGACGATAAGGGGTAGCAGTTAGCCCCAACACTTTTAGTGAAGGGTTATTCTGTTTTATGTGATTAATCAGCTTTTGATAGAGCGACTCGTCCTGATCGGAAACACGGTGACATTCATCGATAATGATCAGAGAGTACTCATGATTAAATCGATCGAGATTTCTAGCAATCGACTGGATCGAAGCGAAAATGACTGGGTGTTCTGTATCGCGTTGCTTAAGGCCCGCCGAGTAGATACCGGGGGTAAGGCCTAAGGAGGTGTATTTCGAAGCGTTCTGCTCGACCAGCTCTTGGACGTGGGTGACGACCAGTATTTTTCGTGTTGCGAGTCTTGCCAGTTCGGCGATGACTAAGCTTTTTCCGGCGCCGGTTGGCAGCACCAACACAGCGCTTTCGGAGGTTTGGCGGAAGTGCGATAACGTCGCATCAACCGCCTGTTGTTGATAGGGGCGAAGCGTGAATCGCTGTGTCACTCCCACTCCATCGCTTCAAAGATGCGCCCTGCGTTTTTACCGGCTAACTCATCGGCTGTTTCCAGATGGAGATAGGGGCTTTGGTCAATTTTATAGGCATCGTCCAGCGTGCCACCCTCATCAATAAGCTCTCCAATTTTGCCGCGCACGTACTCAAGGTAACCGCGAGTATATTTATCGACCTCGGCAAAGTTAGTTGGCTCACCATGCCCTGGCACAATGATCATATCCTTTGCTAACGGAGTAAACTCATTCACCCAAGTCTCTATCCATTCAGCAGTATCGGTATCAGGAAAGACGGGTAGCATGCGTTGGTGAAAAGCGATATCGCCGGCAATCATCACATTTCGTTCAGGAATTACAACACTGATGTCCCCCTTAGAGTGGGCCGGTCCAAGATAGAGCAGTTCTGCAGTAATCCCGCCTAAGTCCAGTGTCATGCTCTCTTCAAACGTCTGATCGATCTCAGTAAGCTTTGTACCTTCGACGCGCTCTTTGAGCATCTCTTTAAGCATCTCGAGACCACGAAATCCATGTTCGGTGATCTCCTCCTCTGCATCCACATGAGCGATGATCGTAGCCCCTTGCTCTTTCCAGTAGTTATTTCCAAGTGCGGCATGAGATTGGCCATTTTCATCAACGACGTATTTCACAGGTTTGTCGGTGATCTGTTTTATCTCTTCATGCAGCGCTTTTGCTAATAAATAAGTGCTTGAGCCATTAACGACTAGGACGGACTCATCACCGATCACAAAACTTAGGTTGTTGTTATGTCCTGCGTTCTCGTAGGTGTAAAACTTCAACTGCCCAATCGCTGAATAGACATCATCAGCGACTTTGACCGGCTTGTCATAGAGAAGCGACTCTGGATATTTATCCGCAGGTGTCACAGCAAGGGCAGATGTGGTTATTACACTGGTTAGAAGTGATACTCCTAAAGAGAAGGTTTTTAACTGCATGGCACATACCTTATTGTTTCTATGTTCCAGAAATATAACACGCTTTTAGCGAACGGGTAGTGCCGATTCGCTTTTCACATAGCGCATTACAAAGCTAGAGTGAACGCCGCTAACGCCCTCAATGCGTGTGATTTTCTCTAGCAGTAAGCGTTGAAAATCCTCCATGTCATGTACCACCACTTTGAGCTGGTAGTCAGCATCTTGCCCCGTGATTAGAAGGCATTCTAGGACTTCTGGTAGATCATGAATGACCCGATCAAAGTTGGCGAATCGTTCCGGGGTGTGACGATCCATCGAGATCATAATGATGGCCGTTAACGTTAGCCCCAGTTTTTTGGCATCCAGACTGGCGCTGTAGCCCTGAATAATGCCGCTCTCTTCAAGGGCTCTGACGCGGCGCAAGCAGGGTGACGGAGATAGCCCGACTTTATCGGCTAACTCCTGATTTGAGATTCGCCCATCAATTTGAAGTTGCTCAAGAATGGCTTTGTCGTAACGATCCATATCTGTAAAACCTTAAAAATTGGCATTTAATTGCTATAATAATTGTTTTATAGCAACTTTCGATAAAATATGCACTATTGGTGCCTATAATTCGCAATCATTCACCTCAATAACTTCAGTAGACTGTGCATCAATGAATTAACGCGAAGACACTGTTGAGGATTGTATGTCTAACTTCGATTACCGCCGCTATCAGCCAGCACCACAGATTCAAATTAAGAATCGTACCTGGCCAAATAACACAATCACCCAAGCGCCGATCTGGGCGTCGGTGGATCTGCGCGACGGTAATCAGGCGCTACTTGAACCGATGACCGTTGAGCAGAAGCAGCGTCTTTGGCGACTACTAGTCAAAATAGGGTTGAAAGAGATTGAGGTGGGCTTCCCATCAGCGAGTCAGCCAGACTACGACTTCGTTCGCTGGTTGATCGACAATGGTGAGATTCCTGATGACGTAACGATTCAGGTACTGGTCCAGGCGCGTAAAGAGCTGATTGATCGAACATATGAAGCACTACGCGGTGTAAAAAGTGCCGTGGTTCACGTCTACAATTCGACCAGTACCATTCAGCGCGAGCGTGTCTTCAATCAAGATCGCGAAGGCATCAAAGCGATTGCGACTCAGGGCGCGCAGTGGGTTATGGAGGGTGCCAATGAGTTCCCAGAGGTGGATTGGACCTTCCAGTACTCACCAGAGAGCTTTACCGGAACGGAAATTGATTATGCGATTGAGGTGTGTGATGCGGTCATGGATGTTTGGCAGCCCACAGCCGACAACCGTTGCATTATTAACCTTCCCTCAACGGTAGAGGAGTCGACTCCGAATATTTTTGCCGATCAGATTGAGTATTTCTGTACCCATATGAAGAACCGGGCTGGCGCGATCATCTCTGTCCATACGCACAATGACCGAGGCTGTGCAGTGGCGGCGGCTGAGTTGGCTGTACTGGCTGGCGCTGACCGTGTTGAAGGTACACTGCTTGGTAATGGCGAGCGTACCGGCAATATGGATTTAGTGACAATGGCAATGAATTTATACAGCCAAGGTGTTGATCCTAAAATGGATTTATCTAATCCAGATGAAATTATTACTACCTTTACTGAATGTACCCGTTTGCCTGTAAGCCCACGTCACCCTTGGATTGGTGAGCTCGTTTACACCGCCTTTTCAGGCAGTCACCAAGATGCTATTCAGAAATGTTTGCACCGTCAGGGTGAGGATGAGCACTGGCAGGTTGCTTATTTACCGATCGATCCAAAGGACATTGGTCGTGACTACCAAGCGGTCATTCGCGTGAACAGTCAGTCGGGTAAGGGCGGTATGTCATTCGTGCTTGAGCGCGACTACGGTATTACATTGCCACGCTGGATGCAGACAGAGTTAGCGCCGCTTGTTCAGAAAGCATCTGAAGAGAGTGCGACAGAGATGGGCAGTGATGCCATTTTTGACATCCTAAAAGCTAACTTTATTCAGACAGCTGACCCAGTTGCCCTTAATGGCTTCTCGATTGATCGTCAGCAAAATGAACAGTTTAAAGCTTCCGTGTCGATTAATGGCCAAGAGCGTGAACTGATCGGACATGGCGAGGGGGTTATCTCAGCCTTTCTCGATGGTTGGGCCGCTTTGACAGGGCAGGCGGTCAATGTGATTGACTACTCTGAACACGCGGTTGGTGCAGGTACTGATGCCTTGGCAGCGGCTTACTTCCTAGTGAATGTCGATGGCCAAAGGGTTGTCGGTATGGCTTTTGATACTGATAGTCTAGGGGCTTCGTTAAAAGCGCTTATCTCCGCCATCAACCGTTCTGAAGTGGCCATACAGCTGGCGGCTTAATACTAAGAGGTCGGTTTTATCAGGTGAAGGCTATAAGCCAGTTCGCATTGTGAAATGTGAACTGGCTTTTTTATTTTTAATCGATCTACCAAAAAGTGTCATGGGTCCACCGGAAAGAGTAGAATATTGGCATCAATTGAAACTCTTTTATTTGGTGGGAACCCTTCATGCCGCACTCAAAAAGTTCGCTTCAAGAATTACGCGATTCTGATCAATTTATCCATCGCCACCTTGGTTCAGACGATGCTGACCAAGCTCAGATGTGTAGCACCGTGGGTGTGACTGATCGTACTGAATTGATTAAACAGACCGTCCCTGAATCGATTCTTTTAAGTGATGCTTTGTCGGTGGGCAGTCCGGTTACCGAAGCAGAGGCTCTAGCAGAGCTGAAGCAGATGGCCTGTAAAAATCAGCTCAATAAAAACTTCATCGGTATGGGGTACTACGGTACGTTGGTTCCGGGCGTCATTCAGCGCAATATTCTCGAGAACCCTGCATGGTACACCGCTTACACCCCCTATCAGCCAGAGATCTCACAAGGTCGTCTTGAATCACTACTTAACTTCCAACAGATGGTCATTGATCTGACGGGCATGGAGTTGTCCAACGCTTCACTGCTTGATGAAGCGACTGCTGCAGCCGAAGCGATGACGCTTCTTAAGCGCTCGAATCGCAAGAAATCAGACACCTTCTTTGTTGACACTCAGGTTCACCCACAAACGTTGGATGTTATTCAAACCCGTGCCGAATACTTCGGTATAGACGTTGTGGTGGACGACGCCTCAAACCTATCAGCCTATGACTGTTTTGGCTGTTTGGTTCAATACCCAGGCAGTGAAGGCGGTATCGTTGATCTACCGAGTGTTATTGAAGATGCCAAAGCCCAAGGCGCTTTGGTGGCCGTTGCAACCGATCTACTGTCTCTGATGCTGCTTAAATCACCAGGCAGCCTGGGTGCGGATGTCGCGTTGGGTTCTGCGCAGCGATTTGGTGTGCCTATGGGCTTTGGTGGTCCACACGCAGCCTTCTTTGCCACCAGCGAGAAATTGAAGCGTTCTGTACCGGGTCGCATCATTGGGGTATCCATCGATTCGCGTGGTCAGCAAGCCTATCGTATGGCAATGCAGACACGTGAACAGCACATTCGTCGAGAAAAGGCGACGTCAAACATCTGTACAGCGCAGGCCCTGCTGGCCAACATGGCGGCCTTTTATGCCATCTACCATGGCCCAGTCGGTTTGAAAAAAATCGCCACCCGTGTTCATCGTCTTGCGCAACTTGCAGCGAAACAGCTTAATGCTGCGGGCCTCACAACCAATACACACTTCTTTGATACCTTGAGTTTTGATGCCGATGCATCGGTTTACCAACGCGCACTGGATGCCAATATCAATCTACGAAAGGTGTCTGATTCGCGTTTCGGCGTCAGCTTTGATGAGACACACAGCGTTGAGGATGTCGTTGAGTTGTTGAGTGTTATCACGGGCAACCCGATCTCTGTTGACGACTTAGGTGAGGTGGAAGAGGCTCTATCTCTGCCGAAAGACCTAATTCGTGACGACGAAGTGCTGTCACATCCAGTGTTTAATCGCTACCACGCGGAACACGATATCCTGCGCTACATGAAGCGCCTAGAGAATAAAGATTACTCGCTAGTGCATGGCATGATCCCACTAGGCTCTTGCACCATGAAGTTAAACTCAACCTCAGAGATGATGCCGGTGAGTTGGCCAGAGATTGGTAATATGCACCCCTTCGTGCCAGTTGACCAGGCGCAGGGTTACGCTGAGATGCTGTCACAGTTGGATCGTTGGTTAATCGATATTACCGGTTACGATGCGATCTCTATGCAGCCAAACTCAGGTGCATCTGGTGAGTATGCAGGTCTGTTGGCCATTCGTAAGTATCAAGAGTCGATTGGAGAGGGGCACCGTAACGTCTGTTTGATACCCTCTTCAGCGCACGGTACTAACCCTGCATCAGCTGCAATGATGGACATGAAAGTGGTCGTGGTTGCCTGTGATGAGGTGGGTAACGTTGATGTGGCTGACCTTAAAGCCAAGGCTGAGCAGCACAGCGACAATCTATCGACGCTGATGATCACCTACCCATCGACGCACGGTGTATTTGAAGAGGCGGTGAGTGAGATTTGTGAGCTGATTCATCAGCACGGTGGCCAGGTCTACATGGATGGTGCCAACCTAAATGCTCAAGTTGGACTCTGTAAGCCTGGTTCAATTGGTGCGGATGTATCACACCTTAATTTGCATAAAACCTTTGCTATTCCTCATGGGGGTGGTGGACCGGGTATGGGGCCCATTGGCGTGAAATCTCACTTAGCGCCATTCCTGGCAAGCCATTCCGTAACACCAGTACCAGGCAATGGTAGCAATGGCGCGGTAGCGGCAGCTCCATACGGTTCAGCGTCTATTCTGCCAATCACTTGGATGTACATTCGTATGCTAGGTAATCGCGGTTTGCGTGAATCGACAGAGTTGGCGATCCTAAATGCGAACTATATTGCGAAGCATCTTGAAAACCACTATTCGATTCTCTACCGCGGAACCAATGGTTTTGTTGCGCACGAATGTATTATTGATGTTCGTCCTCTTAAAGAGGTTTCTGATATTACAGAGGAAGACATTGCTAAACGTTTGATGGACTTCGGCTTCCATGCACCTACCATGTCTTTCCCAGTACCGGGTACGTTAATGGTAGAACCGACCGAATCAGAATCACTTCAGGAACTGGACCGCTTCATTGAGGCGATGATCAAGATTCGTGAAGAGATCGCAGCCGTTGAGCGTGGTGAAGTCGCAGCAGAAGATTCGGTGTTGAGACATGCTCCGCATACATTGGAAGATCTGGTGGATGCAGAGTGGACTCGACCATACTCTAAAGAGCAGGCGGTGTTCCCAGTTAATGCGGTTCGCCAAGGTAAGTTCTGGCCGACGGTTAACCGTATCGATAACGTTTATGGTGACCGTAATTTCGTCTGTACCTGTCCGCCAGTGAGTGACTACGCCGAGTAGGTTGTCGTAACAGCGTAAAAAAGGGGTCAGACCAAAGGTCAGACCCCTTTTTTGGAGCATTGGAGCGTTTTTTAACTGTTGGAGCGGTCTTAAAAAGGCCGCGATGATTAAATCGCCTCATCAACGATAAGGCTCCAACTCATTTACTCAACAAACAAAAAGTTTCGAATCAGCTCTTTACCGCCTTCTGTCCCAAAGGACTCTGGGTGGAATTGGATTCCGTGAATGGGATACTCTTTGTGCTTAACGCCCATAATTTCAAACGAACCACCTTGGCGGATACGTTGGATATTGGTTAGTTCTGCCTGATCTAGATCACCCACTGCGGCGGTTACCTCTAGACAATCTGGAATCGATTCAGACTCTGCGATCAATGAGTGGTAGCGCATTACCTCTAGCTGGTCTGGGATATTTTTGAATACACCGTCAGCGTTGTGAGTAATAGGGCTGATCTTACCATGCATGGGCAGCGGCGCTTTAACCACCTTGCCACCAAAGCAGTGAACGATGCCCTGCATACCTAAACAGACACCCATTAATGGGATCTCTTTGCCGAGTGTGGTGATCACCTCTGCACAGACACCAAAGTATTTAGGGTCATCAGGTGAACCGGGTCCGGGTGAGATAATAATGCAATCAGGATTGGCCGCTTTAACCGCCTCAACAGTCACTTCATCGTTTCGTTTTACGATGATCTCAAAATCGGTCAAATTACTCGACTGCTGTTCCGCTTCAAGAATTTCGCCTATGAACTGGTAGAGGTTATAGGTAAACGAGTCATAGTTATCGATGATGTAAATTGTCATCGCTTTTGAATTGGTCACGACTGTTCCTCCACCATAAATTGATCCAGCACTTTTTTGGTCCCTGCAAACTTGCGGCGAATCTCTTCGTACTCGTCTTCAGGGTTAGAATCATAGACATTACCCCCACAGGTTTGCACATAGGCCTGTTCACCGTTGGCAAATACAGTACGGATTGGGATAGCAAAGGTGCAGTCACCATTAAAAGAGAAGTGGCCCACCGCACCGCCATAGGGGCCGCGACCGTCCGCTTCCAACTCATCGATGATTGTCATCGCCTCAATTTTAGGCGCGCCTGTCAGAGTGCCGGCTGGGAAGTTACTGGCCAGTGCAGAGAACATATCGTGCTCGTCAGAGATTATGCCGACAATTTCACTGGAGATATGTTGGACATGGCTGAACCGTTTGATATCCATAAGGTTGCGCACTTTAACCGTACCAAAACGCGCAACACGACCAATATCATTGCGGTGTAGATCAACGATCATATTGTGTTCGGCAATCTCTTTAGGGTCGTTGAGTAGGGCGCGAGCTAACTGTTGATCTTCAACAGCATCAGCGCCACGTTTGGTAGTGCCGGCCAGTGGGAAGGTCTCCATCTCGCCTTGACGCAAACGGAAAAGTAGCTCAGGGCTGGCACCAATCAGTTTCTGCTCACCAAACTTTACATAATACATCTGTGGTGAAGGGTTCACTTCACGAAGTTGTTCGTAAATATTGATGGTGTCACCTTCGAGGCGGAAGCGCTTTTTAAAGCCTACTTCTGTCTGAAAAATCTTGCCTTCAACGATGTCCTGCTTAACCTTCATGACCGCATCGGCATGATCCTGCTGTGTCATGGTGTCGCCAAGGTTGAAGATCTTCAGCGGCCCATTGGCAGGGCAGTCAGACGCTAAAATCTCATCGACCAACTCAATTCGGCTATCGGTGTAGTAGAAATAGAAAACTTCACCAGTCATCTTGTCGAGGATCAAGCCATCTTTAAAGACGCCAAAACGGAAGATGTCGAACATCTCACTATGTTGCAGGTTAAGAGATGGCTCGAAGTAGTTCATGCAGTCGTAGCCAATGTAGCCAGTTAAGCCGCCCGCATACTTACGTGAGATGATGTTTTGCGGCACGATCTCACGCAAAAGATAGTAGGGGTTGTCGCTTGGGTAGGATTCAAGATTGCCTAAGCGATCCTCGATGTGAAGGAAGCCCTCATCGGCCCATAAAATCTGTTCAGGATCAAAACCGATGATTGAGTGGCGAGAAATGAAGCTCTCTTCCCCCAAGGATTCGAGCATGACACAGTTATCAAAGCGCTTTTCGATCTTTTTAAAGAGTTGGAAAAAATCGATATCGGCAGCCATTTTGACGTATTGAGGCTTGCGTGGAAGCTCAATTTTGGCCGGTTTACGGTTAATCATTCGTTACCTTCTTTGGCTTTTAATGCGCGTGAACCGCGCGTCACAGTCGCTATACCTACACCCAGTTGTTTCGCAATTTCCCTTTGGGGAACGCCATCCTCCAAGAGCCTAAAGATCTGTAATCGTTTGCTGATCTCGGTCACCTCACTGGGAGTGAGTAACTCTTGAAGCGCCACAGATAGTGCCTCTTCGCTTTGACAAGAGAAGAGGTGCGAAATTAGTTGATTAAAATGCCTGGGTGTATTCATGTACTAGTACGTTAGCACAATCAGATTCGGGTTTACAGAGATTTTTGGCATTGTCTGAAGAGGCCCATAGGATTAAACTGTTGCCTCTTTTTTTGAACTACTGGAGTGACTTCCCGATGGGTCGTGCGTATCAAAACCGAAAAGCCTCAATTGCTAAAACTTCTGACCAAAATGCCAAGGTCTACAGTCGTTACAGCCGCGAAATCTACATGAGCGCCAAATCCGGTGGGGCAGATCCTAATGCTAACCTAGCACTGCGCAGCTTGCTCGACCGTGCTAAAAAAGATCAGGTTCCCGCGCACGTCATCGATAAAGCGATCGATAAAGCACAAGGCGGCGGTGGTGAAGACTTTGCACCGGCTCGCTATGAAGGGTACGGCCCAGGTGGCTCAATGGCGATCATCGAGTGTCTGACCGATAACCCGAACCGTACCTTTGGTGATGTTCGCCAAGCCTTTACCAAGACTAAGTGTAAGATCGGAAACCAAGGCTCGGTCGCTCATATGTTTGAACACGCTGCGGTCTTTGTATTCAAGCATGATGATGAAGATGCCGTCCTAGAGACACTGATGGAAGCGGACGTCGATGTAACGGATCTAGAGAACGAAGAGGGCATGCTAACGGCTTTTGTTGCGCCTACAGATTACTTCAAAGCCAAAACCGCGTTGACCGAAATGGGCATTACCGATCTTGAGGTTGAAGAGATTCAGTGGGTGCCTAACAGCTACACCGAGATCAGTGAAGAGGATCAGGTGTTGTTCGATAAGTTCCTCGGCATGCTTGACGACCTAGATGATGTTCAGCACGTTTACCACAACGTTCAGCTGTAAAGACTGACGTTGAATGAGAAAGGCACCTTCGGGTGCCTTTTTTGTTGGTGATTATCCTTATCGTTGGAGCGATCTTGTAAAAGGTCGCGTTAGTACTTGCGCTTTTGTTGAAGCGGTCTTGTAAAGGCCGCGATGATCCCAATCGCCTCATCTTCGATAAGGCTCCAACAAGTAGCAGGCTCTGCGTCTTAAAGACTCAAAACGCTACCGAAAGTGTATAAAGTGCATTGCAATTGGCATGGAACTTGCTTCTTAAGCCTTAATATTTACTATTAAGGAGCAGGGTGCGCCTCGTTTCATACAGCAGTTTGTTAAGTTAATTTCACTTTCACTGTTAGTTTATTCAACCTCTGTTACTGCACAAGAGATTTGGCTGTTTGAAGATCCCACTGGGACAAAAACCTACGATGAGGTGATGGCCAACCCGCAGTGGTTTGAGCCGACCACTGACACCTCGCGCGGGTTTAGTGATTCGGTGTTCTGGATCAAAGAGACCGTCAGAAACCCGCGTTCAGTCGCTTATACTCAGGTCGTGCAGTTCAAGTCGCTGCAGTTGCCTCAGGTAACCGAGTTTCTTGAGACCGAGTCTGGTATTCGTCTAAGAGAGAGCGGTTACCTAACCCAAATTGCCGCTCGTCCTTCAGTGGCCCACTTTACCAGTTTTCCACTGGCTATCGACCCGAACACCACAATCGAGGTGCTTTACAGGGTGGAAAGCCAATTCAAGATAGACCTCGACTATCAGGTGCTTGACACGAATTCAGCCAGCCGAGCGGATAATCAGAAACTAATGGTTGGGGCCATGATTTTTGCCGCCTTGCTGATACTACTGATATATAACTTGATACTAGCGCTGCTCAACAGAGGCCTAACCTACCTTTTCTATTCGGGGTTTTTAGGTTCGAGTACTCTGGTTACTGTCGCCTTTTTTCGGCTTAACGAACCGTTTGGCTGGGTCATGGACCCGGTCTATCTCAAAGCCTATGCGGGCCTTGCGCTCTACGCCTTTGCCTTCCTTTTTTTGTCGCAACTGTTCAAGGAAAACCAGACCAAGGCTACTCAGCGCCTGCTGATCCTTGGCTATTTAGTGCTTGGCGGCCATCTCCTATTAGAGCCCTATGCTAATATAAAATCCTATTCTGGCTGGGCTGGCCCCATCGTCTTTTCTGTTTTCACCTACCTCGTAATAAACGCCTGGCTACAGAAGAACCCACTGGCAAAATTTGTGATGTTAGGTTGGAGTGTCTATGCACTCTGCTCGCTGCTCTATGTCGCAAACCTGAAAGGGCTTATAGGGTTCGAATTTGAGTCTGTGGTTTCCCTAGGAAACCTATTTGAGGGGGTCGTATTGAGTGGTGTGCTAGCCTATCGACTGCGCTTAGGGGATAGAACGGCAAGCCTTCTCAAGAGCGCAGAGGTTGAACTCCAACATGAACGCCTGGCAAATGAGCTCGGCTACGGTTACAAATGGGAGTTCGATCTGGAGCGTCAGATGATTCGCCCCGATGTGACCTTTGCTGCCTGGCATGGTAAGGGTTGGCAGGCTGGAGAGTGGTATCCCGCCCAAGAGCTGTTTGCTGCCGTGCCAGAGGAGTGGCATGCCTGGTTGGCTGAGGATATGCAAAAATCTATTCAGTCTTTGATGGCTGACCCAGAGTATTTGTTGCAAACACGCCATCCGTTAATTCGCGAGGATACAGGTGCAACCGTTTGGATTCAGGTTTACGGCAAACTCATTGAGGTAGAAGGCCGCAAGCTCTATGTTGGTAATGCGCTTGATATAACAGAGCTTGTTGATAGTAAACAGGCCGTTGATGCTGAAATTGAGAAGTTTGAAAGCCTGTCTGAGCGGGCGACGATACTGTTCTGGCGTCTCGATCTGGCTACGAAGTCACTAACCTATAATCGTGCCTTTGCCAATCGCTGGTCTTTGGAGCCAGGTGGAACGATCCAGTTTAGCGATTTTGCTAACTTTATGACTCCGACATTTGTAAAGATCATGGAGGAGTCTGTAGATCAGGTTGTTAGCACCCGCGAACCATTGGAGCGGGTGGTTCAGGCTTTGGCCGGACCGATTAGTGGAGAGTGGTATCGCTTACAGTTCTGGCCGCTTTTCAGCGAGCAGGGTGAGCTTATCGGTGTCGATTTTACTAACAGCAATATCAACACCCTGATGCAGACTCAGGCGAAGCTGCAGTCGACGCTCACCAAGCAGAAAGAGCTTTTTGCGATAGTGGGCCACGAGCTACGCACGCCAGTCTCTAGCATCAAAATGTTGACCGAGGATGAGCAGATCACTGATCGCGAGCGTACCCAGCAGATCGCTGAGATCTCAGAGGGTCTGCTTGATGTGCTTGAAGATATGCGCGTGGTGATCTCACCCGAGCGCGCGCTCGAGTCCAAAACTATAGCGGAGAACCCTTCCAAGCTGGTGCACCGCGCGCTGAACAGTCTCAAGGCTATCGTTGCCGAGCGCGGACTGTCGCTCTCCAGCGAAGGTGTAAAGGCCTCATCCGCAACCTACCTGCTACATGCGCAATCTTTGCGCCAGATTGTAACGAATCTCGTCAAAAATGCGGCTATTCATTCCAGCGGGTCGCGAATCGCTGTTGGGTTTGAGATCTCCTATGCTGCAGGTGGCGCACAGGCGCGTCTCCGGGTCGAAGATGACGGCAAGGGTATTCCTGCAGAAAAGGTAGATCAGCTGTTTGAAGCCTTCTCGCGCGGTGAAACCACCCAGGACGGTTCTGGGCTGGGACTCTACATCGTCAAGCAGTTAGCAGAGCGTCTTGGTGGCCAGATTCGTTACAGCAAAAGCCCATTGGGCGGCGCCTGCTTCACACTCAACTTCGCACTCGGTGAGGAAGTTGTGCCAATGAAAGAGATTGCAAACGAGCCTACCCCTATGAGCTTAGAGGGCATGCGCGTGCTCCTTGCTGAGGATGACAATACGCTGCGTATGCTGACCGAGCGTACGCTTACGAAGAAGGGGGCGATTGTTACTGCCTGTGTTAATGGCAGGGAGGCTTTGGATGCCTTCGATCCCGAGCTGTTTGATCTGATAATTACTGACCTGATGATGCCCAAGATGGATGGCCATCAGCTTACCCGCGAGATTCGGGCGACGGGTGCTACCACCCCGATTGTGGCGGTCACCGCTGCGGTGATTGGCGCAGAGACCGAGCAGTTTATGCAGGAGGGTGCCGATGCGGTGCTCTCCAAACCACTAAAAGTCGAAGCATTGGTTGAAACACTAATGCAGATGGAAGTAGCCACAGAAAGTATGTGCTAGTTTGTCGAACCCGCTTGAGCGAGACTTTTTACTTTGGATGGCTGTCCCGTCCTGCCTTGATAGGCGACATGACACACCATCTCAATCTGCCCTGGCAGGTCTCATAACATCCTCTGTAGGCTCCTGTGAGCCTGCCTGAGAAGCGTTAGTTTCACTGAATACACACTCATCTTGGTCGTGAAAACATCAGGGTGGGGTTTATAGAGGGGCGGGGGGTGGGGATAAGTCTCCGATTGATATTTAAATGTACCTGATCAAATACATTAGATGTCTTTCAAAAAAGGCTTTTAGTCTTTGTTAGAGATTCTCCCTTTAATGGATTTAATTAACTCACTTTTCTCGTCATCAATCTTTCTTTTTAAAATTAAGATTTGCTGCGTTGATTTTTGCTCGTCTTTTGACAGATCAGTCAAATCAACACTAGAAACATCATTACCCTGACGTCGAGCAATTGTTTCAAATATGCTCATAGACATTTCGTTGTACTTATATCTTTTACCAATATGTCCTTGTAAAGCTTTAACTTCTTCATCTAATAACTTGGAAATCTCTTCGTCTGACAAATTGTAGGGTTCAACTAGTTCAATGAATTTTTTTATATCAGCGTCAGATAGGTTCAAAAATTCTTCATCTGAAATAGTGTATATCTTTTTAAGGGACTCAGTGGAGTTCTTTGCATTGCTCAGATTTTTGGTATCCATATGTTAATTTACCATCAATTAAAATGTTTCTTGTTGTCATGATCGCTTGGCGCAAACCAAATCCAAGCCCCATCTCTGCTAGGTGACAGCATCTAGGCTGCACTGAGGCTTGTCTGACATGACTCTGCGTGGACGCTTAAAAAAATTTTTGCTTTTCTCGCTTCTCGATCTATTCCTTTACTGGGTAGCGGATTATCGTTTTCAGCTTTTCTGGGTCAGTCTTTCTTGGGTCGCTTATATAAATCTCGTGATGCAATCCAGCAACTTGTAAGGCGTTCTCTCTGATGTAATCAAATATCATATTGATAGTTTCTGGTTCAGTTGCATACGGACCAATGTGCGTCATTTGAACTGACTTACCTTCTTTGTAGTTCTCAAATACAATATCACCAAGTTTATCTAGTTTCTTTTTCGCAATAGTAGCATCAAGTGCTGCTTCATAGATTTCTTGGGTAACAAAACTAGGCATTTGTATCATCAACTTCCAATGCCATTCGCTTCTATCAACTTCAAGTGCGTGCTTGTCACCGTTAACCCACCATAGCCCTTCTAACTTAGCAACACCGAAGTCTTGCTCATTGCCTTTGCATATTTTCTTCACGCCGTAAGCAAGTGGATATAGTGCTTCTGTTGCAGCTGTAAACTCAGCACCAGCAGGTTCTCCAACACCTAAAATAGTTAGATACTTACGCTCATCAAAATTAACAGTTTCAGGTTTCTTCTTAGCGTTGTAATACGACTTCATTTCTTTGGCAAAATCATACTTAGTCATTGTCTAACAACCTCATTATTTTCGCTTTCGTGCTTTCTGGGTGTGAGAGTCGATAAAGCACCCTGTTCTCAAAACCTAAAGGTTCCCCATCTTGCCTTTTTACTTAATCAACAATCCACCTAACCCCCCTAAAACCGAAAAGTTTATAGAGATTTTAATTATATTAATATAATCAATAACTTGTGCGTTATATCTGTATTTGATGTTTTTACAATGGGTCGCTTACAGTTAACAGCACGTACTATTTTCACTGCTTTTCCAACTAGAGATTATTGGGTGCAGTTAATACTGTAAATTAATTATTAATATACATAAGGGAGGCTGATGAGTTAAACGTACTGCTGACAAGTGCTGCAAAGGAATCTGCACTGAAGAAATAGCGATTGAGGAGGGATTAACTCGCGACGTCCTTGTCGCTCGGGCTGCGCCCAGCTTCGCTGTTCAAAAACGCTATCCTGCGTTTTTGTCGAACCCTCTGGTCGGGTTCTTATCCAAACAATCCAAAGCAAAAAGCCCCGCTTGTGCGAGGCTTTTTACTTTGGATGGCGGTCAGTGAGGGATTCGAACCCTCGATACGTTGCCGTATACACACTTTCCAGGCGTGCTCCTTCGACCACTCGGACAACTGACCTAAACTTTATATTGGCACATCACTTTTCAGGCGTGCCCTTCAACGCGAGCGCGGATTCTAACAAAGATGGTTTAAATCACAAGGGTTTATCACCGCTTCTACTGTTACTGTGGTTGGTTTCGTTTAGAATAGAGGTTCTGTTTTTATATTCACTAGGAATTGATTGATGTTGATGCCGGTTTTGGCTGTGGTTGCGGGTCTTGCGTTATTGGTATGGAGTGCCGATCGATTTGTCGATGGTGCAGCGGCTACGGCAAAACACTTGGGAATGCCAACCCTGTTAATCGGTATGGTGATTATCGGGTTTGGTACCTCTGCCCCTGAGATGGTGGTCTCTGCTTTAGCTGCTTCTCAGGGTAACCCGGGTCTGGCGGTTGGTAATGGCTTTGGCTCAAACATCACGAACATTGCTCTGATTTTGGGTATTACCGCTCTGTTAAGCCCCATTAGTGTTAAGTCGAAGATTCTTAAGACGGAGCTTCCGTTACTCGCCCTTGCAACCTTACTTGTGGGTGCGTTGATCTACGATTTAGAGATCACCCGTTTTGATGCCTTTTTGATGCTCTTTGTCTTTGCACTGATCATGGGTTGGTCTATCTACTCAAGCATGAGGTCCAAAAACGATTCACTCTCTGCGGACTTTGAATCGGAGTTTGAAGATGACGACTATCTGCCGTTAAGTCGAGCGCTTTTCTGGTTGGTGTTAGGGTTGGTGATTCTAATTGGCAGTTCGCGCCTGTTGGTCTGGGGCGCTGTCGATATTGCGATGGCACTAGGGGTCAGTGATTTGATCATTGGCTTGACCATTGTAGCGATAGGCACTTCGCTGCCTGAGCTAGCGTCTTCAATCATTGCGGTTAAGAAGAACGAGCATGATTTAGCCTTGGGTAATGTCATTGGCTCAAACTTGTTCAATACCCTTGCGGTTGTTGGTATCGCCGGTGCGATTCAGCCTTTGGGGATTGAGGCTGCGGCTCTCTACCGTGATTGGACCATCATGGGTGTTTTAACCCTTTCACTGTTTGTTTTGGGATTTGGTGTGTTGGGGCGTCGCCGTATCAACCGAGTTGAGGGCGGGCTTTTGGTGGCCGTCTATATCGGTTATGCAGGTTATCTTTTCTACACGCTGTCAGCATCGTTTTAACGCCTCAATCGCCCTCAAATCATCGTGGCCTGTAAGAGGCTGCGATACCTTCTCACACACTTCTACGAACAGATAGTTGGCACGATACTTGCTTTTCTTTTAGGTCGATAACGTTAAGAGAAAGGTATGTTTCATTTTTTATCCAAGTTAAGTTTCAGTGCTAAAACCATCATTGGTGTGGCTTTGATCGAGATCTGCGCGTTCACTGCTTTGATTCTGACCGAAACAGCGATCGTTCGTGATACCAACCAATCACTCTACGAGGAGTCCACTCGTGAGATCTCTGAGCTGTTTACATCGTCCATCACTAATGCCGTCATAACCTTTGACATTGCTGAAGTTGAGTCTGCAATTACCCAATTCATGCAGCGTGAAACGGTATTAAGTGTCTCTGTTATGGCTGACGATGATCGTGTCATGGCAAGTCAAACGGTTGCAGCTCTGAGTGAATATGAGTACCTCTTTGACGTTCAAGTTCCTATTATTGTTGATCAACAATCTTTTGGTTGGGTTGAATTGACCTATGACATGGCGATTATTCATGAGAACTCCAATCTTGCCAAACTGTTAGGTTTTCAGATCGCGATTGGCGGGCTTCTGCTGGTGGCGTTTTTCTCTTATATGCTGGGTCGATACCTGACTTGTCGTATCCGAGCGCTTTCTAAAAGTGTCGAATCGATTGCCAAGGG
Source organism: Marinobacterium sp. (assembly GCA_018623095.1). Taxonomy (GTDB): domain Bacteria; phylum Pseudomonadota; class Gammaproteobacteria; order Pseudomonadales; family Balneatricaceae; genus Marinobacterium_E. Next base: position 3,343 of record JAAZVX010000002.1, on the reverse strand, counting down.
TGATCTAAACAGTGAAGTGAAGGTTACTGGTCACGATGAGATCTCTCAGTTTGCTTCCCTGCTGGAATCTATGCGCAAAGAGTTAGTTGAAGCTAAATTAGATATGACTCGAAGCCAGGAAAATTTAGCGCTGCAAGTTGAAAATAAAACCAAAGAACTTCAACAGGCGCTTACATTATCGGAAAAGTCCAAACAGCGTGAAGCGGATGTGTTTGCCATTTTAGGCCATGAGATCCGCACACCCGTATCGATCATCATGATGGAGTTAGAGAGTAGAGAGTCAATTAATCTCAATCGGATTCGTTCGAACGTTGAACATACCCTATCTCTTATTGATGATATGAGTTTGGTGGCCCGAGCTGGCTCTGGTCGTGATCTGAATATCGATATCGTGAATTTAAGCGAGTTGTTCAGTGGTCTTGTCACCAGCTATCGGCAGCAGGCCTATGCACAGGGTATTCGTTTAGTTGATCAGCTTGATCTTGACGAAATCAAGGTTAAATCCTCTGATAAAGCGCTGCGTCAGATTGTCTCAAACCTATTACGAAACGCCATCGTGCACAGCCAGTGTAAAACCTTGTCTATCTCTGCCGATCTACATCGCATTAACCGAAGCACTGCCCGTCTTGAAGTCTCTGTCACTGATGATGGTTCTGGCATTATCCCTGAGCTTCAGGCTCGGGTGTTTGATAGCTTCACTCGGGGTAATGATAAGACAGTGGGTACCGGTATAGGACTCAGTGTCTGTAAAGAGTTGGTTACCAACATGGGTGGTGAATTGGTGTTAGAGAGCGACGGTAAAACGGGGAGTCGATTTTACTTTACGCTCTTATTGGAGATTGAAGAGGCTGATGATTCTTTATCAACACCTGAGTTATCTTCGGTGGAGCACTCCGTGTTAGAAGGATTATCCGTATTGGTTGTTGAAGATAATCTAACGATACAACTGTTAACGAAAAAGATGCTGGAATCAAAAGGCGCATCGGTAGTGACCGCCTCCAACGGGGATGAAGGTCTTCACAAAACTAAGCTACACTCTTTTGACCTTATTTTGTCTGACCTAATGATGCCGGTCATGGATGGAGCAGAGATGATTAAAACCCTAAGGTCTATGGATGTTGATTGTTTAATGATCGGTGTAACAGCAGCAACCATTGGGGGTGAGCGAGACCAATTGTTAAAAGCTGGGGCGGATCTAGTGTTGGCAAAACCTTTAAAAATCGACAGCGTTGAGGCGTTTTTACTCTCTCAATCGGTCAAAATTATAAGCAGTTAAGGAGAGTATAGTTGATGAAAAAGTTATTGAAGCGTGTTGTGACAGTCGGTGTTTTCGCGACAGTTTTCAGCGGTCAAGTCTGGGCAGAGACATTCACCTTTGGTGTTGTGCCACAGCAGTCTGCAACGAAATTAGCCAAAGTTTGGGGGCCAGTGCTTATGCATCTGTCCAAGGAGACTGGGGTTGAGTTTCAGTTTGCAACCGCAACGGATATCCCTACGTTTGAAAAGCGTTTAATGGATGGTCAATACGATTTTGCATACATGAACCCTTACCACTTTACTTTTTTTAATGAACACAGAGGGTATCAAGCACTAGCACACCGTTCGGATAAGAAAATTCAGGGGCTACTTGTGACTCGGACAGACAGCCCGATCACTGAGTTAAGTCAGCTAGAAGATAAAGAGGTTGCGTTTCCTTCACCTGCAGCCTTTGCCGCTTCTTTGATACCACGTGGCGAGATAGCGAAGATGGGTATCAATATCACCCCCCGTTATGTGAGTTCACACGACTCGGTCTATCTAGGCGTCGCTCGTCAGTTCTTCTTGGCGGGAGGCGGTATTGGCCGCACGTTTAATAACACCAAAGATGATGTGAAAGGCGAGCTCAAAGTACTTTGGAAAACTGAGAAGTATACGCCGCATGCCTTTGCCAACCACCCAAGAGTCGATGCCGATTTAGCCAAGAAAGTTTCAACTGCGTTGGCGGGTATGGGCAATTCAGAAGAGGGTAAAGCGGCGTTATCTGCTTTGGGTATTCAGTCGTTGAGAGCTGCAGATGATAGCGATTGGGATGATGTGCGGGCTCTGAAACTAAAGTTACTGGATAGTTTATTGGATTGAGCAAACGTTCAGTTTCGATAATGCAGTAACGGGTTTTAAAAACTTTCAAACGATAATGTGTTTCGCGGCCTTGAAAAGGCCGCGATCTTAATCTAAACGAAATGTCAGTTGGAATAGAGCGCTGGGCTTGGCTCTTATCAGTTCTATTTCCCCATTCATGCTTTTCATTAATGTCTGAACCTTGAATAAGCCAAGACCCGTTCCGGCTCCAATCTCGCGTGTCGTGAAGAAGGGATCGAAGATATGGCTGATCTCTCTCTGTTCTATACCCTCACCATTATCTTCAATAGTCAGTTTAAGCTCGACGCCATGCATCTGACATTGAATATTGATCAGGGCATCTTTCTCAAGTGGCACGGCTTGCAGAGCGTTGGTGATCACGCTTGATATTGCGTCAATTGCCAATCGCGCTTTGGCTCTGATAAAGAGGTCATCGGGCAGTTGTATCAATAACTGGCAGGTGCTTCTTAATCGCTCAGGATACTGTTGAAAGGCTTGATCGACCGATTTATTAACAAGATCTTTTAGGTTGAGGAGTTCCAGTTGTGTCTCATCTTTATGCAGCTCCATGTTACGAAGTTGAGAGATGATCAGTGTGACTCTAAGAATGGCTGCTTCGGATTCAGCAATCAGTGATTGATAGTCTGAGGCGAGATAATCGAAATCCGTCTCTTCAAGTACTTGGTCTAGGTTGCTTGTGTTTTCCGGCATCTGTTTCAGCAGATTAATTGCATCGACACACTGTCTTATGTAGCCACGCAGGGTATCGATGTTAGATCGAACAATGGATAGCGGGTTATTGACCTCATGAGCAATGCCCGAAGCAAGTACACCCAGTGAAGCCTGTTTTTCGGCAGCTATTAATTGCGCCTGTGCGGATTTGATTTCATGGTTGGCTATCTCTAGAAGATGATTCTTTTCAGACAGCGCGAGGGTGCGTTGTTCAACTTTGGATTCCAACTCTTCATTTAGGGCTCTAAGTTGCTGTTCTAGTACTTTTTCTTGCTCTCTTGTTGCTTTGAGTGTTGCGCTCATACGGTTAAATGCTGTTGCAACGACATCGATTTCGTCGTTGCCCTTAACGACAATCTGTGTTTTAAGTTCGCCTCGACTGATGGTTTCAGCTGCATCACGGAGTAAAGAGAGTTTGTTGACCAGATAGCGTCCTAATATGAACGAGAATATTGCGACCAGAGCCATCTCCAAAAAGGCAATGGCGTAGCTC
>JAAZVX010000089.1 GCA_018623095.1 Marinobacterium sp. | reverse complement strand
GGTATTTAACCTCGACATTAGCCAAGGTTCGGTTGGCGAGACGTTGATCTGTGATGTGACTGATCATCTGGCAGTGACGAACGCGGTTAATCACATTGCTGCTAAACACGGTATCGATGTGGTCGTATCCAATGCGGGTCGTCACCTATCAGCTAATATTGAACAGACGACAGAGGCTGACTTCGTTTCGATGTTTAGTCTGAATGTGAAGGGCGCTTTTTCCCTTGTTCAAGCGGCTGTGCCGCACATGAAAGAGCAGGGCGGTTCGATCATTTTTATAGGTTCAGATCAATCATCAGTAGCTAAATCGAACTCTTGTGCTTACAACATGACTAAGCATGCTCTGGCCTCACTCGCCAAAACCACTGCTATCGATTACGCCCAGTTTAATATCCGCTCCAATATTGTCTGCCCTGGCACAATAGAGACGCCGCTCTACACCAAAGCGGTTGAGTCTTATTGTGTACGCTCCGGTGCTGACTTGAAGGAGGTGCACCAAGCTGAAGCAAGCGAACAACCTTTGGGTCGTATCGGACAGCCCAATGAGGTGGCCGCTATGGTGGCTTATCTCGCCAGCGATGAGGCAGGATTTGTAACCGGTTCGATGCTGCCTATTGATGGTGGCTACACGGCGCGCTGATGATCTCCATTACAGACCCCCACCTTCATCTGTTTAACCTCTCAAAAGGTGAATATGGTTGGCTACAGCCTAAGTCGGGTCCGGACTGGCACGATAAGTCCAAACTGCTAAGGGATTTTAGTGAGTCTGATTTAAATCTCTCTGGTGAGTGTGTTCTATCAGGCTACGTGCACGTTGAAGCAGGCTTTAACAATTCACACTCTTGGTTGGAGGTGGATTGGATCGAGTCTCAGGCTAGTAAGTCAGTTCGTACAATTGGCTGTGTTGATCTCGGTTTAAACCCTGCTCAATTCAGGCAGCAGCTATCTGAGTTATCTCAACGATCGACGCTGGTAGGGGTGCGGCATATATTCGATGATCCACTGGATGCGATCGTTAATACTGCCAATTTCCCCGCTAACTTGAGGAGCCTTGAAGAGGCTGGGTTGATCTTCGAGCTTCAGTTCGATGCTACTCAGTCATCGAGTGTGGATTTGATGTTTGATCTATTTAAAAAATTTCCATCGCTTTCAGTGGTGCTAAATCATCAAGGGTTTGGATCATCAGCGTTGTCTGAAACTGAGCGTCACATTTGGACGGTCGGACTGAAAAAGCTGTCAGATCTTGATCATCTGAAAGTGAAGTGTTCGGGTTTTGAAATGGTTGATAGGTCCTTTGAGGCGGTGACGGTCAGAGAGACGATCCAGACTGTGTTCTCGATCTTTGGTGAGGGTAGGGTGATGATTGCATCCAACTTCCCATTGATTACCCTCTCTATGAGCTACAGTGATTACTGGTCGATGGTTGTTGAGGTGTTAAACGAGGCGAGGTTGCCGATCGAACAATTGGTAGATCTCAACGCGCGTGAGACCTACCGGTTTTAGTTTTTAAAAGCTCTACTTTACTTTCACATTAGGTGAGCGGTAGACGATCTCATCATTCAGTTCGATACCGATACCTGGAAGGTCGGGTACGCTGAATTTGCCGTTTACTGGCTGATAATCCTGAATACAGAGCTCACGGTTCCATGACTTAATCGCATAGGTGTGGTGCTCGTGGATTAGGAAGTTAGGAATAGCGGCTTCCAGTTGCAGTGACGCAGCAGTTGCAACCGGTCCACCACAAACGTGTGCTTGAATGCGAATGTCGTAGACATCGGCATAGTCACATACCTTCTTAGCCTCTGTGAAACCACCACAGAGCCCCACGTCAGGTTGAAGTACATCGATTGATTGATCTTCAAAGTACTGGCGAACATCCCAGCGGTGGTAGAGGCGTTCGCCACCCGCGATTGGAACGTTAACGCCATCGGATACTTTTTTGTGCACTTTAGAGTTTAAGTAGTTCACCGGCTCTTCGTACATCATACAGCCGACCTCTTCGATGACCTTACCCATCTGTATGGCTGAAGCAGCACCCATTAGAGAGTGAGATTCAAAGATGATATCAACATAATCACCAACCTCTTTGCGTATGGCGCGCAATCGGTCGCCAAACAGCTTCATTTGTGCTGGTGTGAAGAGCTTGGTTCGATCGAAGCTAGAGTCACCATTAGCATCGTAGACGATTGGGTCGACTTTAACGGCATCATAGCCTTCAGCCATCGCTTTGGCCGCTGCACGAGCATAGTCATCCGGTGTCAGCATCTTGGTGCAATCTTTGTCCCAGTCGAACTGTAACTGGCTGGCGTAGGTGCGCAGGTTGTCGTTTGTTTTACCACCGAGAAGTTGGTAAACAGGTAGGCCAAGCGCCTTACCTTTAATATCCCAAAGTGCGGTATCAATGGCACTCATTGCCGCGTATAGAACAGGGCCGCCACCAAGTCCCCAGAAGCTCTCACGTAGCATGCGCGACCACAACAGCTCTGTTTTGAAAGGGTCAAAACCGATCAGAACTGCCTCGGCGATCTCTTTTATCATTGCGGCCGCTGCGCTGTGTCCCCAGTCGTAGGCTAAGCCTGCTTCACCCAGACCATGGATGCCCTCATCGGTATGAATTCGGACGAAGACAGGATTCCAAGGTGGACGCTCTGGACAGTGGATATCAAAAATCTCTACTTCGGTGATTTTCATTGCTAAAAACTCTAATAATTATTGATCAAATTCTGGATAGGCTTGTTTCACTTTTCGCAGCATCGCTGGCCAAGCTTTCTGGCCGCCAGTCGTTCCTGTATGTACGACATTAGCCTGGGCTTTGATGCCATCAATAACGCTCTGTGGAACAGGAATGATCTCGGTAGCGTTATGTTGCATTTTGACTTGGACTTCACAGGCCCTAATCAAGTCATACATGTGCATGAAAGCGTCGCCAATGGTTTTGCCCATGGTGAGTGCACCATGATTGCGCAACATGAAGAAGTTGGCCGTACCAAGATCATCCTGAAGACGTTTGATCTCCTCTGGGTTAACCGCAAGGCCCTCATATTCATGGTAGGCGATGCTGGCTAGTGCAAAGGCTGAGTACTGACTTAATGGCAGTAGGCCCTCTTTGCGAGTTGCAACCGCGATTAGGTCTGGATGATGTAGGTGAAAAGCACACTGGTCTTCATGACGTGCAAGGTGTACAGCACTGTGAATGGTAAATCCGGCTGGGTTGATGTCGTAAGGGAAGTCCGGATCGATCTTATTGCCATCGATATCGATCTTAACCAGATTGGAGGCGGTGACCTCATCAAATCGCAAACCGAAGGGGTTGATCAGGAGCTCTTCCGTGCCGGGTATACGAGCCGAGATGTGAGTGTAAATTAGATCATCCCAACCGTGCAGTACCACCAGCCGATAAGCGGCCGCTAAATCGATACGCGCCTGCCACTCGATGTCAGACACTTTGCCACGAAGATTGACCTGAGGAATGTTGTACATAGCGTTACTCAATATAGAAATCGTTAATCGAATCCTATCACAGCGTGGTCGCTGCAAGTACTGACATTCATCACAATTCGCTAAGGCGTTTATTGGAAGATTTCCGATTTATCACGCTTGTCTGATCAATCTTTAAACAAACTGATCACTGGGTGATCAAAAAAACATTTTTTTTCACTTTTTTGAGACTTTTTTATGACTAATGGTTGACAGAAAAACTGAGGACGGTAACATCTGCGCCCATCCTAACGGAGGGATGGCTGAGTGGTCGAAAGCACCGGTCTTGAAAACCGACGAGTCGAGAGGCTCCCAGGGTTCGAATCCCTGTCCCTCCGCCATTAGGATGTCCAAGGTTTATTCCTCGATAGCTCAGTTGGTAGAGCAGTAGACTGTTAATCTATTGGTCGCTGGTTCGAGTCCAGCTCGAGGAGCCAAACCGAGATTTGGTGTGGGTCGTTAGCTCAGTTGGTAGAGCAGTTGACTTTTAATCAATTGGTCATAGGTTCGAATCCTATACGACCCACCACTCTCTCAAATCTCACATTACCTGTTCAGGGTCGTTAGCTCAGTTGGTAGAGCAGTTGACTTTTAATCAATTGGTCATAGGTTCGAATCCTATACGACCCACCATTTTCACTCATAGCGTATCGCTAATATCTCATACCATAGTGTTCTGCCGTCAGGCGTATTGTGTTCTATCTCATCACCCAGTTGCCGTTTGAGCAGTTTTCTCGAAAGAGGGGCATCAACACTGATATAGCCTAGTTTAGGGTTGATCTCATCGGCGCCGACGATGCGATATTCAGTCTCGTTATCTTCCTCATCAACCAGAGTGACCCAGGCCCCAAAGAAGACCATATCCCGTTGCTCAGGGAGATGTTCGACCACTTTAAAGTGATCCATACGTTTAGCGAGGTAGCGAACGCGTCTATCGATCTCTCTAAGCTCTTTTTTACGATAGATGTATTCGGCGTTCTCCGAACGATCCCCCTCCGCAGCGGCCTCTTTGAGGGCTTGTGTCACCTCTGGACGTCGTACCTTCCAGAGATGCTTAAGCTCTGCATTCAATCGCTCATACCCCTCTTTGGTAATGTAGGGGGAGCTCTTCTCTGCTGGGGGTCGCCAACGGCCCATTAGAGCCAGCCTTTGCTGTTATTTAGCATAGTGCGGACTCTGTTAGTGGGTATTCCATACAATTATCTCCTCGACACCCTGGTGGACTTTATACCACTCGTCAGGCTCGTCGCCCTCCTGCCAACCAGAGACAATGCAGCGGGTTTGCGTTTCCATCTCTTTGGCGATGTGATGAGCACATTCAAGGTCGGTTGCCCAGGGTGTTTCGCTGCTATCAAACCAGATAGTGCTCCACGCTTTGCCGATTACACGCTGTTGAATCAAGATGGGAATGTCTAATTCATCGATGATGAGTGTGGCTTTGATCGAATCTTTAGTCACTTTGTGATTAGAGAGGGCGCCAAGTGTTTCAACCCACTCGAGGATCTCTTGGGCTGTGCGCTCTTTGATGTAGACCTCGATGTCGGGGTGACGTTGCTCGCTCATTGCTGTTCCTTATCGTGAGTGACAGGGTATAAGGCTAATTTAAGCGCTTTTTTTAAAAACTGCGAGATGAATATCAACTTCTGTCTTGAATAGCTGATAATCGGCCAGCTTTT
>JAAZVX010000088.1 GCA_018623095.1 Marinobacterium sp. | reverse complement strand
TTAATTTAGAAGTTGCTAATATAGACTTCAATGACTATTTAACGAATTTGACAGGATCTTTTATGAACGCTCGCTTTGCAAAGCAGTCACTTGCGATTTCGATTGCCACCCTGATTTCAGCATCAACACAGGCTGGTGTTTTGACCGATCTCTATAATAGCGCCCTTAAAAATGACGCGGCTTACCAAGAGAGTCGCGCATTGGCTCTAGCGACCAGTACCAATTACGATTTAGCGTTGGCTGAGCTATATCCATCAGCCGCTATAGTTGGCACTTCTACTAAATCAGAACCATCCGGTAAGACAACAAACGGACTAGCTCTGTCCATATCACAAGACCTCTTTAATATGAGTGCTTGGTACGGTTACAAAGCAGCTAAACAAATTCCCGAGATCACTCAACTCTCTATTGAGGCTGCTGATCAAGGCTTGATGCTCCGCCTAGTATCAACTTACCTTGGCGCGCTAAAAGCTAAAAATGGTTTAGAGGTCGCTGAAGCCCAAGAGCGTGCGCTGAAACGTCGCCTTGACCAAGTCAACGCTCAATTCGAAGTTGGCCTAATTGCCATTACTGATGTACTAGAAGCTCGCGCCTCTTACGATGATGCACGTGCATCCCTGTTTACAGCACAAAGTGGTGTTGAAAGCGCACTTGACTCGCTAGAGAAGATGACGGGTGTTAACCAAGTTGATCTTAAGAAGATCAAACCAAACTATCCCATTGTAGGCATCACTGATGGCACAGAGTCTGAGTGGGTAGAGAAAGCACTGGCAGGTAACCTAGAGCTACGCATTAAGAAACTTTCTGAAATTTCTGCCGGTTACGAAGCGGAAGCCTATGCATCTGCACACTACCCCACGCTAGATATTTCACATAAAGCTCTGAGTGGTGAAAAAGATTATGAGTTTAATGGTAATGGATCGACTGCCTTAACGTTAACCATCCCAATCTTCTCCGGTTTCGCAACCACTGCGAACCAAGACAAGTACGCCTACAAACACACTGAAGCCCTCTTCGCCTACGAAGGCGAAGTGAAAACGGTTAAGGCTGATACCCGCAAACTGTTGCGTGATATTGAAGCGAGCGTTAAAACCGTTGAAGCTCGCAAGGTAGCACTAGAGTCGCGTGAAAAAGCACTGGAAGCGACATCACAAGGGTTTGAAGTCGGCACTCGTAACATCGTTGATGTACTGAACGCTGAAACCGCACTCTACGCCGCTAAAACGGACTACGCAGAAGCGCGCATCGATCACATCGCGCTTGTCACAGAAATGAAATCTACTTTAGGTACACTGAGTCCTGCTGACATTGAGTCAATAGATAGCTGGCTAGAAGGTTAGGTGTATGAATGGTGCTGTTAAACAGTACCTGCTAATAACGGGCAATTACTGGGCGTTCACCCTGACGGATGGCGCCCTTCGTATGTTGGTGGTGCTCTATTTCCATCAGCTGGGTTATTCGCCCCTTGAAATTGCTTTCCTATTTCTATTTTACGAGCTCTTTGGCGTCGTTACTAATTTGGTCGGCGGCTGGCTCGGGGCCCGTATCGGCCTGAACAGAACCATGAACATTGGGCTTGCCTTGCAGATCGTCGCGCTCGGCATGCTTGCACTCCCCTCCGCTTTTCTCACCATTCCATGGGTCATGGCAGCCCAAGCGCTCTCTGGGGTTGCCAAAGATCTCAATAAGATGAGTGCTAAAAGCGCAATCAAGCAATTGGTTCCAAACAACGCCGAAAGCTCACTGTTTAAATGGGTCGCTCTGCTCACTGGGTCTAAGAACATCCTTAAAGGGGTTGGCTTCTTTATGGGTGGTTTCTTACTGGTATGGCTCGGTTTTCAGGGGGCTGTCACTGCCATGGCCGTCAGTCTGTTGATGATCTGGATCAGCTCGCTTCTTCTGCTTAAAAAGGAGATCGGTAAGGCGAGCTACAAACCCAAATTCAGAGAAATCTTCTCAAAAAGTGATGCGGTCAATAGGCTGTCAGCGGCAAGGTTTTTCCTATTTGGTGCACGGGATATCTGGTTTGTGATCGCCCTACCAGTCTTTCTTGCACAAACTCTCAACTGGGGAGAGCAATCGACCGGGGCGTTCATGGCGATGTGGATCATCGGCTATGGCATGATTCAAGCCTTATCGCCCAGACTACTGAACAGCCGTCAGCACCCTCCCAGTCGTAATCGTGCAGTCACACTTGCCGCGCTGCTAACCCTTTTACCCGCCGCTATGGCCGCACTGCTCTACCTAGAGATGGATGCTGCTACAGTCGTTATCGTGGGACTAGCACTGTTTGCGTTGATGTTTGCACTTAATTCAGCCGTACACAGCTATCTAATCGTAAGCTATGCCAAAGCCGACGGTGTCTCGTTGGATGTGGGTTTCTATTACATGGCCAATGCCATGGGACGCTTGATCGGCACGCTGCTCTCAGGTGCACTGTTTCAATGGGCAGGGCTGGGGGTTGCTGGCTTGATGGTTTGCCTTATTGGTTCTGCAGTGATGGTGCTAGCAGCGGCTGTATTGAGTAAACGACTGCCAACATAATCGAATGGAATTAGTGAAGCGTGGGCGGCTCTTCATCATCAACTAGAAGAGGCTGGCCCTCTGAATCGATTCCGATTGCCCCCTTCTCAATGGCTAGATCAATCATCTGAGCCACCATCATCTCTGTAAGATGTGCACTGAGAATCATGCCGGCGGGTGGATCTTGGTCGAACATCTCAGGATCTACCAATCCGTCGTTTCGAAGCCCTAACATTAACGGGTTTTCGGCTAACAGTGGCGCCAGATCATCGGGCGCAAAGATCGCGTAGTCTGAGGCAATTTTAAGGCTGAGCTGGTAGGCATCCATCGTTTCACTGGTCAGTGCACTCTCAAACGCAGCCTCTGCTGCTGCAAAGAGATCAGATAGCTGACTACGACCGCTCTGCGGAACGAACTCTTTAGGGGTTTTAGTGTAGTCGACACCTAACACAGGCTTGCAGAGATCGAGCTCATGAGCATCAACAAGCAAGTCACCATGCTCATCACGCTCTAGCCACTCACGCTTAGTGGCTACCATCATTAGACCGTCCATACCGGCAGCGACAAGATTGGCGCTAATGATCGCTCCGATGGTAGGGTTTGCACCCTCCTCTTCACTCTCGATCAAATCACCGGCGCGTGATGCTAAAAGGCGTGGCGCTGACAGAATCAGTTCAACCATCTCGTCAGCTTGTAGGGCTAACCGTCTGTGAGTCAGCTGATGAGCCGTTTTGAACGGGTAGCTGTGGCCATTAGCCTCCATCTCCTTGAGATAGGCTTCGCGAAGATCATCGAGCAGTTCAGTCAGCTTGTCACTCATATCAGTGCAGATTGATACCAATGGGTTTAATTTCAGATTTCATCTGATCGAATTCAGATCGTAGCTGAGACAGAGGGGATAGACCAAAATCGCGTGGGCAGGCTGGTAACTCATACCAATCCAGCGCCCAAATACGCACCATGATCTCGTATTCACCGATCAGCGCATCCAATAGGAACATGACACCTTCGACACGCGGATCCATATCAAGAACGGTTGGCGCATCTTCCATGTAGATAGCCAACTCTAGCTTTCCATTGAGTGTACGCAGCGAATACCAGTAGTCATTGATTTCACAAAGTTCACCGCCCATATCGACCATACGTGGAACAGGGTCGTGACGCTCATTGAAAGCACGCACTTGGAAGCCATCAAGCTTAGGCGCGGCTCCGACTAGAGTCAGTACGCTGTGGATGGACTCTGGGTAACCATCACATCCGAATACCAACTGTACAGGTCCATCCTCCTGATTCCGCTCAAAATGAAACGTCAGGTTGGAGTCGATCTGTTTCAGTGTAGGTCGGTAATCTATAAGCACACGCTCACCCTGCTCGGCGAGTTGCTCAAGCGTGGCGTGTTGAAGAGCATCTAGGGTAATTGCTAGATCATCCCAAAATGCTTTAATACTATCGACTTGTTCTTGCATATTAAGTGCGCGGCAGGGTCACACCTGTTTGTCCTTGGTATTTGCCACCGCGATCACCGTAGGAGACCTCACACACTTCATCGCCACCAATAAAGAGCATTTGTGCAACACCTTCATTGGCGTAAATCTTAGCTGGAAGCGGTGTAGTGTTTGAGAACTCAAGGGTCACATGCCCTTCCCACTCAGGCTCAAGCGGAGTGACGTTAACGATAATGCCACAGCGAGCGTAGGTGCTTTTGCCAAGGCAGATAGTCAGCACATCACGCGGAATTTTGAAGTACTCAACGGTGCGAGCCAATGCGAATGAGTTAGGTGGGATGATGCAGACATCCGACTTCACATTGACGAAGCTCTCACTGTTGAAGTCTTTAGGATCGACAACCGACGAGTTGATGTTAGTGAAGATTTTAAACTCGTCCGCACAACGCACATCATAGCCATAACTAGATGTCCCGTATGAGACAATTTTATCGCCATTCACTTCACGAACCTGACCTGGTTCAAACGGAGCAATCATCTGTTGCCCTTCCGCCATGCGACGGATCCATTTATCGGCTTTGATACCCATTTATTATCACCTAAAAAGAAAACCGCGAAATAATAGCAAAAAAGGCTCTTAAAATAGAGCCTTTTCTTAACTCATCAATCATCCATGATGTTGATAAATGGCGTCTCGGCCTGTGTATGCTCAGCCAGCACCTTGCTGACAGATAAGGCAAGAGTTAGATAAAGCTTGGCGTACTCAGAATCTGGTTCTGCAGTGACGATTGGATTGCCCGAATCAGCTTGCACGCGAATGGGCATGGCCAATGGCAACTGGCCTAGTACCGAAGTTTGGTACTGTTCTGCCATCTTATCACCGCCACCCTCACCGAAGATGGGATCAACATGACCACAGTTGGAGCAGACGTGCATGCTCATATTTTCGATAATACCCAAAACAGGAATATCGACCTTGCGGAACATCTCGATACCCTTCTTAGCATCTAGCAGCGCTATATCCTGTGGCGTCGTCACAATAATGGCACCATCAACTGGCACTTTTTGCGACAGCGTCAACTGGATGTCACCAGTGCCTGGCGGCATATCAATTAACAGAACATCCAGGTTATCCCATTGAGTCTGCATCAGCAGCTGCTGCAGAGCACTGCTGACCATGGGGCCACGCCACACCATAGGGGTATCTTCATCAATTAGATA
>JAAZVX010000087.1 GCA_018623095.1 Marinobacterium sp. | reverse complement strand
CGACTGATGGTTTCAGCTGCATCACGGAGTAAAGAGAGTTTGTTGACCAGATAGCGTCCTAATATGAACGAGAATATTGCGACCAGAGCCATCTCCAAAAAGGCAATGGCGTAGCTCCAGCGCTTAGCTTCTTCGATGGTATTGAGAATTGGGTGGATGCTAAAACCAACCTCGACCGTGCCGTGATTCTCTCCATTCACTTCGATAAACGCTTTCGCATCATAGATTCCGTCGTCTACTTCAGATGCCTGAGTATCCAACTCTCCGGGTGAGATGGTGTCGGATTGGGTCAAAATTCGACCTTGATGGTCCAAAACCCTAGCGTACAAGATGTCGTCGCTCTTCATCACCTCCTCGACAAAGGCTTCAAGTGATGCCAGATCATAGGAGAGAACAGCATCTTTTACGGTAACCGCAAAGAGGTTGGCAGTCGCGTTGGCCCGTTTATTCATCTCGCTAAAGTTGGTGTCTCGAATAAATCCCAACATCATGACGATCAGAGTGACCAGTAGTACGGCTTCAATCGCCGCGACACCAAGTATGGTTTTGCTTTTTATCGAATTTTGTATCAACGTTATTTCTCAACAACCATCTGGAGTTAGTCTATTAACTATAGACCATAAAACGCTGTTTTTTTATCTCTTTGGTAATAGATTTAAGAGGCGACCATCGATTACTAACAAACCCAGTCCAATAAAGAGTCCGCCTAATATTTGGATCAGTGAAAGGGTTTCATTTAATACGCTCACTCCGAGAAAGGTCCCACTGATTGGTACCAGGAGTGTCACTAGCATCGCGTTGGATGCCCCCGCCTTACTGATTAATTCAAAGAAAAGAATATAAGCGAACGCCGTTGAGGCGATCGCCAGTGCCAGTATGGACGCGATGACGCTATTGGTGGGTAGAACCTCCGGAAGCGGTGTGGATGTGATTAATAGAATAGGCACCATAATGATTGAAGAGGCGGTTAATTGGCTAGTCGCGGACTGGATCGAATTGCGTCCCGCTAGGTGTCGTTTAGCCCATAATCCTGAAAGGCCGTAGCTAACGGTTGCCATAAAACTGAATAGAACGCCTAATGGATCTGTGTGAAGTGCCAGTTGGGTAAGACCGCTGAGCAGAGCAACGCCGATGACGCCCAATAGGCTCCCAATAATTTTGTTGGGTTTAAGAAGCTCTTCCTTAAACAGCGCCAATATAATGAACGTACAGATAGGCGTCATTGCATTAATGATGGACGCCAACGAGACGCTGATCAATGTTTGGGCGTAAAAAATAAAGGTGAAAGGAATTACGTTATTCAGAAGACCCATCATAAAGTAGGCTTTCCATGCTGCGCTATCTCTGGGCAGTGGGATTTTCAAAAATGGAATCAAACTGATCATGGCTAACGCGGCTATCGATACGCGCAAGAATACTAATAGTAAAGGGTTTATCTCCTGAACGGCGATGCCGATAAACAGAAAAGAGCCGCCCCACAATAGAGAGAGAAGCAGAAGATTAGCGATCTGTAGAGTTGGCATTCGTGACTCACGTTAATAAAGTGTCAGGTTTTTGGCTCTTTAGCGTCTTGTTTCGTATAAACTGAAGGTAAGATTCGATATAGATGATGTTATGACACAACCTCCTTCGCAATTCAAAGTCTTTTTTCCTCTGCCTAGTGATTGGCTGCAAAGCGGTGCACGGGAGAAGTATCTGGGGGAGCTAATTCCGGCCATTAAATTGTTTGTTGAAGCGCGTTCGGGCCATTTAGAATTGGCTAACTTCGCCACCCAACCTGAGGAGCTGGATGTAGATGTTTATCAGAGGTTGGTTGCTCTTCATAACCCTAATGCCATGATTATTCCTCGGCTCTCTGATCATGCTAATGACCTATCAAAACTGAAAGAGCTGGACACACCCTTTGTCCTATTTGGCTCAGACACTGAACAGAGGGGCTTTAACTGGGTCGACACTGATAACTTTGGGGCCATGCGGCTTGCTGTGTTAAAAGCAACGAAGTTAGGCCATACCCGAATCGCGTTTTTGAATTGTTCCGAGACCATGTCATATTCGAAGCAACGTTTTTCAGGCTTTTTAGCGGGTATGCATCAGGCTGAGATAGAGGTTGATAACGAACTGCTGTTAAGTGGCCATCCTATCCACAGTCAAGGGTTTGCGATGACGCAGCACCTGTTACAGGGCGTTAACCCACCAACCTGCATCATCTGTGCTACTGATGAGTTGGCACTGGGTGCCTATGAAGCAATTAAACGTCATGGTTTACACGTGGGCCGGTCAATATCGGTTGTAGGTTACTCCAACAGTGAAGCAGGACAAAGAGCCCACCCTAAGCTTGCAACCATTGCATTCTCCTATCAAGAGTTGGGTGAGTTGCTTGGTACAACGGCCGCTGATTTGGCAAAGGGTGTAAATAAAGAGTACACAAAATATAGAGTGGCGATTAGCTGGGAAGAGGGGGAGTCACTTCAACCTATAGAAAATCATCAATATTCGCCTGATTTACACAGCAGTAATATTGAAATGCTCTCCCTCAATGCCAAGTTGAAGCAGTTTCATCGAGTTCAATCGCTTGCTCAAGTCGGTAGTTGGTATTGGTATCCTGAGCTGAAAAAATTCCGTTTTTCATCAGAGCTTCAGCGTCAGCTAAATCTGTCAGATTCTGAAGGTTTGTTAAGTTGGGATGCGTTGATTGAGCTCATTGCTGTGCAAGATCGCAGCAAATTTGAGAAAGCTTGGGCATTTGCTCGATTAGGGCATGAGTTTGTCATTGAAGTGCAATTGGCCGATCCATTGATGCCATCTTATATGCGATGGTTTGGTGATTTTACACGCGATGGTCACGGCAATCTTGTGTTAGCTGAAGGGGGTGCACAAAACGTCACTCAGTTGGTGCAGTCACGTGAAGAGTTGGCCATAGCAAAACAGAAAGCTGAACAGGCTGATGCATTTAAATCACAATTTCTGGCCAACGTAACCCATGAATTAAGAACTCCGCTGCATGCCGTATTGGGTCTCACCCAACGTCTAAAAACACTAGGCGGTGAAGAGGGGCAGCAGAAAATTTTGAGTCAAATACTGAGTGCTGGAGGTCAGCTATCTGCCACTATAGATGATCTATTGTTAGTCACCAGGGCGGAAGTTAATGCGATTGATATTGAAAACCGACCCTTCGACTTGAATCTTCTATTGGATGATTTGACGTTATCCATCCAACCTCTACTTCTTAACGATCAAGTTACCTTGAACCTGGCTGGCGTGGACTCAAGCATTAACTATTTAATGGGAGATGGTTTTCGCTTAAAACAGGTGTTGACCAATTTGCTCGGGAATGCAGCCAAATTCACGAACCGAGGTTCTATTGATTTGAGCGTATTGGTGCACAATGCCTCGAATAAACAAAACGAGGATCTAGAGCTTTGTTTTCAGGTTACTGATACAGGAATTGGAATTTCAGCAGATAGATTAGACGATCTCTTTGAACCCTTTGAGCAAGCGGATCGAAGTGTCAACCGATCCTATGGCGGTACGGGTTTAGGTCTGTCGATCGTTAAACATCTTGTCGACTTGATGGGGGGGACCGTCAGCGTTGAGTCTAAACCTGAAGAGGGTTCCTGTTTTACGGTTGTGCTCCCTTTTGAGCTATCGACGCTTTCTCAGGTAGAAGCGGCCGCTGAAAAGAGAGAGCATGTTACCTCCCGTTTAGAGGGTTTAAATGTCATGGTTGTTGATGATTCTGAGATTAATCTTGAGTTGGCGTCAGGTCTTCTGGAAGATCTAGGTGCTCGTGTTGATGCGGCATCATCCGGTCAAAAGGCACTCGCCACCCTCTATGAACTTAACGGAGTGGTCGACGTTATTTTGATGGATCTGCAAATGCCTATTTTGGATGGTTTTGAGACGGCAACCATTATCAAAGAGCAGAGGTATTTTTGTGACATACCCATAATTGCTGTCTCTGCCGGGTTCACTGAAGAGCAGCAGCAGAGAACATTGGAAGTGGGGATGGTGGGGTTTTTGCCCAAACCGTTTACGGCTGACCAGTTAGTGTCTGAAATTCACCGTGTCACTGGTCCAGCTCAATCTGATTCCGTTAAAGAGAGTGACATTACTGAACTTGAGTCGTTAGATTGGAGTGACGAGCCCCACTTTGACTACGATAAAGGTAAGACATTCTGGTCTAACCTTGATTCCTATTACTAACAGCTTCACAAATTTATTGGCCTTTACCAAGATCCAAATGCACTGATTCATATGATTGATAAGAGCTCGGTTGCCGATCTAAAAGCCTATCTACACAAGCTTCGCGGCATCAGCTCTATACTGGGCTTAACGCGACTCTCTATCTTCTGTACCCATTATGAGCAGACCATACTCGCTCAGGGTACAGATGGGGATATAAAAAGGTACCGCTGTGCCGGCGAAACCTATCAAGAAATCATGACGCAGACGCTTCCTAAAGTTCGTCTATACTTGGAAGGTGACAATATCACTGCTCAGTCGCCAGACTGTCTGCAAAATCATAATTTAGTCAAAGTCAGTGATTTAATAGAGGCGCTTGAAACCTATGAACCGAATTTGATAGAGCATCAATTTGCCGCCATTGAACAGAGTTTAAATGGTGCAACAAGAGAGGATGTTCGTCGTTTGATTGACAGTTATCGTTATCAGGATGCGATAAATCGTCTCTCTAAGCCTTGATTCAAACAGGGTTCTTTCGCATCATGTGCTCATTAATTTATTGACAAGGACAGACGATGTCAGGGTTATTACCACACGTTGATCCAGAAGGATTGCTTGAATTTTCGGTTGTTTATACAGACCGCTCTCTAAACCATATGTCTAATGCATTTCAGCACGTTATGCGTGATCTATCGGGTCAATTAAAGAGTGTCTATAACGCAGATGCTGTGGCGATTATTCCAGGCAGTGGCACGTTTGGCATGGAAGCGGTTGCTCGCCAGTTTGCTAACGGCAAAAAAGCGATGGTGATTCGCAATGGTTGGTTCAGCTACCGTTGGACTCAAATCTTTGAGATGGCCAATCTGCCTCGTGAAGAGTTGGTTTTAAAAGCGCGTTTTGATTCAAACGATGCGCAAGCTCAACTGACTCCCTACCCAGTTGAAGAGGCGGTAGATGCCATTCGTAATGAACGTCCCGATGTGGTTTTTGCCCCACACGTAGAAACGTCTGCAGG
>JAAZVX010000024.1 GCA_018623095.1 Marinobacterium sp. | reverse complement strand
GGGTGAGAGATGATTAGGCGTCAGCGCACAAAGCGCAAATTAAATGCAGAGATCAACGTCGTACCCTACATCGATGTGACCTTGGTACTGCTGATCATCTTTATGGTAACGGCACCTATGCTGACCCAAGGAGTTGATGTAGAGCTCCCGAAAGCCTCGTCTGAGCCAGTGGAGACTCAGGATGAAGAGCCTTTAATCGTTACAGTCGATTCAGAAGGGCTCTACTACATCAACTTAGGTGAAGATGAGACTGTGCCTAAGAGTGCAGAACAGATAGCGGGTCAAATTCAGCAGATTCTATCAGTCAACCCGGGCAAAATGATGTTGGTGCGTGGTGACCGACAAGCAAGTTATGATCAGGTAGTTCAGTTAATGGTGCTGTTACAAGGTGCTGGGGCTGAGCGAGTCGGTCTGGTAACGGAGTAGATCTTTGTTCGATCGTAGTTATCTTTTACCAACTCTATTTGCTGCACTGGTTCATGCACTTGTGTTAGTGGTTATCTCTGGGGTCTGGATCGGTCAAGAGGTCGATCGCAAAGCACAACCAAGACACATCGAAGCACGTATGGTTGATCTCTCGGCGCTGGCAGAAAAGAAAGCGGCCGAAGAGAAGTTGATGAGAGATAAAGCAGCGGCAGAGGCTGCTAAGAAAAAGGCTGCCGAAAAAGCTAAAGCAGCTGAAGCGAAACGTAAAAAAGCGGCAGAAGCTAAACGAAAAGCTGAAGCCAAGAGAGCTGCTGAACGGAAAAAGGCTGAAGAGGCTAAGCGTCGCAAAGCAGCGGAAGCTAAAAAGAGAGCGGATGCAGAGCGCAAAGCAGCAGAGCGAAAAAAAGCTGAAGCGGCTAAGAAGAAAGCTGATGCAGATGCTAAAAAAGCCAAATTAAAAGCAGCAGAAGAAGCCAAAAAGAGGGCTGAGGCGAAACGTCGTCAAGCCGAAGAAGCTAAACGCAAAGCAGCAGAAGAAGCAAAACGTAAAGCGGCTGAAGAGGCTAAACGAAAAGCGGATGCAGAGCGTAAAGCTAAAGAACAGGCTGAAGCAAAACGTCGCGAAGAGCTCGCTAGGCAGCGTGCAGCGGCAGCCGAGAGGGCTGCACAAACGGTTGCTGATGTCGGGGCCTACATTCGCACGCTCACCGAAGATAATTGGCGTCTTCCCTCTACCGCACGTAACGGCATGACGGCGACCGTTAGGATTCACTTCTTTCCGTCGGGTGAAGTGGATCTAGCAGAGATTATTAAAAGTAGCGGCGACATGGCTTATGATCGATCGGTGCTTCAAGCGATTAAGCGTGTAGGGCAGTATGAACTGATTGCTAGCGTTGACCCGATTACATTTGAGCGTAATTTGCGTAGAGTATTAATTGAATTTAGACCTGAGGGATTGAGATGGTAAATCTTAACCAGTTAAAAAGCCTTTTATTTGTTCTGTTATGGGCGCCATTAATCGTTAGAGCTGAATTGGTTGTCGAGGTTACTCAGGGCCTATCAGAGCCAACTCCGGTAGCCGTTGTTCCTTTTAAATGGACAGGGCAGGGCGCGCTGGCTGAAGATGTCGCGCAAATTGTCGATCAAGACCTATCACGATCAGGTCTATTCACCACACTGCCACGATCGGCGATGTTGAGCCTGCCTTCTGAGCGAAGCCAGATCTTTTTCCGTGACTGGCGCATGACGAAAAGTGACTTCCTGGTCGTTGGTAAAATTGAACCGATCTCAGCCAATCGTGTCAGCCTCCGCTATGAGCTTTATGATGTTCTTAAAGAAGAGAACATCATGATCCAGCCGCTCGAAAGCGACATCAACCAGCTAAGAGACGCGGCACATTTTATAGCAGATCAGATCTATCAAGCACTGACAGGAAACCGCGGTGCATTCTCCACTCGCATTGTCTATGTCACAGCTGAGCAGTTAACCAGTCAAACCTCCCGTTACCGCCTTGAGATGGCCGATTGGGATGGCAATCGTCCACGCGTTATTCTTGAGTCACGCGAGCCAATCATGTCCCCAAGTTGGTCATCGGATGGCAAGAAGATCGCTTATGTCTCGTTCGAAACTGGTCGTCCATCGATCTATGTTCAATATTTGGCTACCGGTAAGCGTGAACGAATTCAGTCCTTTTCTGGCTTAAATGGTGCACCTGCATGGTCACCTGATGGCAACAAGCTTGCGCTGGTTCTGTCTAAAGATGGTAATGCTGAGATCTATGTGCTGGACGTCACGTCTGGACAGCTACAGAGAGTTACAAACCACTACGGTATCGATACTGAGCCTAGTTGGGCGCCAGATGGTGAGTCGCTCTTTTTTACCTCTGATCGTGGAGGTTCGCCGCAAATTTACCGTCTTTTCCTGGCAACGCGTCAAATGACTCGTGTCACGTATGAGGGTAACTACAATGCCCGTGCAAGCATGACGCCTGATGGTCGCTTCCTTGCAATGATTCACCGCTCAGGCGGTTCTGGCAACCGTTTTTCCGTTGCGGTATTGGATCTTAAGACAGACCGACTTGATATCTTGACTGAGACGGGGCTTGAAGAGTCACCCACCATCGCTCCGAATGCCAGCGTTGTGCTCTATGCAACTCAGGAGGGAAATCAGGGCGTGCTATCAGCGGTTTCTTTAGATGGTCAGGTGCGTTTTAGAATGCCTAATACGCGAGGCGATGTGCGTGCACCATCGTGGAGTCCTTACCTTTACTAAGCCTTGTTCGATAATTCATGCAATCCGGGCAGGTTATTCCTGCTCGGCATATCTACCCAATCCATCAGTTTTAAAAAGCATCTATATAACAAACGGTTAACTGTTTATTCAAAATTAGTTAGCTGTTTATCCTGTAATTTAACTACATAATCACTGAAAGCTCCTTTCTCTCAGTAGCGGCGATAAACCTCTGTCAGGTATAATTTGCGCGATTTTGGGGAAGGTCCGTCTGTAGCATTGAGCTTCAAAAGAGCGAGATGGTTTCAGTTCGAGGCTTTAAAAATTTTTAGCGGATTGGAATAAAGCGAATGATCAAGATCAGAAAGGGTCTAGATCTGCCTATCACAGGAGCACCAGAACAGAAGGTATCCCCTTCAGCTGATGTTAAATCTGTGGCGCTTCTAGGATCTGATTACGTTGGCTTAAAACCAACGATGATGGTTCGAGAAGGGGATCGAGTAAAACTCGGTCAGGTGATCTTTACTGATAAGAAGAATGATGGCGTTCAATTCACAGCTCCTGGTGCAGGGGTTGTTACTGCGATTAATCGCGGTGAACGTCGAGTGCTACAGTCAGTCGTCATTGAATTGGATTCAGACGAAGACGCAGTTGAGTTTTCAAGCTACGCAGCATCCGAACTTGCCACTTTGGAAGAGTCTCAGGTTCGTGAAAACCTAATTGCTTCAGGGTTGTGGGCTTCTCTAAGAACCCGCCCTTTCGGTAAGGTGCCAGCCGTTGATGCAGTGCCAAGCTCGATCTTTGTCACAGCGATGGATACCAATCCACTGGCTATGGATCCTAGTGTTGTTCTAAATGCCGAAAAAGAGGCATTTGAACAAGGTCTAACGGTTCTGACTCGCATCCAAGCCAACAATGTTTTCCTATGTGCAGCTCCAGGTACAGAGCTCCCTTCAGTTTCTGGCGTTACGACTGAAACTTTTGAGGGTTCTCACCCAGCAGGTAACGTTGGTACACACATTCACTTCCTTGATCCGGTTCATCGCAACAAACAGGTGTGGTACTTGGGTTACCAAGATGTGATCGCGATCGGTAAGTTATTTACAACAGGTCGTTTGAGCACTGATCGTTACCTATCACTAGCAGGACCTCAAGTTGAGGTGCCAACACTGCTTAAAACCCGTGTCGGTGCATCTCTTGATGAGTTAACGGCGGGTTTACTTAAAGCAGGCAATAACCGTGTGATCAATGGCTCTGTTTGGAATGGTGCTAAAGCATCAGGCCCAACCGCTTATCTAGCGCGCTACGCTAACCAAGTGAGTGTTCTTCGCGAAGGTACTGAGCGTGAGTTCATGGGTTGGGTGGCACCAGGTACAGAGAAGTTCTCTGTTATGAACATGTTTGCATCCATGTTCAAGCCAGGTAAGAAATTTGCATTTACTACGACAACAAACGGTTCAGAACGTGCCATGGTTCCTACTGGTCAGTTCGAACGTTTGATGCCCCTTGATATTCTTCCAACTCAACTTCTTCGTTCATTGGTTGTCGGCGATATCGCTGTCGCTATGGATCTTGGTTGTCTTGAGCTGGAAGAGGAAGATCTGGCGCTCTGTACCTTTGCCTGCCCAGGTAAATATGAGTACGGCGAGATCCTTCGCGACAACCTTTCTCGTATAGAGAAAGAAGCTTAAGGAGGAAAAGATTATGAGTTTACGTGGTTTTTTTGATTCTTTAGAACCTCACTTCCACAAAGGTGGTAAGTACGAGAACTGGTATGCACTTTACGAAGCGGTAGATACTATCTTCTACACGCCAGGCGCTGTGACTAAGACAGCCTCTCACGTTCGTGACGCGGTTGATCTTAAGCGTATGATGATTCTGGTTTGGATGTGTACTTTCCCAGCGGTATTTGCGGGTCTATACAATGTTGGCTTCCAAGCAAACAGCGCAATGGAGGTGCTTGGCCTGACGGAAGCGGAAGGCTGGCGTGGTGCCGTTATCTCTGCGTTAGCAGGCTATGACGCGACCAGCGCTTGGGATAACATTCTACACGGTGCCATGTACTGGCTACCGATTTACGCAACGACCTTTATTGTGGGTGGCTTCTGGGAAGTCCTATTTGCAATGAAGCGTGGTCACGAAGTGAACGAAGGCTTCTTCGTAACATCGATCCTATTCTCTCTGATTCTTCCTCCGACTGTACCTCTGTGGCAGGTTGCTCTTGGCATCAGCTTCGGTGTCGTGATCGGTAAAGAGGTTTTCGGTGGTACGGGTAAAAACTTCCTAAACCCTGCGTTGACCGGTCGTGCATTCCTATTCTTTGCTTACCCAGCACAGATGTCAGGTGATGCAATCTGGACAGCGGTTGATGGCTTCTCTGGTGCGACGCCTCTTGGTCTAGCGGCTGCGGGTGGTATTGAAGGTGTACTTGCTGCCAATGTGACTTGGATGGATGCTTTCCTAGGCTCGATTCAAGGTTCAGTAGGTGAGACTTCAACACTGGCTATCATGATTGGTGGTGCTGTATTGCTGTTTGCTCGTGTGGCTGCGTGGCGCATTGTCGCCGGTGTCTTCCTCGGCATGGTTGCGACAACGTTACTATTCAATGCGATCGGTTCTGACACGAACCCGATGTTTAGCGTTCCTTTCTACTGGCATCTAGTCATGGGTGGATTCGCGTTCGGTATGTTCTTCATGGCGACCGACCCTGTTTCTGGCTCAATGACGGATAAAGGTAAGTGGGTATTTGGTGCTCTAATCGGCGTGATGGTTGTTCTCATCCGCGTGGTTAACCCAGCATTCCCAGAAGGTATGATGCTCGCGATCCTTTTCGCGAACCTCTTTGCACCGCTGATTGATAACTTCGTGGTGCAGGCGAACATCAAACGGAGGATCGCACGTAATGTCGGCTAATAACGATACAATTAGCAAAACGGTTACGGTAACCGTTCTACTATGTGTAATCTGTTCGGTTGTGGTGTCAGCAGCAGCTGTCATCCTTAAACCTAAGCAGGTTGCCAACAAAGATCTTGACCGTAAGACAAACATTCTTGCGGCAGCAGGCCTACTTCAGCCTGGTAAATCGGTTGATGAGTTGTTTGCTCAAATCACAACCAAAGTCGTGGATATTGAAACGGGTAAGTTCACGGATGCCGTGGACGGTGCCAAGTTTGATATCCAAAAAGCGGCTAAAGATCCAGAGCTTTCAAAAGCACTGTCGCGTGAAGATGATAAAG
The DNA here is from genome assembly GCA_018623095.1 of Marinobacterium sp. Classification (GTDB taxonomy): domain Bacteria; phylum Pseudomonadota; class Gammaproteobacteria; order Pseudomonadales; family Balneatricaceae; genus Marinobacterium_E. The sequence continues at coordinate 12,174 of JAAZVX010000024.1, read as the reverse complement.
CGTCAATCAAACGCCAACCTAACTACATGCCAGTTTACGTTGTAGAGGGCAATAATGGTGCGCTTGATAAAATTATCCTGCCTGTTCATGGTTACGGCCTGTGGTCAACACTGTACGGCTTCCTTGCTTTGGAAGGCGACCTTAATACAGTGGTTGGTCTTGGTTTCTACTCACACGCTGAGACTCCGGGCCTTGGTGGTGAAGTTGATAACCCAGCTTGGAAAGCGGTTTGGCCTGGTAAAAAGGTTTACGCCGATGACATGCAGCAGCCTGAGTTGCAGTTGATTAAAGGCAAGGTCAATGCTTCTACGGTGAATGCCGAGTACAAGGTTGACGGTCTTTCAGGTGCAACGTTGACCGCAAACGGTGTCACCAACCTTGTTCAATTCTGGATGGGCAAAAACGGCTACGCTCCGTTCTTGGCTAACCTTCGTGCAGGAGAAGCTTAATCATGGCTAAGTCAAAAGAGATCTTGACGACCCCTATATTTAAGGACAACCCAATTGCATTGCAAATATTGGGTGTATGTTCTGCACTGGCGGTTACGTCAAACATGGCAACGGCGCTTGTAATGTCGTTGGCTGTAATCGTGGTTACGGCTTTTTCAAACATGTTCGTTTCGATCATTCGTAACCACATTCCCGGTAACATTCGTATCATCGTGCAGATGACGATCATCGCCTCATTGGTAATCGTTGTTGACCAGATACTTAAAGCCTACGCTTACGATATCTCTAAGCAGCTTTCAGTATTCGTTGGTTTGATCATTACTAACTGTATCGTAATGGGTCGTGCAGAAGCCTTTGCTATGAAGAACCCACCACTGCCAAGCTTCCTAGATGGTATCGGTAATGGTCTAGGCTACGGCGCTGTGCTGATGTTCGTTGGTTTCTTCCGCGAACTCTTTGGTGCCGGTTCACTGTTCGGTATCGAAATTCTACCGCTAGTGACTAACGGTGGTTGGTACCAGAGCAACGGTCTGTTGTTGCTTCCTCCAAGTGCTTTCTTCCTAATCGGTATCTTCATCTGGATCATCCGTTCATGGGATCCAAAACAGGTAGAAGCGCCAGATTTTGAAATGGCGGCTAACACTAAAGGAGGTTCTCACTAATGGAACAGATGATCAGTCTAGCCGTTAAGGCGATCTTCGTTGAGAACATGGCACTCGCATTCTTCTTGGGAATGTGTACCTTCTTGGCGATCTCTAAGAAGGTTCAAACAGCCTTTGGTCTTGGTGTGGCAGTTATCGTTGTTTTGGCGATTACGACACCGGTTAACAACCTAATCTACAATCTTCTTCTTCGTGAAGGTGCATTGGCTTGGGCGGGTTACCCTGAAGTTGACCTTAGCTTCCTAGGTTACATCTCATACATCGGCGTTATCGCTGCGATCGTTCAGATCCTAGAGATGTTCTTGGATAAATTCGTTCCAGCGCTCTACAACGCGTTGGGTGTCTTCCTACCACTGATCACAGTTAACTGTGCAATCATGGGTGCGGCGCTGTTCATGGTTGAACGTGACTACACTTTTGGTGAGAGTGTTGTTTACGGCACGAGTGCAGGTATCGGTTGGGCACTTGCGATCACAGCCTTGGCTGGTATTCGTGAGAAGCTTAAATACTCAGATGTACCAGAGGGTCTTCGCGGTCTAGGTATCACCTTCATTACTGTAGGTTTGATGTCACTAGGCTTCATGTCATTCTCTGGCGTGTCACTATAACTGGTCTACTAGGAAAGGATTGAATTAGCTATGAATGCAGAAATCATCCTAGGCGTGGTGATGTTTACAGTCGTGGTACTAGCACTGGTTGCTATTATCCTGGCTGCCCGCGCTAAGCTGGTTAGCTCCGGCAATGTAACAATTGAAATTAATGATGATCCTGAAAAAACGATCACTGTGCCTGCAGGCGGTAAATTGCTTCAGACCCTAGCAGACAAGGGTGTATTCCTTGCCTCTGCTTGTGGTGGCGGCGGTACCTGTGCCCAGTGTAAGTGTGAAGTTCATGAAGGTGGCGGATCTATGCTACCGACGGAAGAGTCACACTTCACAATGCGTGAAGCGAAAGAGGGCTGGCGTCTAAGCTGTCAGGTGCCTGTTAAACAAGACATGAAAATTCATGTTGAAGATGACGTATTTGGCGTTAAGAAATGGACCTGTACTGTCGACTCAAACCCGAACGTTGCAACCTTTATCAAAGAGTTGACTCTACGTCTTCCAGAAGGTGAGAACGTTGACTTCCGTGCAGGTGGTTACGTACAGCTAGAGTGTCCACCACATACGGTTAACTACAAAGACTTCGACATCGAAGAAGAGTACCACCCAGATTGGGATAAGTTCGATATCTGGCGTTATGTGTCAAAAGTAGACGAAACAACGATCCGTGCTTACTCAATGGCAAACTACCCTGAAGAGCGTGGTGTGGTTAAGTTCAATATCCGTATTGCGACACCACCTCCAGGCCGTGACGATGTCCCACCAGGAATCATGTCGTCTTACGTATTCAACCTGAAGCCAGGTGATACGATTGACGTTTACGGCCCATTCGGTGAGTTCTTCGCTCGTGAAACTGACAACGAGATGGTCTTCATCGGTGGTGGTGCTGGTATGGCGCCTATGCGTTCACACATCTTTGATCAGCTTAAGCGTCTTAACTCCACGCGTAAGATCTCTTTCTGGTACGGCGCACGTTCTGTTCGTGAAGCCTTCTACACAGAAGAGTTTGATAAGCTGGCTGAAGAGAATGAAAACTTCGAATGGCATTTAGCCCTTTCTGATCCACTTCCTGAAGATAACTGGGATGGATTGACTGGCTTCATTCACAACGTCCTTCTCGAGAACTACCTGAAGGATCACGAAGCACCAGAAGATTGTGAGTACTACATGTGTGGGCCACCAATGATGAACGCAGCGGTGATCGACATGCTACTCAACCTAGGTGTTGAGCGTGAGAACATCATGCTTGACGACTTCGGTGGCTAATAGATGATTTCAGGTTTTAAAAGCCTTATTAAATGGCCGGTAGCTTTGCTACTGGCCGTTTTTGTTCTAACGGGCTGTCAATTTTTTGAAAATGAGAAGGTGGTAGGCATTGATGGTCAAACCATGGGCACCACCTTTAGTATGCGCTGGGTTGATCTTAACGAAGATCGAATCACTGATATTCGTAATCGTGCCGGTAAGGTTCTTGCAACCGTTAACCAGCAGATGTCGACCTATATACCGAACAGCGAACTCTCTACCTTCAATAAACTACCTGCTGGTAGCGAGATGGAAGTCTCAGATGCGCTGGCCGCGGTTGTATCGCAATCACTGGCGATCAGTGAGCGTTCAAAAGGTGCATTTGATGTCACCGTAGGCCCATTGGTTAACCTCTGGGGCTTTGGTCCAAACGGTCGAGTAGAGAAAGCACCCACTGATGCTGAGATCGCGTCGCTGAAAGAGCGAATTGGTTACCAAAAAGTAGAGGTTTTAAAAGACCCCTCTCGTCTGCGAAAATTAGGCCAGCAGTATGTTGATCTTTCGGCGATCGCTAAAGGTTACGGCGTCGATCAGCTGGCTGAAATTCTGGAAGCAGAAGGCATTCATAACTATCTGGTTGAGATAGGTGGTGAGCTACGAGCCAAAGGGGTAAAGCCTGATGGTTCACACTGGCGTATCGCCATTGAATCTCCGGCATCGATGGAGCGCAGTGTTGGTCGCATCATCAACGTAAAGGATACCGCGATCGCTACGTCGGGTGATTACCGTAACTACTTTGAGGAAGAGGGTGTTCGTTTTTCACACACCATTAACCCTGCGACAGGAAAACCGATTACCCACCGTTTAGCGTCTGTTACCGTGTTAACACCGACCTGTGCTGAAGCGGATGCTTTAGCGACTACGCTGATGGTGATGGGCGAAACTAAAGGCTTTGAGTTCGCCAAAGAAGAGGGAATAGCGGCCTACTTCTTATATAAGTCAGAGCAGGGTGATACATTTATCGAACAGGCAACATCAGAGTTTGAAGCCTTTGTTCAAGAGGGGGAGTAAACCATGGAAATTATGGTCATTACATTTATTGTTCTACTGTTTGTGATCGTTGGCATGTCAGTAGGCGTGATCTTCTCGAATAAGCCAATTAAAGGCTCTTGTGGTGGCATGAGTGCACTAGGCATGGATACCGTTTGTGATATTTGTGGCGGTCGTCCAGAAGATTGTGATGGCGAGCAAGACGCCGTGCAAAAGAAAGAGATTAAAAAAGACGATCTAGCTTACGAAGTTAAGTAATTCGATCGCTTATAACGACAAGGAAAGTTGAGGTACTAAATGGCAGCCTACGAATACGATGTAGTGGTGATTGGTTCGGGTCCCGCAGGTGAAGGTGCTGCAATGAATGCAGCTAAGAAAGGTCGCCGTGTCGCTGTGATCGAGGAGCAGTCTACTGTCGGTGGGAACTGTACTCACAAGGGTACAATCCCTTCAAAAGCGCTGCGTCACTCGGTAAAGCAGATCATTGAATTCAACACCAACCCAATGTTCCGTGATATTGGTGAGCCACGTTGGTTCTCATTTCCTAAAGTGTTAAGCCGTGCTGAGAAAGTAATCTCAAATCAGGTCATGCTGCGCACGAATTTCTATGCTCGTAATCGTGTTGATCTATTCTTTGGCGAAGCCAAAATGGTCTCGAACACAGAAGTGAGTATCCAAGGAAATAACGGCAGTGCTGATACCCTTAAAGCGAAAAATATCATTGTAGCGACGGGTTCTAGCCCTTACTGCCCACCGGATGTGGACTTCAATCACCCTCGTATCTATAACTCAGACACTGTGCTTAAACTCTGTCATACACCGCGTAACATGGTGATCTATGGTGCAGGCGTCATCGGTTGTGAATACGCATCGATCTTCAGTGGTTTAGGCGTTAAAGTTGACCTGATTGATAATCGTGATCGTCTGCTGTCGTTCCTAGACGGTGAGATCTCTGATGCATTGAGTTACCACCTGCGTAACAACGGTGTGATGATTCGTCACAATGAAGAGTACGACAAGATCGAAGGCACAGAGAACGGTGTCGTGATTACTCTGAAGTCGGGCAAAGTCCTACGTACTGATGCTTTCTTGTGGTGTAACGGACGTACCGGTAATACGGCACAACTCGATCTCGATAAGGTTGGACTTAAAGCCAATGGCCGCGGTCAGTTAGAGGTTGATGGTCACTACCGAACTGAGGTCGATGGTATCTACGCAGTGGGTGATGTGATCGGCTGGCCTGGTTTGGCTTCAGCGGCACTGGACCAAGGTCGTGCTGCTTCTGAAGACATGTTGGATGCTGATGATTTCCGTTTTGTTAGTGAAGTACCATCCGGTATTTACACCATTCCAGAGATCAGTTCGATCGGTAAAACCGAAGAAGAACTTACCTCGGCTGCAGTGCCCTACGAAGTAGGTCAGGCCTTCTTTAAAGATACGGCACGTGCACAGATTTCAGGCGAACCAGTCGGTATGCTGAAAATCCTGTTCCATCGTGAAACTCTTGAAATTCTTGGTATTCACTGTTTTGGAGACCAGGCGTCCGAGATCATTCACATCGGTCAGGCCATCATGGCACAAGAGGGTGAGGCAAACACTGTGAAGTACTTTGTAAACACCACATTTAACTACCCAACGATGGCAGAAGCTTACCGAGTTGCGGCCCTAGCAGGTCTGAACCGTTTAGAAAGTAAATAAACATTATTATGCTGATGAAGAGCGCCTGAGGGCGCTCTTTTCATTTAAGGCAAATAACTATAACGGTATAACCAAATTTGCTAACATAACTCACTAATTCACCTAAAGGGTTTGAACTGTGAGCGAACTGTCACCTCTGCATGAGCTACGATCTAAAATCGAAGAGATTATCATCGGTCAAGAAGCGGTGATCGATCGACTTCTCATTGCTCTGCTCAGTGGCGGTCACGTTCTTTTAGAAGGGCCTCCAGGGTTGGCTAAAACCACACTGGTCCATGCACTTGCCGCTGGAATGAATGCCAGCTTTCAGCGTGTTCAATTTACCCCTGATCTTATGCCTGCTGATTTGACTGGCAGTGAGGTGTTTGACGCCAACAGTGGTGGTTTTCGTTTTATCGAGGGGCCGCTATTCCATGAGGTGTTGTTAGCTGATGAGATCAACCGCGCGCCGCCCAAAGTGCAATCCGCACTACTCGAGTCGATGGCAGAACACCAAATCACTGTGGCAGGAAAAACCTACCCTCTGCCGCCCGTTTTTATGGTGTTGGCGACCCAAAACCCGCTAGAACAGTCTGGAACCTACCCCTTACCGGAAGCTCAATTGGACCGCTTTCTTTTTAAGATCCTTTTGGACTACCCCACTATCGAGGAAGAGATAGAGATAACACGACGTGCTCGAGCAGCTCAGGATGGGCACGTAGAAGCCGACATGCAAGCACTTTTGACACCCGGTGAGTTACTTACTTTAAGAGAGACGCTCAACAACGTCTATATTGATGAGCGGGTAGAGCGCTTTGCCATAGAGCTTGTCTCTGCAACTCGGCACTTAGGTCAGTACCTTCCTGATTGGGAAGGATATGTTAAAGCAGGTGCATCACCGCGCGCATCGATCGCTCTAATTCAGGCGGCGACCGCAAGAGCACTATTGAATCAGCGAGACTATGTCACTCCTGAAGATGTACATGCGCTAGCGTTAGATGTGCTTCGCCACCGTTTGGTATTGAGCTTCTCGGCTAAATCGGACGGGGTGACAGCAGAAGCTGTGATCAATCGTCTGTTAGAGACGCTCCCTGCAGCATGATCGGTCTGTTGTGAACAGTTTAGTTGACCAGCCACTCCTCACACCGCAAGCGATATCCGAACTCTTAACATCCGGTGCTGCAGTGGCCACTCAATCGCCAAATTTAATCAATCAACGTTTAAGCAGTGGTTCCAGTGACACCTCCCTGCTCGGCGGTGGTACTGAGTTAGATGACTTGCGTGTTTATCAAATCGGTGACGACCCTCGTCAGATTGATTGGCGTGCATCGGCTCGATCACAAGAGACGTTAATCCGAACCTACCGCAGTGAATATCAGCAACCGCTCTTGTTGGTCGTCGATCGTAATGGGTCGATGCGATTCGGTACCAGAAAACGCCTCAAAGTTACTCAAGCGGCGAGGCTCTCTCTATGGTGTTTGGGCATATACCATCAACAAGATTATGCACTGGGTGCGCTCTTACTCCAGCAGAACTCTAAGTCATTTGATTGTAGGGTAGGGATCGACTGGCTCAATCTTCTTAGCGAAGCGCTGGTTGACCCGGTTCCGCCCTCAGACTCGCCTGTGATTGACTGGCACTCTGTACTGTCGCAACTGCTTTCTGAGGCGCCCTCTGGTGCGAGGGTTCTTTTGATATCGGATTTTGGCTCGCTAAACGACACCCACAGTGCGCAATTGAGTGAGTTGGCCCAGCGCACCTCCATCAGCGCGTTCGTAATTTCAGATCCCATTGAGCGAGACCCAAACGCCCTGAAAGGGGTTGAATTGACATGGGGTAGTCAAAGATTCTTGGTCGAGGGTCAAGAGGCCTTGGATCGTCTTGAGCAGAGCTACCAGACCAGAGTCGCAGGGGTTCAAAAGATCCTATCTCAAGCAGGTATACCTCTATTTGAGCTCTGCAGTTCAGTGGATGACTTCTCCCAGAGTCTGTTAGGTGGTGAACATCATGAATGACGCCCCGTTAAGACTGTTTGATATTCTGCCAATGGTTGATCATTCATCCAATACGTCACTGCTGTTTCTGTTAGGGTTAACAACCCTGTTTACTCTGTGTGTTGTGATCTGGCACTGCTACTTTACCCCATTTGCTAAGTTACACCGTGCTCTGAAAAAGCGATTGATAACACCGCGTGAGGCTTGCCATCAGTTGGCCAGAATGACGTCGGATGAGGCGTTACTTCATGACCTGAACAGAATCCGTTTTATGCGATCTGAACCGACGCTTGTTGATGTTCAGATCCTGATTAAAAGGGCTTGGAATGTTCTCTGAATGGGGTATAACACAACCTCTCTGGTTGGCTCTGTTGCCTCTGGTACTGCTTCTATATTTGCGTCGCAGACAGTCTAAAGCCCCCTGGCCCAATCTATACCGAAGAGAGCGGATTCGCTTCCCCTTATTGGATGAACTTAGCGAGGATAGGCAAGGGTTCTCAGTGCACCAACCCCGTCGTGAGGGATTGCTGTTTTTGTCGATAGCCGTGTTGATACTGGCGTTGGCTCAACCTGTGCTCTACCGTGATCAGATCGAGCTACCTGAACAGAAAGACCCCGTCGATCTGGTGTTACTGGTCGATACCAATATTACGATGGTGCTTAAAGACTATTTTGACGATGAGCAGCCCATCGAAAGAATGAGTTTAACTAAAGAGCTACTGTCGGGGTTTGTAAAAGAGTTTCAGGGCAATCGCATTGGGCTCAGTATTATGGGAAATCCTCCTCTTCACTGGTTGCCGTTTACCGAGGATAAAGCCGCAGTCTCAGATGCGGTTTCACGCATTAGGGTAACGATGGGTGGGCGTTTAAGTGACATGTCTGCCTCCCTCAAACTGGTATCTGATCATTACCCAACTGAGCTTAACCCTGTCGTAGTCATGATCACTGACAGCGGCATGCAGCTGGGGGAGGTTGCTCCACAGCTGGCTGCGAAGCGTTTGGCTGATTCTGGTTATACACTCTACGTCATAGCAATCGGTTCCACTGAACTGACTCAGGAGCAGAAAACTCGGGCAGGTTTTGTTTACGATCCCGTTGACCTTCTCCTGTTGGAAGAAGTGGCGAAAGCGGGTGCAGGTAAGCTGTTTCATGCTCAAACAATCGATGCTTTTGAAGAGGCACTGCAAACCATTTCACATGAGCAAACCTCTCAGAGCCGAGCGATCAAAACGCTGCGTTTAGTGGATCCTCTCTACCCTTGGTTCATTCTGTTTGGGATCTCTCTGCTTCTATCAGCCTTTACCAGGAGGGGGGTATGATGCTGTATTGGCGTGAGCCTCTTCTCTTATGGCTAATGATGCTCCCTTTGGTTGTTGCTGTTATCTTGACGATCAGAGAGAGACAACGACAAGCCAACATGGTCGATGTTGAGCTAATCCCATGGGTTCAGCCAGCCAAGCGCCGTCCTCACGAATGGTTAACCCAATTGCAACTTTCACTGTTTTGGGCTCTTTTGATCTTGGCTTTAGCGGGGCCCAGAACCCCGCAGTATATTCCTAACGATCTGTCGTCTACCAAGGATCGAGTGGTCATCGTGTTGGACTACTCGGACTCTATGCGCGCTAGAGATGAATTGAGTCCTCAGGGCGTCGTAACTCGAATGACGGCTGCAAATCAGCTGGCCAGCTCCTGGTTTGATCATGAGGATCAGATTGTAGAGTCTGGGCTGTTAGCCTTTTCAGGGCGTGCACACTGGTTACTAAAACCGACTACTGATGCCAACCTAATCCACCATTTTCTATCTCAAGCAGATGAGTTTTTACTGCCTACTCTGGGGAGTAACCTAGCGGATGCTTTGTCGGCTATTCAATCGCTCCCCAAGAAACCGGACACTAAGACCCACATAGTGTTATTAACGGATGGTGATTTCTCGCCAGAAAAAACAGAACGATTAGAGTCCGCTCTGTTAGCTCTGCAAGCATCGATGCCTATAACACTGAATCTGATTGGGTTGGGCAGTGGCGAGCCAGTTAGCGTTCCCACTAATCCTTCTGCCACGACTCAAATGAACAGTTCTCTTCTTAAGTCGTTGGCATCATTGAACCGAGATTTTCACTACAGAACACCAAACCAGCTATTGGGTCTGCCGTTGATGGAGTGGCTCAACATACAATCTAGGCGGATTACGCCTGAGAACTATGCCCGGGTCCTCTGGTTAGAGTGGTTTTGGGTGCCGCTACTGCTCGCACTATTGATGATGCCCTTGCTTATTCGTCGTTCAACTTTGGGGCGTTCTGATGACTAACTTTAAGCGCACTCTACTCTTGGGCTATAGCGTTATTTTGTTGCTAGCGACGCTGACCTATTGGGTCGTGCCATCGTTTAGTGAACCCTCAAAATATGAGTCACAATTTAAGCAAGCAGAAGCCTGTTATCGCCAACAAGATTGGGGGTGCGCGCAGATCAACTTTGCAGCGGCTGTCTGGTCATCTGAGTCAAAGAAAGAGCGTGGTGTAGCTCTGTTTAACTTGGCGAATACCCACTTTTATCGTGGTGAGTACACCCAAGCGAAATTGTTATTTGAAGAGGCTGAGGCGTTTGGAATAGACGCTCAAAAAGTGGCCGTAAACCTCTCCTTTGCGCGTTCACTCGAAGCGTCTATGAAACAGCTATTGGCTGACATTCAAAAGAGTGCCGATAAAGCGGATTGGCATAACGCCTCCGGTAACCTTCCGATCGATCTTTTAGACCAAGTGGCCGAAGGTGTCTATCTGGGCGTCAATCAGGAGCTGCCAGCTAACCTTATTAATCTATCGGCTGATCAGGTGAAACCCCTGCTGTTGGCCTCCATCGATCAGCACCTCAGTCATCAGGACGAATTCGCCTATCAACCTCGTTGGATCAGAACAGGTTCTGCTGAAGCGGGGACCACTGCTGAATTAATGAGCCGTATCATGCGGCTTGAATTGGGACTGCCCAATACGATTGATCCAACCCCGGTAACTCTGGAAGGAGAGCGGCCATGGTGAGGATCTTTTTCCTGTTAGTGATGAGTGTGGGTCAAGTTCATGCGGCCAGCTTGTCATTGATACCCGAAAAAAGTCAGATCGAGAGGGGGCGCTCAGTCACGGTCAATATGCGCTATGTTGGCCCGATCACGCCAGATGAGTTAAATGTAAAGCGTTGGCAAACAGAGGTATTCGTCAAAAGTAGACAGCGTGAAGAGCAACGTCTTCCCGGTGGGCGAATAGAGGTTAAGCAACGCCTCACGCTCTATCCAAAAAGTACCGGCCCAATCACTTTGGGGCCGCTTGCACTGGGCGGGGCAAAATCAGATCGATTCGATCTAATAGTGACACCGGCCTTGGTGAATAACGTCGATATCACACCTATCTGGACCGATTTGCCTGAACAGATGTGGCAGGGTGAGTCTATTGAGAGCTGTATTCAAATGCCTCTGTCAGAGCAACGCAATCGTGTGAAAGTGGAGGTTCCTGAAATACCAGGAGTATCTGCAGAGCAGACACTTAGCCGATCACGTTCCATCCACGGAAACCTGACTGCAGAGCGTTGCTGGCGCTTCACTTACCATAAGCCCGGACACTTCTTAATGGAAATGCCGCCCGTTATCCAGAGAGGGAGAGGCCGGTGGACTTTTTATCTACCTTCTCAAGAGGTCGAAGTGTTGCCTCTGCCGAGCTATCTCCCCAACAACATCAGTGTCGGCAAGCCTGATATGACTGTTCAAAAAAATGAGCAGGGTTGGAGTATCAGCGTTGAGTCCCCAGGTGGGCAACCATCTCATACGGTATGGGGTTTAAAAAGCGCCATCGTTAAAGCGATAGGCGTCTCTGCAGATCAAATATTAGATAGTGACGGGGCAATTTTTGTGCCCTTTAACGAGTGGTCTTTAGGTCAGACAATCATCGTCAAAGTCCCATACTTCAATACAGTATCAGGGCGGCTAGACGCGGTTGAGTTGCCACTAAAGACGCCATGGAAGTTGCCCACCCTAGTCATTGCCTTGTTATTGAGCCTCGGTATTGCGATCTTGATTATTGCGACGCGTGTAGGTGCTGAGTTAGTGAGAAGAAGAGAGAACATTCAGAATCTTAAACGTGCCATTAACGCTGCGACAACGGCTGATCAAATCATATCCATTTTGTTGGTTGATGGTTCTGCGAACTCTGGAACTAATACCCAATTTAAAACCTTGCAGCAGTGGGCCGATGCGCAAGGTGATCAAGAGGCGCTCGCGTTGGCTGATGGCATCAATCAGTCGGCCTATGGAGAGCAAAGCGAAATGCCCCTAAATGAGATTAAGCGCCGGTTGATCAAACGTTTAAACGGCTAACCTCTTAAGCCACTTTTTAAGTGTCTCTCTGTACTAGGCAGTTATTGCCTAAATTATTTCTAAATTGTCATATCAGTTGGCACAAAACCTGCATTGCTATTTGCAAATAGTTTCCGTTTTCAAAGTTTTTGACGGACATAG
>JAAZVX010000023.1 GCA_018623095.1 Marinobacterium sp. | reverse complement strand
TTAAAGATCAGTCGATCAGCCCAACCGTTGACCGCCCATTTGGCCATCAACTCAATGACACGAGTCGGCTTATCAACAACATCGCACACCATCAGATCCACTGGCTTGGCAGGGACAAACGTAAATGCGTCCTCACGCTGATGATCAACCTGACCGGTCTCCATCAAATCACCCTTCATAGGGCCATTGTCAACCGCGGTAACAAACATACCGCGCTTAACCAGTTGATAGGTCCAACCTCCCGGCGCCGCACCTAAATCCACCGCTTTCATACCGCGCTGAAGGCGCTCATCCCAAGATTTCTGAGGAATAAAGTAGTGCCAAGCTTCCTCAAGCTTTAATGTGGAACGGCTTGGAGCATCAGCCGGGAACTTAAGGCGCTTGATCCCCTGTTCCCATTTGGAACTGTTATTAATCGGACTGACACCGACCCAAATCTGGTTATTCTCAAGCAGGAAGATATGTAGGCGATAATCCGCTTTCGATTTTCTCGGAAGTAACAGATCCTGCTGTCGTAAAAAGCCTGCTGCAGCACTGCCAAGTTTTTTAGCCAAACCATTGAGGTTGCGGCCATCGGTTGTATCAGCGCTCTCAACCAACAACTCAGAGGCTTTAGGCAGCTTAGCAACCGCTTCACTAATGGGTGTTAGGCGATCTTTTGACGAAACACCCTGCAGCATTGGCTCACAGGCGATCCATTGGCGCGCAAAGATTAGTTCGCGAAAGCGCAACTTACTCATCAACTGCAGTGCGTTGTGAGGAGGGTTGATCACAAATTCTATATAACCAGCCAAATCATCAAACTTCGGATAACCGTAAACTCCAGCCTCCGCCGCTTTCACTGATAATTCACTGGCGGCTTCGCTCTCAAAGCCACTGCGACAATAGATAATAATGTGATTCAAAGGAACCTCTCCCTAAAACAGACGCGACAGTTTAACGACTTAGGCGTCTTAACACCAAAACAAGCTGTAAATAAGTCACATTCATTAAAATTGATACATATCAAAAAAGCGTTATTTTTGATGGATCAACAAATTGCCCAAAATCGAACAAATAATAAACGGATATATGGTTTAAACCAATGGTAATAAAACAATAATCTCTTTTGTTTCAATAGCTTAAAATTTACTAACAGGTTATTTATCTTTGTAAAATTAACGACAATAGCCTTATTAGATAATACTAATGGATACCTGAAACGCCCTATTTAGGGGCGTTTTGCATTGAAAAATCTTGCCCCATAACTGATAATTCGCAACGGTTTCAAAAACTATCAATTCACTTAGCTTTGATGAGAGCATGAAATGAGCACTGCAACAGCAAACACGACTTACAACTACAAAGTTGTACGCCAGTTCGCCATCATGACGGTAGTCTGGGGCATAGTTGGTATGACGATGGGTGTACTCATCGCCGCACAACTAGTCTGGCCGGCACTTAACTTCGACACTGCATGGTTCTCTTTCGGACGTCTTCGTCCGTTGCACACCAACGCAGTCATCTTCGCCTTTGGCGGATGTGCACTATTTGCAACGTCTTACTACGTTGTACAGCGCACCTGTCAGACGCGTCTAATCTCTGACGGTTTAGCATCGTTCACTTTCTGGGGTTGGCAAGCAGTCATCGTCGCAGCAGCTATTACGCTGCCGATGGGTCTGACATCTTCTAAAGAGTACGCTGAACTTGAATGGCCTATCGATATCTTGATCGCGGTCGTATGGATCTCATACGCTATTGTGTTCCTAGGTACCGTTAAGAACCGTAAAACGTCGCACATCTACGTGGGTAACTGGTTCTATATGGCATTTATTATCACTGTTGCAGTGCTTCACATCGTTAACAGCATCTCTATGCCTGTTACGCTTTGGAAGTCTTATTCGGCTTACCCTGGCGTCGTCGACGCGATGGTTCAGTGGTGGTACGGACACAATGCAGTAGGCTTCTTCCTAACGGCAGGCTTCCTAGGCATGATGTACTACTTTGTACCTAAGCAAGCAGAGCGTCCAATCTACTCATACCGTCTATCGATCGTTCACTTCTGGGCACTGATCGCTACGTACATGTGGGCTGGTGGTCACCACCTACACTACTCTGCGCTTCCAGATTGGACTCAGTCAGTCGGCATGGTTATGTCTTTGATCCTTCTAGCACCATCTTGGGGCGGTATGATCAACGGTATGATGACGCTTTCTGGCGCTTGGCATAAGCTTCGCACAGACCCAGTTCTTCGCTTCCTTGTTGTCTCTCTATCGTTCTACGGTATGTCAACATTCGAAGGTCCAATGATGGCTATCAAGACAGTTAACGCGCTGTCACACAACACTGACTGGACAATCGGCCACGTACACGCTGGCGCTCTAGGTTGGGTTGCAATGATCTCTATCGGCGCGGTTTACCACATGATTCCTAAACTGTTTGGTAAGGCTCAGATGTACAGCGTCAGCCTAATCAACACTCACTTCTGGTTGGCAACAATCGGTACGGTTCTATACATCTGTGCAATGTGGGTTAACGGTATCCTACAGGGTCTAATGTGGCGCGCAGTTAACGAAGACGGTACGCTAACTTACAGCTTCGTAGAAGCACTTGAAGCAAGCCACCCTGGTTACTTTGTACGTTTCCTAGGCGGTGTCTTCTTCGTAACCGGTATGCTTCTAATGGCTTACAACGTATGGCAGACCGTACGTGCAGGCAGCACAGTAGCTAAAGCTGAAAACCCAGATCCATCAGCAGCTACTGCGTAATTAGTACCGGAGACATTAAGATGATTAAACACGATACTATTGAAAAGAACGTCGGCCTCCTTGCCCTACTGATCATCATCGTGATCAGTGGTGGTGGTTTGGCTGAGATCGTACCTCTGTTCTTCCAGAGCTCTACGACTAAGCCAATCGAAGGTCTTCGCACCTACTCAGCTCTAGAGCTTGAAGGTCGCGATATCTACATCCGTGAAGGCTGTCACGTATGTCACACTCAGATGATCCGTCCTTTCCGTGCGGAGACTGAGCGTTACGGTCACTTCTCGACTGCAAACGAGCACGTTTACGAGCACCCATTCCTATGGGGTTCTAAGCGTACAGGTCCAGACCTAGCTCGTGTCGGCGGTCGTTACTCAGATGACTGGCAGCGTGCTCACCTATACAACCCACGTGACGTTGTACCTGAATCAAAAATGCCATCTTACCCTTGGTTGTTCGAACAGAAGCTAACGGGTAAAGACACAGCAGCGAAGATGGAAGCTCTTCGCAAGCTTGGCGTTCCATTTGACGATGCAACAATCGCTACAGCGCGTGAAAACGTAGAAGGCAAATATGAGATCGATGCTCTAGTTGCTTACCTACAAGCGCTAGGCAAGATGCATACTGTGTACAACAACAAGCGGTAATTAATAGTGAGCTACGACGTCTACGGTCCATATATTCCAGTAGTGATGCTGGTTACGTTTCTGGCCCTGTTCATCTGGGTACTGAATCCGAAAAACCGCAAACGGTTTGACGATGCAGCCAACCTCCCCTTCCAGGATGAGGAAATTGATGAACGTACCAGAAAAACTGACAAAGACGTCGAGTAAGGAGTAGAAAGATGAGTGCTTTTTGGAGCGCATGGATCACAGTCATCACTCTAGCCGTTATTATCGGCTGTACTTGGCTGCTTCTAGCAACGCGCAAAAGTGAAAAATACAAAGAAACAACTGAAGCGACTACGGGCCATGAATTCGATGGCATCGAAGAGCTTGATAACCCACTACCACGCTGGTGGTTCCAACTATTCATTGGTACGGTTATCTTCTCGTTAGGTTACCTAGCGCTTTACCCAGGTCTTGGTAACTTTAAAGGCCTACTTGGTTGGACATCAGCAAACCAGTGGGAAGAGGAAGTCGCACACGCAGAAGAGGTCTACAAACCTGTTTTCGCTAAATACGCGTCGCTTTCAATTGAAGAGCTAAACCAACCTGGTAACGAAGCGGGCCTTAAAATGGGTCAGCGCATGTTTGCCAACAACTGTTCAGTTTGTCACGGTACTGGTGGCCAGGGCGCTTACGGCTTCCCTAACCTAACCGACAAAGACTGGTTGTACGGTGGCGATCCACAAACCATCATGACCACCCTAATAAACGGTCGCCGTGGCGCTATGCCAGCATGGGGTGCTGTTCTAGGTGAAGACGGTGTTAGAGACGTGACAAACTATGTCCTCAGCATCAGCGGCAACGAGCACGACGCTGCAGCTGCTGAGCGTGGTCAAACACAATACAACACGCTTTGTGCGGCATGTCACATGCCAACAGGTAAAGGTATGGCGGCACTGGGTGCACCTAACCTAACTGACGATGTGTGGCTGTACGGTGGCAAGTTTGAGCAGATCGCTCACACTATCCGTGCTGGACGCGCAGGCGTGATGCCGGCGCAAAAAGATCTTCTCTCAGAAGATAAGATCAAACTGATCGCTGCATACGTCTACAGCTTGTCTAACAACTAACAGACCCACTGCAGAAAAAAAGGCGACCTGATATATATCAAGTCGCCTTTTTTTTATTCCATTTATAATAGACAATCAAATTAAGTCATATAAGCACAGGCGAGTTGCATGTCTAATATTCCAGTTAAAGATGTCACCCCTAAAAAGGGCTCTGGCGCCACTGAAACTTACGATCTTTACGCCAAACGTGAAGAGATCTACGTTAAGTACACAACCGGCCTATTTAAGAATCTTCGAAACATCTCAAGTGCGATTATGTTACTGATGTTTTATGGTTTCTCTTGGATTCAGTACGATGGCAAACAGGCGGTGCTTTTTGATCTACCTAATCGTCAGTTCCATGTCTTTAACTTCACGTTTTGGCCACAAGATTTCATGCTGCTTTCGTGGCTGCTGATCATTCTGGCCTTTACCCTCTTCTTTGTAACGGTGTTTGCCGGTCGTCTCTGGTGTGGTTATGCTTGCCCACAGTTTGTATGGACTTGGTTGTTCATTCGCATCGAGCAACTAACAGAGGGTGATCGCAACGCTCGCATGAAGCTGGACAAAGCGCCTTGGAGTGCGAACAAGGTTCTTCGTAAACTGGCTAAACACTTTATCTGGCTTGCTATCGGTGCTGTCTCAGCTATTGCCTTTGTTGGCTACTTCTCACCCGTACGCGAATTAGTACCAAACATCTTTAGCTTCAATCTTGGTCCATGGGAGATCTGGTGGTTGGCCTTCTTTACGGTGGGCACCTACGGCGCAGCTGGATGGTTGCGCGAACAGGTCTGCATCTACATGTGTCCATACGCTCGATTCCAGAGTGTTATGTTTGACCAAGATACTCTGATCATCTCTTACGATGAGAAACGCGGTGAAAACCGAGGCGCTCGTAAACGTCATATCGATTACAAGGCTGAAGGCTTAGGTGACTGTATTGATTGTGGTCACTGTGTGCACGTCTGCCCTGTCGGTATCGATATCCGTGATGGCCTGCAATATGAGTGTGTCGCCTGTGGTGCCTGTGTCGATGCCTGTGACAACATCATGGAGAAGATGGGCTATGAGAAAGGGTTGGTTCGTTACACCACGGAACATGAATTAAACGGGAAGAAAACGCATATTCTCCGCCCTCGCTTGATTGGTTACTTTGTTGCGATCTGTGCCATGTTCATCGCCTTTAGTTACGTACTCTTTACACGAGTGCCGCTTGAGGTTGACGTTATTCGTGAGCGTGGTCAGCTATACAGCACAACCAATGATGGGTTAATTCGTAACACCTACACACTGAAACTGGCTAACAAATCACAACGTGATTACCAGTATGAGATCCGTGTTGAGGGTTTGGATGACGCTCTCATTAAAGGGGATACTGTCGTCGATGTTGCCGTGGGTGAACTCCTGGATCACAACCTATCAATTATTCTAGATCCACGCGCTATGGATCGAGCAAACTATGAAATCGATTTTGTCGTAACAGCAACCGATGACTCAGGCGTAGAGGCCGAATCGGAAAGTCGCTTCATAGGACCCGCACCGACGCGTTAAAGCGGTTACCCTGATAATCTGTGGTATACTCGCGCGCGGATATTCCTAGGAGTATCCGTGCTTTATTTTAGTCACTATTTTGAGGTTTACATGACTGAACAGACTCACGACATCGGCCCTTGGTACAAGCAAAAATGGCTTTGGTTTGTATTGGCACCGTTGATCGCTGTGGTTATCTACGGAACAACCTTTCTCTATCTAGCCATCACCACTATGGATGGCGTAGTCAAAGATGATTACTACAAAGAAGCGCGCGGCACGAATGTTGATACCAGCCGCTCCGATGAAGCGGATCGCTTAGGCATCCACGGTGAAGTACTGCTGGACACATTGACTGGCGATATTCGTCTGGATCTTAAATCGAACACCTTTCTGGGTGATCAACTATCCGTGGATCTGGTCCACCCGACTCACCAGAAGTACGACCAAAGCCTAACGGTTCGCTCAGTGGGAGGCACTAGCGTCTACGTTGGTAACTTACAAAGCAAATTAACTGGTAAACGCTACCTAATTATTACCAATAAAGAGGGAAACTGGCGTCTACGCCGTGAAATACTGCCGCCATACGATCAGAACACGTTTAAGGTGGGTAAGTTCTAACAGACCAAAATGAGTAATCAAAAGGACTCTTGTTTTCACTGTGCCACCCCTATTCCCAAAGGGGTTAACGTTGAGCTTTCAGTTGATGGAAAGCAGGAGTCATTTTGTTGTCCCGCTTGTCGTGCGGTCACTCAAACGATTTTAGGCTCTGGCCTAGAGAAGTACTACCAGCACCGCGGCAATCAACAGCAAGAGCGCCCCACTGAAATAGAGTCGCAAGAGCAGCTCGCACTCTATGATAATGAATCCATTCAATCACCGTTCGTCCGGCACATTGATGCCGATCGAAAAGAGGCGACCTTTGTTATTGAAGGGATTCACTGTGCTGCCTGTGTTTGGCTTTTAGAGAGACACCTGACTGAACAGAGCGGTGTCACCAGCTTTACGGTTAACCTGACCAATCATCGAGCTAGACTTGTTTGGCGCTCCGAAGAAAAGCCATTGAGCGAACTGATGGCCGCCATCATTTCGATTGGCTATACGCCACACCCATTTACCCCCAACCAAGAAGAGAAGCTCTACGAACAGGAGCAGAAAAAGGCGATGCGCCGACTCGGCATTGCCGGTGTTGGCATGATGCAGGTGATGATGATGTCATCAGCACTCTACCTCGGTGACGCTTTCTTCATGGAAGAGCACATCCAGAATTTCATTCGCTGGACCAGCTTCATTGTGGCCACTCCGGTAGTATTTTATGCCGCACGCCCGTTCTTTATTGCGGCTCAACGAGACCTTCGAACTAAACACCTCAGTATGGATGTGCCGGTTTCGATCGCCATAGGAGGTGCCTATGCGGCCAGCGTATGGGCGACGTTCACGCAGAGTGGCGAGGTCTACTATGACTCAGTTTCAATGTTCACCTTCTTCCTACTGATAGGCCGCTTCTTCGAGATGAAAGCGCGTCATAGAACCGGCATGGCTGGCAATGAGTTGGCGAATATTCTTCCAGCCAGCGCAACCCGCGTGACCGACAGTGCTGAACAGCTTGTGCCGGTCTCTGAACTCAAACCAGGGGATCGCGTACTCGTAAAGCCAGGTCACTCCATTCCCGCTGACGGTATACTGTTTACGCAACACACCAGCATTGATGAGTCAGCTTTGACCGGTGAGCCCCTGCCCGTCAGCAAGCAACTTGGCGACCAACTGGTGGGCGGAACCATCAATATGGAACAAGCGATTGAGATGGAGATCACCAGCAGCGCAGAACAGTCGCGAATGTCGTCAATATTGAATCTGCTGGATCGCGCCCAGGCTGACAAACCGAAAGTAGCTAAGATCGCCGACAAAGTCGCCAGCTATTTTGTGGCGGCCGTTCTGTTAACCGCCACCGTCGTCAGTCTGATCTGGTGGCAGATATCTCCGTCAGACGCCTTCTGGGTAACCCTCTCTGTTCTCGTCGTCACCTGCCCTTGCGCACTATCACTGGCTACACCAACCGCTTTAACGGCAGCCATTGGCTCTTTGCGTAAAATGGGATTACTCGTGACACGAGGGCATGTTTTGGAGAGTTTGGCACAGTGTAGCGCCGTCTACTTTGATAAAACAGGCACACTGACGACCGGCAAACTGACACTGCGTGAGACGACACCGCTTTGTAAGCAGTCAACTGAACAGCTCAACCAGTTAGCCGCTGCTATTGAGAGCCGCTCTGAACACCCTATCGCTTCAGCCTTTTCGCCCTACTTTACCTACTCGGTAGAGGATGCAACCAACTATGTTGGTGAAGGTGTGGAGGGATCCATCAATGGACAGACCTACCGTATTGGTAAACCTGAGTTTGTTGCCAGGCTATATGGGCACCAACCACCAATCCACCCAGAAGGTACAGGCATCTATCTACTGATGGGTAACAATTCAGGTCCGCTTGCCTGGTTTGCGATTGATGATCAGCTTCGCCCAGAGGCCATAGAAGCTGTTAAACAGATCCAAGCTTTGGGACTGCCTGTTGGAATGCTGACCGGAGATCGTGAGGCGAATGCACAGCGCATCGCTTCAGAATTAGGGATCGATCATGTCGAATCGCAACTGTCACCGGAAGATAAACTGACCCGTGTTAAGGCAATGCAAAACGACGGTGAGCGCATCTTGATGATTGGCGATGGTATTAACGATATTCCTGTACTCTCCGGTGCACAGACCTCTATTGCTATGAACGGCGCAACCGATCTTGCAAAAACCTCATCCGATGCGGTGTTGGTTAGTGCTGATCTAAGGCGAATTCCAGGCTCGCTGAGCATGGCGCGTAAAACGCAAAACATCATTCGTCAAAACATTAGCTGGGCTTTGTTATACAACCTAATCGCGCTACCCTTAGCAGCCAGTGGTTACATTGCGCCTTGGATGGCGGCTATTGGCATGTCACTTAGCTCGCTGATTGTAGTTGGCAATGCCCTTCGTCTCACTAAACAGCTGTAGGATATTATGGAAATCATCTATCTACTCATCCCTGTCGCGATCATCTTAGTGGCTTTTGCGACCTGGGCTTTCTTCTACAGCGTCAATTCCGGTCAGTTTGATGACTTAGAGTCTCCAGCTCATCGAATTCTTTATGACGATGATGAAGATATGATTCCTGAAGACGCACGCGTTAAGAAAGAGTCTGATGCGCCGTCTACTGAAATAACAAAAGATTGAGCATGCTACCCGCCTCCCTCAGTTTTACTTCGGCTTTCATCATTGGCCTGCTTGGTACAACACACTGCCTAGCTATGTGTGGTGGTCTTGCTTCGAGCCTCAGTATCGGCGGATCAGGCAGGGCTAATTCCCTATTGGGTCTCTTTAGCTACAATCTTGGGCGTATCGCTAGCTACTGTGCAGCGGGGGCGATTCTTGGTCTGTTAGGTGCAACCATACAGCAGACAGAGATAGCTTTTGCTCTGCGTTGGATTGCTGGGCTGCTTCTGATTAGCATGGGACTCTATATCGCTCAGTGGTGGTTTGGCCTCACAAAACTAGAACAGGCTGGCTCACTATTGTGGAAACAGATAACTCCGCTTCTTAAGCCTTTTATGCCAGCCGACACCCCGTTTAAAGCATTGGTTCTGGGCATTGGCTGGGGTTGGCTACCCTGTGGTCTGGTCTACAGCACATTGATCTGGTCGTCGGCCGCTGGAACGGTTGCAGAGAGCACTCTGTTGAT
Organism: Marinobacterium sp.; assembly: GCA_018623095.1. Taxonomy (GTDB): domain Bacteria; phylum Pseudomonadota; class Gammaproteobacteria; order Pseudomonadales; family Balneatricaceae; genus Marinobacterium_E. The sequence goes on along the minus strand of JAAZVX010000023.1, from coordinate 8,398 downwards.
GCTTGGCTTTGGCCTTGGAACTTTGCCTGCCATGCTCGCTACGGGACTATTAGCCAAACAACTGCGTGAACTCGTTGCCCACACACTGGTCCGTAAACTCTCGGGGCTACTATTGATACTGATGGGTATCTGGACACTGTTAAGCGCTTAGCGGTTGACCCGTATCAACACTTAACTCCTTATTATTGCTTAATATTCTTACATCTAATGATTAAGGAATATTACTGTGCTGCAACAGACCAACATTCAATGGGATACCGATCTAATCCGCCGTTATGATTTAGCCGGTCCTCGCTACACCTCATACCCAACGGCACTGCAATTTACCGATACCCCTGACAGTGTTCAAACGCTCTCAAAAGCGATCAGTGAGCGCGACAGTCGTAAGCCTTTATCACTCTATATTCACATCCCCTTCTGTGCACACGTCTGCTATTACTGTGGCTGCAACAAGGTGGTCACAAAAGATCGTTCACGTGCAGAACCCTATCTTCAAACCCTGTTAAAAGAGATTAAGCTGCGCAGTGCTGAATTGGGCAGTGACGTTCGAGTGGATCAGCTTCACTGGGGCGGTGGGACACCAACCTTCATCGATGACGAGCAGACCGCTCGACTAATGCAAGCACTTAAGGACGCCTTCAAGCTACGTGATGACGATCAGGGTGACTACGCCATCGAGATCGATCCACGCGAGATGACCCCGGCTCGTTTGAAGTTACTGCGTGAGTTAGGTTTCAACCGAATCAGTATAGGGGTTCAGGATGTAAACGAAGCGGTTCAAATCAAAGTCAATCGCGTTCAATCCCTAGAGATGACAACCGATCTTCTAAAAGAGGCGCGCGAATTGGGTTTTCGCTCAATCAACGTCGATCTTATATACGGTTTGCCACTGCAGACTGAAGAGAGCTTTGCAGAGACTCTGGATAGAATTCTAGAGCTACGACCCGATCGTCTCTCTGTATTTAACTACGCTCACCTACCCGAGCGTTTCAAACCGCAGCGTCGTATCAATGCCGATGAGCTACCCGATGCCCTAACTAAGCTGGCCATTCACCATCAAAGCATCGAGAAACTGACGGCTGCAGGCTACCGCAACATTGGTATGGATCATTTTGCACTACCCGAAGACACACTAACGCAACATCAGGATGAAGGAACGCTGCACCGAAATTTCCAGGGCTATACCACTCACTCACAGTGCGACCTGATTGGCTTGGGCGTTTCATCGATCAGCCAGATCGGTGATTACTACCTACAAAACAGCCCCAATATTGAGCATTACGCGCACGCCATTGAGTCACAGGGTTCCGCATTAACAAAAGGGTACTGTCTGAATGAGGATGACAGGATTCGCAGAGCGGTCATTACTCGTTTGATCTGTGACTTCCAACTCGATTTTGCAGAGCAATCCGAAGCGTTAAACATCGACTTTAAACAGTATTTCGCTAAAGAGTTAACACTGCTAGAGCCGATGGCAAAAGATGGTCTGATTCATTTAAATGATAATAGTATGGATGTCACGGCCGCCGGCCGCCTGCTAATTCGTCGTATCTGCATGAGCTTTGATGCCTATATTGACCATACTGAACAGCGCTTCTCAAAGATCATCTAACCCGGTTTACTGATTGGATAGCCGTTAAAGTGGACCGTTAAAAGTCCACTTTTTTATCTAAATTGACTTGGGTCAATATATGCCTTTTGGATATACTGTCAGACAATAAGGAGTCTCTATGTCTGACACTAAGAACATCAAACTCGCGAGCATTGGCCAGGTAAGTTGTAACACCTGTAGCTTGAGTACGCTCTGCTTGCCAGTATCACTAAATGATGAAGAGGCGCTTCGCCTCGATGACATCGTTGATAAGAGTAAACCCCTTCACAAAGGTGACTTCCTGTTTAGACAGGGTGAAGAGTTCACGTCACTCTTTGCTATTCGCGCTGGATCGCTGAAAACCTTTTCTGTAAACCAAGATGGCGAAGAGCAGATCAACGGGTTCTACTTCCCAGGTGAACTGGTTGGTTTAGCAGGCTTTGACTCAGGCAGTTACCCAATGTCAGCAAAAATGCTTGAAACCACTACCGTCTGTGAAATCCCCTTCTCCCGTTTGGATGATCTAGCCGGTCAAATGCCTGAACTGCGTCGCTCTGTGATGCGATCGATGAGTCACGAAATCAGTGATGATCAGCAGATGATGATGCTGCTCTCTAAGAAAACCGCTGAACAACGTATCGCAACATTTATCTTTAAGTTGTCACAACGCTATGCCATACGCGGTTACTCTGCGCAATCCTTCCGCCTCTCGATGTCTCGTAACGAGATTGGGAACTACCTAGGTTTGGCAGTCGAGACCGTCAGTCGAATCTTTACCCGCTTCTCTTCACAAGAGTTGATTCGTGTAGAGGGTAAAGAGCTGGAAATTCTTGATCAAAAAGCACTTCTTGATGCGGCAGGTGAAGCACCTAGCCCAGAGTGCAATCAACACCACGGTTAAAAAAGGATCTCAAATGTCTTACGACGAGCACTACGTAAAATCGGTTGTCCGTTCTATTCCAGATTGGCCTGAGCCAGGCATTCTTTTCCGTGACATCACACCGATTTTTCAAGATCCTCGCGCCTCTCGTATGGTCGCAAACGCATTTATCGACCGCTACATGCAGATGGATATTACTCATATCGCCTGTATCGATGCTCGCGGCTTTCTGTTTGGTGCCATCATTGCTCACCAGTTGAATAAACCTTTAATCCTAGTCCGTAAAAAAGGCAAACTGCCTGGCGACACCATCCATCAGGACTACACTCTGGAGTACGGCACCGCATCAGTTGAGATTCAAAAAGATGCGGTGGCAGCCGGAGATAAAGTGGTATTGATCGATGATCTGATCGCCACAGGTGGTACGGCACTGGCTGCCTGCACACTGATTAACGGTTTAGGGGCTAGCGTTGTCGAAGTGGCGGCGCTTATTGATCTACCAGACCTTAATGGATCACAAAAAATCCAAGACACCGGCGTCCCCGTATACTGTTTATTGGCCTATGACGGTCTCTAATAGAAACCGAGGTTTAGGCACCTCGGTTTTTTTTATTCTTATTAACGATAAAAAAGATTAATTTAATGGAGTTTTAGATGCTTCGCTTGTCGACCACCCTACTCGCAGCCTCGCTGTTCGCAACCTCTGCACAGGCCGAAAAGGTTCAAATTCCTTTTGATGGTATAACGCTGAACGGCAATCTTGAACTGGCCGCTGATAAGTCACTCTCTGATGGCGTATTGATGCTGACACACGGCACTCTGGCGCATAACGAGATGGAGATCATCAGTTACGTTCAGGAGATGATGGTTGATTACGGTATCTCTACTCTGGCTATCAATCTAAGCTATGGATTAGATAACCGCGAATCAGCAATGTATGACTGCACAGTGCCCGCTCAACACACCATGCAGCAAGCTCTGGCTGAAATGGATGCTTGGCAGACCTGGCTTGATGGACAGGGTGCCGGTGATCGTTGGGTCATGGGTCACTCACGTGGCGGTAATCAGACTGCTCAATATGCTGCAAACAACCAAGATAAGATCAAAGGTCAAGTTCTGCTAGCGCCCGCAACCTGGGATTACAGCAAGACTCTTGAGGGGTATGGCGAACGCTATGAAACACCCATCGAACCGATTCTAGAGAAAGCAAAAGGCATGGACCCGAAAGCGATGATCGATGGCATCGATATCATCTACTGTGAAAGCAGTGGCGCATCGGCTGAAGCGGTCTTGAGCTACTACGGCAACTACCCTGAATACGACACCCCTACCGTGTTGAAAGAGACGAACATCCCGACACTGGTCATCGCCGGTAGCTTGGATACCGTAGTTGCAGATCTTCCTGAAAAGATGGAAAGTATCGACAAAGAGAACATTGAGCTAGTGGTTGTTGAGGATGCCGATCACTTCTTCCTAGATCTGTTTGCCGATGAGGCGGTGGAATATGCAGTCGATTTTATCGAAAACCTGTAGTGCACTTTTACTGAGCTTGGGCCTTGCTTTGAGCGCCCAAGCCGAGGTGAAACTTGAGACAGCCACGGATTTGCAGGCGCTTGGCAAAGCAAATCCGAACGAAGTCATTGTCCTGATGGTGTCGCAAGATGGCTGCGCCTTCTGTGTCACGGTTAAAGAAGACTTTTTAAAGCCACTTTTACAAACGAATAATGCACCCCCTGTTCAGGTGCTGGATCTCAGCAACCCAACTCCCGTCATAAACTTTGATGGCTCAACGGGTTCTGCTGAACAGGTCGCTAAAAGCTTAGGTGGACGATTCACTCCGACGATTCTATTTGTCGATTCACAGGGCGAGACACGCGCTAAAAAGATTGTCGGTGTTAACACACCAGAGTTTTATGGCTACTACATCGACGAAGCCATTAAATCGGCTCGAAACAGCTTCTAAACCTTCATGACTGACCGCAAGCAGGGTTCTCCTTGCTTGCATACCTTCTATCTGAGCAACATAATAGCGCCCCTTAATCTTATCCGTGTTAAGAGGTTTTATGCTCTGGTTTCGCAACGCAATTTGGTACCGTTTTTCGCCCAGTGATTCATTCAATGAAGCTTCACTGATGGAGGCACTTGAATCCAGACCATTCGTACCCTGCAAAGGGGCTGAACCGCGTTCAGTGGGTTGGGGTGAAGTGGCACCGGGTGTGATCGACCTGCCGGTACTGACCAGTCACGGCTTTCACCTGATCTCACTAAAAGAGGAGGAGAAAATCCTTCCGTCCAGTGTCATTAAAGATCAGCTCAATGAAAAAGTAGAACAGATCGAAGCGACTGAAAATCGCAAGGTTTACCGTAAAGAGAAAGTGCAGCTTAAAGATGAAATCACGCTTACGCTACTACCTAGAGCCTTTACTCGTCGCAAAACAACGCGCGCACTGATCGCACCCCATCACAAGCTATTGATCGTTGAAGGCAGCAGCTTCAAGCGCGCCGAGGAGCTGCTTAGCACCCTTCGCGAAGATCTAGGCACCCTATCAGTGAAACTGACCGCAACGGCCCTACCAGCTAACAAAGTATTCAGTGATTGGTTGTTAGAGAATAGAGACCTGCCTCGTGCACTTGAACTGGGTGCCGCAACGGAATTTACCGACCCACTAGAGACCAGCAGTCAGATCAAAATCAAAGGCCAAAACCTGACGGACAAAGAGATCCAAGCACACCTTAGCGGCGGTATGCTTGCTGAGCGTCTGGAACTGGTATGGCGCGATCAACTGCAGTTTGTCCTGCACTCGGATCTAACCCTACATTCGATTAAAATGACCGATCAGTACCAAGAACAGCAAAATGATCGCGAGCAAGAGGACGAAGCGCTGGCACTCGACGCTGACTTAGCACTACTGGGCATTGAATTTACTCGCCTGATCCCTGAGCTCATTGAAGCACTGGGTGGTGAGGCAGAAGAGGCTTAATTTTGGCAAAGACCTACTCCGTTAAAGAGATCTTCTACACCCTTCAAGGCGAAGGCTTCCATGCAGGCCGCCCTGCGGTGTTCTGTCGCTTTACCGGGTGCAATCTTTGGAGTGGCCGTGAAGTCGATCGAGTGGCTGCCGTCTGTCAATTTTGTGATACCGACTTTGTCGGCACGGATGGCCAAAATGGTGGTAAGTTCACTTCCGCTAAGGCGCTAGCTGACACGATTACTCGCTTCTGGCCAGACCCTAAACAAGGTCGACCTTTTGTCGTTATGACCGGAGGCGAGCCAGCTCTGCAGATGGACAGTGAATTAATTGATGCCCTGCATAACGAAGGATTTGAGATTGCGATTGAGACCAACGGCACCCTACCGCTACCCAAAGGTATCGATTGGGTCTGTGTCAGTCCCAAAGGGAGTTCAGAGATAACCCTTTTGGAAGGTCACGAGCTGAAACTGGTCTACCCTCAAAAAGAGCTCAGAGCACAGCCAGATCAATTCCAAAATCTAAAGTTTGATCACTTCTACATTCAACCGCTAGATGACCAAAACGCGCTTGAAAATCGTGCACGTTGTGTCGATTACTGCATGCAAAATCCTCAATGGAAATTGAGCATTCAGACGCACAAAATTCTTGACATCGACTGATCGCTTTTAACCTCTAATCCTCTAAAATCGACCACACCAGTAACCATGGGGGCTAGCAAAGTGTGCTCACATTATCTGTGGATAACCTTGTGCATAGAGCCATCAAAAGGGAACTAAACCGTCATAAAAAGGTAAAAGCAGCAAATTGGTCAAAAATTAACCAATCCAAATAATCATATAATAAACAATAGCTTATATGTTAAATTTAATCTCATATTAACGATTTAAGGTCTAAATTGAGCTTTGCGTCGCAAATGTCACTTAACTTTACCCATTTACGACACTGATACACAGTCACTCACTCGCCTCGTTATAAAAGCGCTCGATATCGTCTCTGTGGACTCTGCCTATCGGGTTGCCTTTTCTAGAGACAAGCAACTCATCATGACCACTCAATTGCATCATTTCCATCGCCTGTAACAGAGTTGCTTTGTAATCAATTGCGACTTGCTCATCTTGTGAAAAATCAGCATCAGTTTCTGTCGGTTTTACCATTAACTCTTTAACGCTGTGACTGGTCATAACACGTCTGTAAATTTGCGTGTTTCGACTGACCCCTTGCAGTAACAGTAGACGTTCAAAAATCGAAGGTCGATTGAATAGCGATCGCATGATCAGGTCTGAAAGCACGATAACCGTTAAAGCAAGCGTTAAGGTATGAACATTTCCACTGAGCTCAAAAACTGCCAGTAGTGCTGCTAAAGGGGCATGTATGACCGCTGATAACATAGCGGCCATCGCGATGAGTGATAGGCTTGCTAGATCAATCTCGAAATCGGTACCGATCAATTGATAGCCAAGAGTAGAACCAATCAGTGCACCTAGGGTGAGCGAAGGACCGATCATACCTCCGGGAATACCCAACCCAATAACCAGGGGCGGTATGAATAGGTAGAAGACCAAGAGTAGGTAGAGGAGCTGCTCAGTATAGGCTTGATCCAGTGCAGCCAGCATCACTTCGTGAACTGGTGTGAATAGGATTGGCTCATAGGCAACAAGCGCTCCGACAGTCAGACCAGAAAGAATCAATTTGACCGGCCAATAGTGTCCACGCTGTTTTGCCAAACGAGTGACGATTTCGTGAAATAGAAATGCAGCTGTGCCGATCAGTGCTGCCAGCAGCACCAAGACTGGCAGATGGGCGAAAAGGTCACTGCTTGTCAGGCTATGTCCTAACAATTCTGGTGAGCCAAATAGCGATCTAGAGATAGCATCGGCACTGATGGAGGCGACAATAATGGCAGTAAAGCCTACCAAACTGTACTCCAGCAGGATCACCTCCATCGCAAACAAAACACCCGCTAATGGCGTATTAAACAGAGCAGCAATGGCAGCCGCAGAGCCACAGCCAATTAGCAGCCTTTGATAACTATTAGAGATGCCCACTTTGGTTCCTAGCCAACTGCTAAAGGCGGCTCCTATGTGAACCCCGGGGCCCTCTCGACCAACAGGTTGCCCCGTACCAATGGCAAGCGTCGCCCCAACAATCTGATTCAATAGGTTTTTAAACGGCAAAGCACCATGTTGGTAAGATAGATGTTCAAAAAGGTGCGGTATGCCAACCCTGCGGCTGTCTTTAGGCTGACCACTCCAAAACAGCCACAACAGCAACGTGCCGACAACGGGCAGTGCAAAAAGCACCCAAGGGCTGGTCGACGATAGACCGAACCAACTGACCAGTTCAGTCGGCACACTAATAAGCCATCGGAACAGCCCCATCACTAATGCAGTGACTACACCGACAGCAACACCCAGTAAAACAAGCTGAGGTAACTTATTGAACGACGATTTATTTGTGTTGGATTGTGGTTCAGACGGCTTAAAAGACATGCAGCGTTTGCCAGTGTTAGTTATTTAATAGGCGTAATTTTATCACATTCATTATGCAGACACTCTGGCCCTCAATGCGCAAGTCACTTATCCTTATTGAACGAATTTTTGGAGCTTTCATGCAAAACGAACTGGATAATCGCCGTAAAGAGGCAGAAAAAGTCACTCTCATTGGTTCAGTAGTCGATCTCTTTTTAGGGGTTGCTAAAATTGTCATTGGTTTTTTTGCCAATTCAGCTGCATTGATTGCTGACGGTGTTCATTCGCTTTCTGATCTAGCCACCGACTTTATGGTGATTGCGGTTCTTCGAATATCTCACCAAGAGCCCGACGAGGACCACCCTTGGGGTCATGGTCGTTTTGAGACGGTTGGTACCACGGCTCTTGGTGTTATCTTGATTCTGGTAGGTCTTGGCATGGCTTACGAGTTAATCAGTAATCTTTTCTCAGGCGTTCCTGCCGAGGT
>JAAZVX010000086.1 GCA_018623095.1 Marinobacterium sp. | reverse complement strand
GTCTCTCCTTTCTACAAGAAAACCATCGGTTACGGACTGCCGGACTTCGCAGAGGAACTCAACTACGGAGTCGATCTATCAACCATCTGAGGGTGGTATCAGATTGATGGGGTGAAGGTGCCCCATCAACCATTAAATCCGTATACCCAAAATTGGGCTATTTTCAATTCTGAGCTTGGTCTTCTGATCTGCTGGACAGTGATAGTATATCGCTGTGATATACCGCTACTTCCAAAGAATCTATTCCAATTGCCAGAGCTTCAAAAAAGAGCTCACTACCTTCTCTACATGTAATCTGGTTTCCCCTTCGACGCTACGCGGAGGTATACGATGAAACGCCCGCACGATATCTAATCCAGTAATCATACTGAGAAACATCTCTGCTCCGAAGTCGGGATCCGCGCAGTTGATCAAACCTTCCTTGTGTTTCAGCGTCAACCATTCGCTTAACGCTTGGTGCGCGGCCATCACTCCGCCACTGTAGATATTATGGAGTATCTGCGTATGCTCCTCGGAGATAGATGCCATCATTCTCATCAGATTCATGTGCTCATGACTGACGATAAAATTAAGGAGCAATAATCCAAACTCTGATAAAGCATGGTGACAATCTTTATAGTCATTCGGTGACACTGTCAACGTGCCGTTTATCCTTTGCGACAGCTGTTGTATCACGGCATCAATTAATGTTTCTTTGTCCGCGAAGCGCTTATAAAGCGTTACTTTCGACACACCTGCTTGCCGAGCTATCGCTTCCATTGACATCTTAGCTGGCCCCTTAGAGAACATAAGAGCGCAGGCTGCATCAAGAATCGCTGTATCTTTGGAGTGATCTAAAGGCCGGCCGACTCGACTATAAGTAATCAATTTATTTTCCGGATAACTTAATGTACGATACCGTACAGTAAATATTAATCAAATGAGAATAGCAAATATGCGCAAGGTTCTGCCGCCGCTTATACTAGCCCTTCTTCTCGTCGGCTGTGGCGACACCACTCCAACTGAAACGCCAACGACCGATGCACCTTGGGTACGCACGGTGGCGGTTAAGACGGACGACCACGACGAAATCAGAGCATCGGGAACCATTAGAGGGCATTATGAGACTCCTGTCTCTTTTCAGGTTTCTGGGCGCATTCTCAAGCGAGAGGTGGATGCTGGTCAGAAGGTAGCGAGTGGCGCTCTGCTTTTTGAACTCGATAAACGTGACTTAGAGGCTACTATGCAAGTTGCCAAAGCGGAACTTCAAACTGCACAGGTCGCCCTCGCGATCGCTCAAAATGAGCTCGACCGTCAACGCCAGTTAATTGAACGCAACTTTGTTAGCCGACAAACTCTAGAAGCATTTGAGCTCGCACTACAGAACGCGGAAAGCCGTCGTGATTCCGCCAAAGCTGTATTATCTCAAGCCCAAAACGGGCTTAGTTATGCTGAGCTACGTGCAGATAAATCCGGTGTATTAGCCGAGGTTACAGGTGAACCGGGAATGGTTGTTGGAGTGGGGCAACCTGTGGCACTCCTCGTAGAAGATGGTGATCTAGAGGTCGAAGTGTTCCTATCCGACGGCAACCAAGCTCCAGAATCAGGTGTATTAAAGCTACAAGAGCAAGATTTGCCGCTTCGTCTACGTGAGGTAGCTGGTGCAGCAGACCCAGAGAGTAGAAGCTGGAAAGCTAGGTACAGAATAGAAGCCGTGACAGAGGCGTTGAACATAGGGACTGTTGTGCAGGTTGCGCTTAACCGTAACACATCAGATGTCACCTTCGAGGTTCCCCTGGGCGCGCTTGATGAACGCAACCAGGGCCCTCAGATTTGGCAGGTTGTAGGCAATACAGCTCAACCAGTCTCAGTTGAAGTACTGGAATTGAAATTAGAGTATGCGACTATTCGCGCGCCACTAAACAGCGAAAGTCGCGTCATTGCCGTTGGCACCCATCTATTGGAACCTGGAATGGCGGTTAGGGAGCAGGCGCGATGAGTTTCCCCAACCTCTCAGCGCTTGCTGTACGTGAACGCTCAATTACTCTGTTTTTTATAATACTTTCTGTCCTGGCTGGTGTTTTTGCATTCTTCTCTTTGGGGCGCGCAGAAGATCCGGCTTTCACAGTGCGGGTTATGGTTGTCTCCGTTGTATGGCCAGGAGCTGAACCTGAGGTTTTACAAAATCAAGTCGTCGACCGCTTGGAGAAGCGAATCCAAGAGGTCGAATACTTAAGTAAGATCGAGACCACGGTTAGACCTGGTCGAGCAGACTTACAGATAGAGTTTGAGGATTTCTCACCTAGTGAAGTTGTGCCTGATCTTTTCTATCAAGTACGAAAAAGAATGCAGGATGAGGCGCACAACCTACCCTCAGGTGTCATAGGGCCGATAGTAAACGATGATTTCTCCGATGTGTACTTCTCCCTTATAGCTCTAACAGCTCCCGGCATGCCTATGAGGGATCTTAGTCGGGAAGCTGAGACAATCAGGGATCGGTTACAACAGCTCCCAGCCGTTCAAAAGGCGATGATACTTGGTGATCGACCTGAACGTGTGTTTATCGATTTCGATATGGACCGTTTAAATAACCTAGGAGTAACGCCCGAACAGATTTTTGCAGCGATCGATGCAAGTAACACACTCATTCCTGAGGGTTCTTTGGACCTAAACGGGCCGCGTGCCTATCTTCGTACACACTCTGATTTAAGCGACCCAGACAAGCTAGCAGACCTACCGCTCAGAGTTGGTAATGCATTGATACGCCTCTCCGACATCGCAGAGGTGAGTCGTGGATATGAAGATCCGCCAACCTATCTAGTGCGGGCCAATAGCGAAGATGCGATTCTGTTAGGCGTGGTCATGAACAAAGGTGAAAATGGCTTGGCCTTTGGTGAAAGCCTCGCAAACTTTCTCGATAAAGAGCGCTCCAACCTTCCTTTAGGTGTTTCGCTACAGGTGCTCACCAACCAAACGGATGCCATAAGCCAGGCTGTTGACCTTTTCCAGGTAAAATTTCTAGTGGCTGTACTTGTGGTGATGGCGGTCACTGTCATCGCTATTGGCTTCCGAGCAGGTCTTGTTGTCGGCATCGCAATACCGATCACTATCGGTCTGACGTTCCTCATCATGAAAATGGTTGATATCAACCTCGACAGGGTCACACTTGGTGCGTTGATTATCGCCTTGGGACTGCTAGTCGACGATGCAATTATCTCCATAGAGATGATGATCGTAAAAATGGAAGAGGGCTGGGATCGAATTCGTGCTGCAAGCCATGCATGGAATGTTACCGCAGCCCCTATGCTCTTTGGGACCCTAGTTACGACTGCTGGCTTTGTCCCTATCGGTTTTGCTCAATCGGGAGTCGGAGAATACGCCGGCAACATTTTCTGGGTACTGGCATTTTCACTGCTGATATCTTGGGTCGTCGCCGTCACCTTTATGCCCTACCTCGGGGTGAAGTTACTCCCTAACTATCAGAAACACGATGCAGCGAGCCTCTATCAAACCCCGATTTACACTAAACTACGGGCAATCATCACTTACTGTGTACGCTTTCGTAAGACAGTTATTCTAGTTACCGTTGCAGCGCTTGTTATGAGCGCAGCTGTGATGGCGATACTTGTTGATAAACAGTTCTTCCCAAGTTCTGACCGACCCGAGGTATTGGTTTCAGTCTATCTACCTCAAGGCAGTTCAATTAAAACAACGGATGCTACAGTACAAAAATTAGAGAGTGCGTTATCTGAGCTACCGGAGGTTAAGAGCCTCTCCTCTTACATCGGGGCGGGAGCTCCACGATTCTTCATTTCAGCAAACCCTGAGCAACCTGATCCATCCTTCGCTAAGATTATCGCAATAGGTGATGATGCAGCAGGACGCGATAGAATCATGGCCGCACTTAAGCAGAGAATTGCCAACGGCGAGTTTCCAGAAGCTCGAATCCGTGTAACAAGCCTGCTGTTCGGGCCACCGGTTGTCTGGCCTGTCAGCTTCCGTGTCGTAGGTCCTGATCAACAGATATTGCGCGATATTGCCTATAAAGTCAGAGATAAAATCGCATCTAACCCACACACTGTAATTCCGCACCTAGAGTGGGATGAGCGTGCTCCAAGCTTCCATCTTGATATGGATCTAGAGCGACTTCTATTAATGGGACTCACACCTAACGACGTGTCACAGCAACTTCAGTTTCAACTAAACGGAGTCGAAGTTGCCGAGGTACGACAGGATATAAGAAGTGTTCAAGTGGTCGCGCGTAGTTCACGCGACACTATACTCTTACCCGAACAGTTAGAAATCAAGACTCAGGATGGAAAGAAAATTCCGGTTAGGCAGTTGGGCAAACTCACCATTCAATACGAAGAACCTGTTATCAAACGCTACAATCGCGAACCCTTTCTAGCCGTGCATGCCGATGTCGAGGGGGCGCAGCCGCCTGATGTCACTAAAGCAATTTGGGATACGATGCAGCAGATTAGAGATGATTTGCCGGCCGGCTATCGAATTGATATTGGGGGATCAGTAGAGCAATCCGGCAAAGCCGATCAGTCTATCCAGAAGCTGCAACCGCTGATGCTCGCATTAATGCTGATATTTATTATGCTACAAATGCGATCGTTCTCTGGAACCTTCATGGTGTTTTTTACTGCACCGCTCGGGTTAATTGGTGCTGCTGTTGCACTCTTTATATTTGACCAACCCTTTGGCTTTACCGCCCTGTTAGGCTTGATCGGACTAGGCGGTATTTTGATGCGTAACACCATGATCCTGACTCAGCAGGTACAGGATAATTTAGAAGAAGGGTTGGCAGCAGGCAAGGCGATCATCGAGGCAACCGTCTCACGGGCTCGCCCCCTAATTCTGACAGCACTCGCGGCCATCTTCGCTTTTATCCCGCTTACATTCGACCTATTCTGGGGACCTCTGGCCTATGTATTAATTGGCGGGGTTATGATGGGGACATTTATAACACTGCTGTTTGTCCCAGCTATGTATGCATTGTGGTTTAAAGTTGAAGCACCAAAATATGATGATGCGCTTTAAACTGCGATTAAAACAGAGATTCAACGAGTCAACAGAATTGAACTTCAGGCTACTACCCCTAGTTGATTCATGAAGAATTAGAAATGAGGAACAGCTATCGCCTAATCAAAAGTGGAATTCGTAACTTACCAAACTAGATGTATAACGTATCAGCCATAAAATGTGGGAGTCCACCTTTCTCAAAATTTTGTCATTCAAAGCCTCTTTGATTGAATAAATTGAAGGTCCGGAAAGGGCCAAAACTAG
>JAAZVX010000085.1 GCA_018623095.1 Marinobacterium sp. | reverse complement strand
GCGTCGAATTTTGCCAACAAAGGCACATCAACGGGAGTAGCAACGTGGGCGCAAAAGATTCAGACATTTACTCTAAACACTCATCGAGCCAGTTCAATGAAGAGTTAGAGAAACTTCGTACCGACTTCTTGACCATGGGTGGTATTGTCGAGCGTCAAGTCACTGACTCTTTGACCTCTTTGCTTAATCAGGACATTGAATTAGCAGAAACAGCTCGTGAATTGGATCGCGATACAAACAACTACGAGCGCTCTATCGACAAAGACTGTGCATTGATCATTGCACTTCGTCAGCCTGCAGCCGTCGACCTACGTCTTATCATCTCTATCAACCGCGCCGTTGTGGATCTAGAGCGTATCGGCGACGAAGCAACACGGGTTGCTAAGCAAGCTATCGACCTAGCCAATAGCGATGGAAGCACCAAAGGCCTACACGAAGTTCGCCACATTGGTGAATTAGTCAGCGAGATGCTTAAAGATGTATTAACAGCTTTCGCTCGTCGAGACATGGAGCTGGCCTACAAAGTGGTAAAACGTGATTTAAGTGTTGACCGTGAATACCAATCGGCAATGCGCTCACTGATCACGTTCATGATGGAAGACTCACGTGCAATCAGCAGTGTGTTAAACATCATCTGGGTTCTACGTTCGCTAGAACGTATCGGTGACCACGCGTGTAACCTTGCAGAGCAACTGATCTACCAAGTCAGTGGTACCGATGTACGCCACATGGATACCGGTGAAATTAAAGAGGTCGTTCGCGACTAAGCTCGCAACTCATCTTTTGACAAAGCCACCTTCGGGTGGCTTTGTTGTTTTAAGCCCTCCCTCACTTCATACTATCCACTCACTTAAAGATACTTGAGTCACTTGTGATAACGTCAGACAAACTCAAAGCCGCATGGCAATTGATGCGGGCAGACAAACCCATTGGCACTTATCTCCTATTGTGGCCCACTCTCTGGGCTTTATGGATAGCCGCTGGAGGCTTACCGAGCTGGGATCTGCTGTTTATTTTCACCTTTGGCGTTTGGGTGACGCGTTCAGCTGGGTGTGTCATTAACGACTTTGCAGACCGTAAAGTAGATGGCCATGTAAAACGTACCTCAGAACGACCACTTCCAACGGGCCGCATTACTAGCAAAGAAGCCATTGCACTCTTCATCGGATTAATGCTGATCGCGTTTATCTTAGTGTTATTCACTAACCAAGCCGCGATCATGCTGTCGCCCATCGCTCTATTATTAGCCTTCAGCTACCCCTTTATGAAGCGCTACACCCACTTCCCTCAGGTTGTTCTGGGTATGGCATTTGGTTGGGGGATTCCGGTGGCCTTTGCCGCCACATTGGGTGAAGTGCCGCTGGTGGGTTGGTTAGTCTTCCTTGCTAAAATTCTATGGACTGTCGCGTATGACACCATGTACGCCATGGTCGATCGGGATGATGATTTGAAAATTGGTATCAAATCAACCGCTGTATTTTTTGGCCAATACGATCGCATTGCCATTGCTAGCCTGCAGGTTGTTGCTCTTGCTGTACTGGTTTGGATCGGAATCCTGGAATCCCTAGGAATCTATTTCTATCTTGGACTGATCGGCGCAGTGGGGTTCTTTATCTACCAACACTGGCTGATAAAAGATCGTGAACGCATGCCCTGCTTCAAAGCGTTTTTGAATAACCACTATGCAGAGTTGGTTGTCTTAGTAGGTTTAGCCGTTGATTACGCCCTGTAACCCTTCAATGTCATCTTTTTGTAACGTAAATTACATTTAATGATGGCATTGAATTAAGTTCACAGGAAAAGACCATGTCTGTTGAAAAGCGAGTCCTAATCGTAGATGACGAAGCCCCAATTCGTGAAATGATCGCCGTCGCCCTGGAAATGGCTGGGTACACTACATTAGAAGCGGATAATGCGACCACGGCACATGCGATGATATTGGATGAGCAACCCGATCTCGTACTGCTCGATTGGATGATGCCAGGTACTAGCGGTATCGAGTTAGCAAAACGCTTGCGCAACGATACTATTACGCAAGATATACCCGTTATTATGCTTACCGCTAAAGCCGATGAAGATAATAAGATTCAAGGTTTGGAACAGGGTGTTGATGACTACATCACTAAACCCTTCTCACCTCGTGAGCTGGTTGCCCGTCTAAAAGCCGTCCTGCGCAGAACAACACCACAAGGACAAGAAGATGCCATTACCCTTGGCGGCCTAACATTAGACCCTGTATCACACCGAGTATTTGGGGATGACGAGAGCATTGAGTTAGGCCCAACCGAGTTTCGTCTTCTTCAGTTCTTTATGACCCACAAAGAGCGCGCTTATACACGCGGGCAACTTCTGGACATGGTCTGGGGTGGCAACGTTTATGTGGAGGAACGGACGGTGGATGTACATATTCGTCGTTTGCGAAAAGCATTAGGTGAAAAATTTGGCGCTTTCGTGCAAACTGTGCGCGGAACTGGGTATCGTTTCTCAACCTCAATCTAAACGGGCGTTAGTGGATGACCAACACCGTCATTAAACTTATTGTGCAGCTAGTCATATTTACCTTGGCTGGAACTGTTATCGGTTTGATTGTTGGCCAACCACTTGTTATGGGGGTATTAGGTGCCCTCTTATGGGCTGTTCGGCATGCCTTTGCAGTTGCTGCCATTGAGCATTGGGTAAAACAAGGCATTGATATTTCTCCCCCAGATATCGACGGCCCACTTGGCGATGTCGCCTATAAAGTGAATCGCTACGATCGAGCTCAAGCACGACGCAGTCAACTCCTTCAAAGTACCATCAACCGCTTTCAACAATCTTCATCGGCAATGACCGATGCCATCGTCATTATTGATCGAAACGATAATATTGAATGGTGGAATGGGGCTGCAAATACTCTAATTGGTCTTGTCGAACGCGATCGGGGCTATCCGATTCTCAACCTCATTCGCAGTCCAGAATTTGTTCGCTTCTATCGAGCGAATCGTGACGGTAAATCTATTGTCCTTCAAGTAAGTCATAGCCAATACATCGAATACCACCTTCACCGCTTTGGTGATGGCGATCGCGTTCTGGTTGCTCGTGACGTCTCAGAGTCGAAGAAAATTGATCAAGTGAGACGCGACTTCGTTGCCAACGCCTCTCACGAGTTGCGCACACCGCTCACCGTTATTCACGGCTATTTAGAGATGATGATGGATGCGGACTTACCAAAAGGGTTTCAAAACCCAGTTGAATCTATGTACAAACAGAGCACACGAATGGAGTCTTTAGTCGCTGACCTGCTGACCCTTTCGAAATTGGAGACTGAACAGCAGGCGGATACTAATAAGCCCGTTCATGTCGCATCCCTTTTGAGTCAGATTCAACAAGAAGCGATTGCACTATCTGAAAATAAGCATGAGATCGAGCTTCAATGCGAAGAGGGCTTAGACATCACTGGCAATGCCAAAGAGATTCAAAGTGCTCTCTCTAACCTGGTCTTTAACGCCGTGCGCTACACGCCCGAAGGGGGCAAAATCACGATCCGATTTAATAGAACAGGCAGTAAAGGAACGCGTGCGAAATTTGAGGTCGAGGATACCGGTGATGGTATTGCTGCACACCACATTCCAAGGCTGACAGAACGTTTCTATCGTGTCGATGCGGGGCGTTCTAGAGAGAGCGGCGGAACTGGGCTAGGGCTCGCGATTGTTAAACACGTACTGGTGCGTCACAACGCTAAATTAGCTGTCACCAGTGAACTGGGTAAAGGAAGCCGCTTCAGCTGCGTATTCCCATCAAAACGCGTGATTAAAAAGTAAGTCCTTACTCTAAACGATCCTGCTCACTCTGAGCTTCATACTCTTCCACCCAAAAGATCGTCGCACCAATCACAGCCGCTGGCATCAAGATCAGATTGAGCAGTGGTACCAACATGCCAAGCTGTATTAAAGAGCCTAGACTCAACGCTGACCAACGGCGCTCTTTCAATAGCCCTTTCATTCGCTTGAAGGTCAGGCCGTTATTATCCATCGGGTAATCGATGTACTGAATCGCCATCATCCAAGCGCTGAAGATGAACCATAGCACTGGGGTCGCAAGGTTAATGATCGGAATAAAGCCTAGAATCAACAGAAGCAAAACCCTTGGAATAAAGTACGCCAGCTTAGCTAATTCACGTGCGAGGGTACCGGGAATCATCTGCAAAAGGCTGAGTTCATTGCTGATCGGATCGCCTCGCAGACGCTGCTCTACCCGCTCAGAGAGGATGCCATTAAAGGGAGCAGCTATGAAGTTCGCAACAACAGAGAAGCCGTAATAGACCATCAACACCAAGACCAACGCGAAGATAGGCCATAAGAAATAGATCAGATAATCCAACCATCCCCAGTCGGGTAACCAAAGCGCAATGAGTGCATCCACCCAAGCAGAGAAGTTGGTCACCAAAAGATAGATCGCCCCAACAAAGATGACTGTGTTGATCAGTAACGGCACTAACACAAAGGCACGCAGACCAGGCTCCGACAACATCTTGAAACCACGGCCTAGATAGGTCAAACCTGAGAAAGGTGAGTTCGTGCGCATGTTGAAATTACGCTAAAAAGTTTAGATAGACTCGAATCACAACCGCCAGAATCATGCCGCTAAGACCGATACGGTTGATGCGAAACTCGGTAGGGTTCAGCTTGAGTAGCGGCTCCCAAAAACGGATGATCGCTTTCCAATCGCCACTGCGAGTTCCGTACATTGCTAGTGAGATGATGTAGATTCCCAAGCCACCCCAGAACAGGAAGGGCTCCATCGCTGCTAAATAGTAGTTCATCGCTTTGTCCTTATTGTGTTGCGCAGTGCTGCTGTTTTTGACGCATCAGAAGACGACAGCCATCGCCACGGCTGTTCAGATCGTAGCAGGCGAAACGAGCCCACTCTTTCTCCTCTTCGGTCTTCTCTTCTTGAAATTCTGGCACACCGTCACAGAAATTCTCGGCACGTTCGGCAACGCCCCAACAACCGCGCAGATACTGGCCAGCATCGACTGTGCAAGAGATACTTAAACACTCGGCAATCTGCCCAATTGCATCATCAAAACAGGCCTGATCCGTCTGCAACTTACCCTGCGCCTGACCCTTGGCAAAGAACTCGGCCGCCGCTTGCTGACGTTCTGAATTAAAATCAGCTAGCCATTCATCGCCCGCGAATTGAACCCAAAGATAGAAGCCGATGCCTGATAGGATAATCAGGGCCCAAATGATCTTTTTAATCACGCTACGTCTCGCCTGCTGGGTTTATAGAGTCCGACAATTGATAGGAAAAG
>JAAZVX010000084.1 GCA_018623095.1 Marinobacterium sp. | reverse complement strand
TCACCACCGAAGACCAATAGTGCTACCAGGACAAGCGCAGTGGTTAATGAGGTGACCAATGTACGGCTCAATGTCTGCGACAAAGAGTTGTTCATAATCTCAATTGGACCACCTTTACGCATGATGCGGAAGTTTTCGCGGATACGGTCATAGACAACAATCGTATCGTTCAACGAGTAACCGATCACCGCAAGCACCGCTGCAAGCACGGTCAGATCGAAATCCAACTGCATGATCGAGAAGAAACCAAGCACGATGGTCACATCGTGAACTAGCGCCAAGACAGCACCGAGAGAGAACTTGAATTGGAAACGGAACGCAAGATAGACCATGATCATGGCAAGTGCCAACAGCATACCCAAGCCGCCCTGCTCGCGAAGCTCTTCACCAACTTGCGCACCAACATACTCGTTACGACGCAGCTCAACAGGTGAGCCATCAGCCTTAAGCGCTTCTACAACCTTGTCACCCAGCTTAGGATCGTGAGTCTCACCTAAGCGAATCAAGACATCGGTACTGGAACCAAAGTTCTGTACCACTGCATCTTCATAACCGGCCGTCGACAGCTGCTGACGAATCAAATTAAGATTCGCTGACTGCTCGTATCCCACTTCAACCAAGCTACCGCCCGTGAAATCGAGACCAAAGCGAAGACCATTCACCGCCAATGAGGCGATTGAAGCGAGCATCAACACGATCGAGACAATACCAAAGACCTTACGCAGGCCCATGAAATTATAGAGTTTATGAACTTCTGACATCTCTAGGCCTCCTTACAGCTTGATCGATTTAAGTTGTTTACCGCCATACACCAGATTCACCATTAGGCGAGTCACAAGAATGGCTGTAAACATTGAGGTCAAGATACCCACAGACAACGTAATGGCGAACCCTTTCACCGGACCTGTGCCCATAGCGAAAAGAATCAGCGCCGCAATCAATGTCGTAACGTTAGCATCCAAAATGGTTGTGAAAGCACGGGCAAAGCCTGAGTGAATCGCTGATTGGACAGGCATGCCGGTCTTGAGCTCTTCTTTTATTCGCTCAAAGATCAGCACATTGGCGTCCACCGCCATACCGACAGTCAATACGATACCGGCAATACCCGGCAGAGTCAGTGTGGCCGATAAGATCGACATGACCGAAACCAGCATCACCAAGTTAAGTGTCAATGCGATGTTGGCGATCAGACCGAATACACGGTAGTAAGCCAGCATAAAGAGCATGACAATAGCAAAACCGATCTGAACAGAGGTGAGACCGAGTTCAATATTCTCAGCACCCATCGACGGACCTACAGTACGCTCTTCGACAAAGTAGATTGGTGCGGCCAATGCACCAGCACGAAGCAACAGCGCAAGCTCAGACGCTTCCTGCGGGTTATCTAGACCAGTAATTCGGAAGCTAGAACCTAACGCGCTCTGAATTGTGGCCAACGAGATAATCTTCTTCTCAACGTATGGAACACGTTTTTCAACCTGCTGGCCGTCAACCATCTCGGTCACCATTCGCGCTTTGAACTCAACAAACAGAACCGCCATACGGCGCTGAATCGCGTCACGCGTCGTACGGTTCATTAGCTGACCACCTTTGGAATCTAGACTGATCGACACCTGAGGCATGCCGTTCTCATCGAAGTTCGACTGTGCATTGGAAACACTAGAGCCGGTGATGATGACATCACGTTCCAAGTTCGCTTTGCGGTTCTCGTCCGAACGGAATGAGTAGGTCTCAGTCAGCGCACGAGAGGTGTCAGGTTTTGCTTCTAAACGGAACTCAAGGTTAGCCGTTTTGCCGATGATACGTTTAGCGGCTGCCGCATCCTGAATACCTGGCAACTGAACGACGATACGGTTACGACCTTGGCGTTGAACCAGAGGCTCAGCCACACCCAATTCGTTGACACGATTACGCAGGGTCGTCAGGTTCTGTTTAACCGCATAATCTTCTATGTCACGCAGCGTTTGCTCACTCAGGGAGATCTGCAAGCTTGAGTAGCTTTCTTCATCAAGATCCGTAATCAGGAACTCTTGATAGCTCTTTTTCAGTAAAGAGGATGCTTCATCGCGTGTCGCAGAATCTGCAAAACGAACGGCTAGCGTACCATCATCCAGCGTCTCTACCTGACGGTAACGCAGACGCTCTTTACGCAGGTTAGACTTAATCTCACTGACATACACTTCTAGGCGCTGAGATACGGCTGTCACCATATCCACTTCAAGTAGGAAGTGGACACCGCCACGAAGGTCCAGACCCAGTTTCATAGGGCCGGCACCAATGTCTGTTAGCCAGCCCGGTGTAGTGGGAGCCAGGTTAAGCGCGACGGTGTAGTTCTCACCAAGAATACGGGCTACCACTTCACGGCCACGTAACTGAGCATCACCGTCAGCAAAGCGGATCAGACCTTTGCCCTCTTCAGCTTCTAGCGATTTGTACTCGATCTGGTTGTTATCCAGAGCAGCCGTCACGCGAGCAAGGGTGCGATCATCCACTTTAAAATCTTGTTTAGAACCTGACACTTGAACAGCAAAGTCGTCAGGATAGAGGTTTGGCAAAGCGGAAATCGCTGCGAACAGAAGCGTCACAACAATCATCAAGCTTTTCCAAAGAGGAAAACGATTGAGCATTACAGGCCCATCCTTATAAAAACAGAAAAGCGCCGTTACCGTTCAGTAACAGCGCTGCAAGCAAGGTCGATTAGATACCTTTAATAGTGCCTTTAGGCAGCTCAGAGGCAACGTGAGTCTTCTGAAACTTAAGTTCAACACCTTCTGACACTTCAAGTGCGACGTAGTCGTCAGAAACACGAACAACCTTACCAATGATACCGCCAGCCGTGATCACTTCATCACCTTTAGCAAGACCAGAAACCAGCGCTTTGTGCTCCTTCTGACGTTTTGCTTGTGGACGCCACATGAAGAAGTAAAAAATCAGACCGAAACCCAGTAGAAAGATAAGGTTAAACATACCTGGATCGGTAGCACCAGCTGCACCTTCAGCGTAAGCAGGTGAAATAAAGAAGCTCATTAAAAGCACTCCTGTAGCAACAGTTATTAAAGTTTATTTAGGTTATTCTGCCAACGCTGGCGTTTCCAATCCGCGTCGACGGTAGAATTCATCTACAAAGGCGGTCAATGTACCCTGTTCAAGGGCTCCACGCAAACCTGCCATCAAGTCTTGGTAGTAGTGTAAGTTATGAATCGTATTCAACTGCGAACCCAGAATCTCACCGCACTTATCAAGGTGGTGCAAGTAAGATCGACTGAAGTTCTGACAGGTGTAACAACCGCACTCTGCATCCACTGGTCCAGTATCAGTTTTATGGGACGAGTTGCGGATTTTTACAACCCCTTCACGGGTGAATAAAAAACCATTTCGGGCATTTCGGGTTGGCATAACACAGTCGAACATATCCACTCCGCGACGCACCCCTTCGACCAAATCTTCAGGCTTACCCACACCCATCAGATAACGTGGCTTATCTTCCGGCATTTTATGCGCCAAATGATCCAATACTTTGATCATTTCATGCTTAGGCTCGCCCACCGAAAGACCACCAATGGCATAACCATCAAACCCGATCTTAGTCAGCCCTTCCAGGGACTCGTCGCGAAGGTGCTCATACATACCACCCTGCACAATACCAAACAGAGCCGAAGGACTGTCACCATGTGCATCTTTAGATCGCTTGGCCCAACGCAGCGAGAGACGCATTGAGTCTGCCGCCTCCTGCTCAGTGGCAGGGTATGGCGTACACTCATCAAAGATCATAACGATGTCGGAGCCAAGCTTGCGCTGCACTTCCATCGAGACTTCAGGGCTAACAAATACTTTGTCGCCATTCACTGGCGATTGGAAAGAGACACCCTCTTCTGTGATCTTACGCATCTTACCTAAGCTGAATACTTGGAAACCGCCTGAATCGGTCAGGATAGGTTTGTCCCACTGCATAAAATCGTGTAAATCACCGTGCAGTTCGATCAGGTCAGTACCTGGGCGCAACATTAAGTGAAAGGTATTGCCCAGCAAAATGTGCGCGCCTGTCGCTTCCACATCGCGAGGCAACATTCCTTTGACCGTGCCATAAGTACCCACAGGCATAAATGCAGGCGTCTCAACCTCTCCACGAGGAAAGGTCAAACGACCGCGACGTGCCTTACCTTCACTAGTGATCGTCTCAAATTTCATAAAACACTGACGGCTCATGTATTACCTGCTCAACCTTGGGTGTTGCGTGTTAAAAACATCGCATCACCGTAACTAAAAAATCGATATTTATGCTCAACGGCCTCTTTGTAGGCCGACATGATGGTTTCATACCCAGAAAAAGCAGATACCAACATAAGAAGCGTCGATTCAGGAAGGTGAAAGTTGGTCACCAACGCATCGACAACTTGGTATTCATAACCGGGATAGATAAAGATCTGCGTGTCGCCAAAGATAGGCTCAATATCACCTGATTGGGCGGCTGATTCTAGGGAACGAACACTGGTAGTTCCCACTGCAATCACGCGGTTACCGCGAGCTTTGGCCGCTTTCACTGCATCACACACGGATTGATCGACTTCGATGTACTCGGCATGCATCTCATGGGTTTCGATATCGTCCACTTTAACCGGGCGAAAGGTACCAGCGCCGACATGCAGCGTTACAAACGCACGCTCAACACCTTTGGCTTCTAGCTTAGCGATTAACTCATCATCAAAGTGCAAACCGGCCGTCGGTGCAGCAACAGCGCCTGGTTTTTTGTTGTAAACCGTCTGGTAACGCTCACGATCAGAGAGCTGATCTTCTCGTTTAATGTAAGGCGGCAACGGCATGTGCCCGACTCGATCAAGCGCCTCAATGATAGAATCGTTAATATCAAAAAGCAGATCAAAGAGACCACTCTCTCGCCCCACTACTTCGGCATTAATACCGCCCTCAAACTGAAGCTTAGCACCCACTTTAGGAGGTCGACTGGCTCGCAAGTGGACAAGTGCTCGCTTTTCCCCAGTGACACGCTCAACTAATAGTTCAATTTTACCGCCGCTCTCTTTTTGACCAAACAAACGCGCTGGGATGACGCGAGTATCGTTAAAGACCATCAGATCGCCAGGTTCAACCAGATCTAGAATGTCGCCAAAGGATCCATGAACACGCTCACCCGTATTTCCATCGACCTGTAACAGACGACTGGCAGTACGCTGTTCCAATGGAAAGTGTGCGATTAGCTCCTCAGGAAGATCAAAATCAAAATCACTTAGCTTCATAGATACCGAGTGTAAAAATTATGGGGTGCAAATTTTAGCAAAATCTACTTAAAAACGTCACAGAAGATTGACCTATTCTGAAACCGGCTTATAATGCGCCACACTCTCTGCCGGTGTGGTGGAATTGGTAGACACGACGGATTCAAAATCCGTTG
>JAAZVX010000022.1 GCA_018623095.1 Marinobacterium sp. | reverse complement strand
GAGCCATCCGAGTCCAAAACCCAAGCTTGTTGAGCTTCATCGTAATCAAAATGCAGACCCTGTGTCCGGGTTGCAAGCCATAGCTGCTTCACGGGGGGTTGGCGCGTAAGGATAATTTGGCTTCTATCGGGGCACTTGATGGTCATCATGGCACCGTTATTGTCGTAGTCTAGGTCGGACTCTGCATCGTCCAGTAGCTCTTCGAGTGTGTTGAGGGTCTCTTCCACTCGCTCTAAATAAATGGCATCACTCATCGTCTAACCTCCTATAAACATGAATTTCATTATACCGATTTCATCCGGTTTGTCCGTTTTAAAAAGGCCTTTCGTAGTCGCTTACAGGGTCATTATCAGGGTATACTCAGGCTTTAATTTAATGACCAATACTCAGTACAAATGAGTGGGTCGTGATTGGAGTGATGTATGCGATTTTTCTTAGCACTGGTGTTCTGTTGTGTACTCGTTGGATGCGGTCAGAAAGGCCCACTGTCGATGCCGGGTGCTGAAACGTCGCAGCAATCAAACTCTTAAGAGAGAAAAAATGGAAAGTTTTGAATACCGCGATGGTACATTGTTTGCGGAAGATGTCTCAGTTGTAGAGATCGCTAATGAGGTTGGCACACCTGCTTATGTCTATTCACGTGATGCTCTAGAACAGGGCTATTTGGCTTATGCGGACGCGTTAGAAGGGCGTGATGCTTTGGTCTGTTTTGCGGTGAAGTCTAACTCTAATTTGGCTGTGTTAAACGTCCTAGCAAAGCTGGGGTCAGGTTTTGATATTGTCTCTCAAGGCGAGTTAGAGCGTGTCCTATTGGCCGGTGCGGATCCAGCTAAGGTAGTGTTCTCTGGTGTTGGTAAGCAAGCTGCAGAGATCGCTCGTGCGCTGGAAGTCGGTATCCACTGCTTCAATATTGAGTCTGAATCGGAGTTAGAGCGTGTTAATGCGGTCGCTGCGGAGTTGGGTAAGGTGGCTGATGTCTCTTTCCGTGTAAACCCCGATGTCGACGCTGGCACGCACCCTTACATTTCGACCGGATTGAAAGAGAACAAGTTCGGTATTGCGATTGATTCAGCGCTTGAGGTCTATCAGCGTGCGGCTCAGCTTTCCAACGTTAAAGTGGTTGGCGTTGATTGTCACATTGGGTCCCAGCTAACCGAAATCGATCCTTTCCTTGATGCACTTGATCGTCTATTAGCCTTGATTGATCGGTTAGCTGAAGCCGGTATTGTAATTGAGCACCTCGATCTTGGAGGTGGATTAGGCGTGTGTTACACCGACGAGACGCCACCTGAGCCAAAGGATTACATTGATGCCATCATTGATCGCTTGGGTGATCGTCAGCTTAAGTTAGTGTTTGAACCGGGTCGTTCTATCTCTGCGAATGCCGGTATTCTGTTGACTAAGGTTGAGTTCCTTAAGCGTAATGAAGAGAAGAACTTTGCCATTATCGATGCGGCAATGAACGATCTGATCCGCCCGTCGCTGTACAGTGCTTACCAAGAGATTATTCCAGCTCAGCTAGATTCGTCAGCGGATGAGGCGATCTGGGATCTAGTAGGTCCAATCTGTGAAACAGGTGACTTCCTTGGTAAAGATCGTAAGTTGGCACTTACTCCGGGCGATCTTCTAGCAGTTTGCTCGGCAGGTGCTTACGGTTTTGTCATGGCTTCTAACTACAATACGCGTGGCCGCGCTGCTGAGGTAATGGTGGATGATGCGCGTTTCCAAGTCGTTCGTGAGCGTGAAGCGTTTGTTGATCTAGTCCGCGGTGAATCATTACTGTCAGAGGAGGGCTGATGCTACTTCGATTCACTAAGATGCATGGTTTGGGCAATGACTTCATGGTGGTGGATGCCATCTCCCAACGTGTTCGTGTCAACGCGGATCTTGTGCGTCAGCTTTCAGATCGCAATTTTGGTGTGGGGTTTGATCAGCTGCTTTTGGTTGAACCACCTACCGAGCCAGATATGGATTTTCGTTACCGTATCTTCAATGCCGATGGCAGTGAGGTCGAACACTGTGGCAACGGTGCTCGCTGCTTTGCGCGATTTGTTCGTGATAAAGGATTGGTTCTGCGTGACACCATTAAGGTACAAACAGCACGCGGTCGAGCAGTATTAAATATTGTGGGCCGCGATCTGGTTGAAGTTGATATGGGTGCTCCAGAGTTGGATCCGGTTGAGGTGCCTACCACCTTTACAGAGAAGAGTACGACCTACTCAACTCAACTAGCCTCAGGTGAAACTGTCGAGTTTGGCGCCGTTTCAATGGGGAACCCGCACGCTGTATTGGTGGTTGATTCGATTGATAGCGCTCCGGTTGAGCGTTGGGGACCCGAGTTAGAGTCCCATGCAGTCTTCCCTAACCGTGCCAACATCGGCTTTATGGAAGTGATCTCCAAAAATGAAGTGAATCTTCGTGTCTATGAGCGCGGTGCAGGTGAAACTCAAGCCTGTGGGACTGGTGCCTGCGCGGCCGTTGTTTCAGGGTGTTTACGTGGCCTTCTCGACAGCAAAGTCACGGTCCATTTGCCTGGTGGTGACCTTTATATTGAGTGGTTGGGTGAGGGGCATCCGGTCAACATGACGGGGCCTGTTTGCTCAGTTTACGAGGGGCAGATCTACCTATGAGCCAGCTGTTAAATGAAAACCAAGTCGCTGAGTGGCTAGCACGGAATCCAAGCTTTTTTGAGAAGCACACTTGGCTGTTAGAGAAATTGACCGTCCCTCACCAAAGTGGTGCCGCCGTATCACTGGTTGAGCGCCAGACCAGCATGTTGCGTGAAAAAGCGAATACGCTTGAGATTCACCTGTCGGACATGATTGAAGCGGCACGTCATAATGACGGCCAGTTTGGTAAGACCAAGCGCATGGTCCTATCGCTACTAGAAGCCGACAGCTTTGATGAAGTCAGCATCGCCCTTGAAGAGAGTCTTTGTGGCGACTTCAGTGGCGATGAGTTGGAGTTAATCTTATTCTCCGATACTGAGCTAGATGTTAACGCTTTACGAGTGTTGCCGCGCAGTCAAACATCCATCGTTCAGCCGCTGATTGATTCATCGAACCCTATTTGTGGGCAGTTATCTGAGCAGATGACTCGTTTCTTGTTCAGGAATCCACAAAAGCCTGTTGGCTCTTGCGCTGTGGTGCCTTTAGTCAAAGGCGAATCCATCGGTCTGCTGGTGATCGGTTCTTATGATGAAAATTATTTTCAATCGACACAAGGAACGCTGTTTTTATCGTATATCGGCGAAGTTCTTAGCAGAATCCTTGCGCGTTTGATGAATATTCGAGGCTAGTATGGGGTGCTCGGATAGCGATTTAGAGCTTCGCTTCACCGAGCACCTGCGTGTCGAGCGTCAGCTTTCCGATAAAACGGTCTTTAACTATCAGCGCGATATTCAACGCTTCAGAGAGACGCTTCAGTTGATTGAATTCAATGGTTGGCTCAAGCTCTCGGAGCGTCCTCTACGTTATGCAGTAGCTGAGCTACACTCTGAGGGATTGTCGGGCCGGTCGTTGCAGCGAATGCTGTCTGCACTTCGTAGCTTCTATCGATATCTGAATCAGCAATCAATCTGTGAACATAATCCTGCCTTAGCAATCAAGGCACCTAAAGCGCCTCGTCGTTTACCCCAGACACTCAGTTCAGAGACTCTGAACGAGGTATTGGACACGCCGCAAGATGATCCATTAAAGATTCGTGATCTAGCGATGATGGAACTGCTCTACTCCAGCGGTCTGCGCGTATCGGAGTTGGTTAGTATCAACATAAGTGATGTCGATTTGGGTGCGGGTTCCGTCATTGTTGAAGGTAAAGGTCGCAAGATGCGCCAAGTTCCGGTCGGCACAGCCGCATTGGAGGCTATACAACGTTGGCTAAAAGAGCGTTTGACCCTAGCGGATTACAGTGAGCAGGCTCTCTTCGTTGGCAAATTGGGTAAGAGACTCTCATCACGAAGTGTTGAGAAACGTCTGAAGGAGTTGGGTGAACAGTCGGATATCGCTGGTAATCTGTACCCACACCGCCTTCGCCATAGTTTTGCGACCGAGATGCTTGCCGGATCTGGCGATCTTCGTGCTGTCCAAGAGCTGTTAGGTCATGCCGATATCAGTACCACCCAAATCTACACGCACCTTGATTTCAAACAACTTAAATCGATCTATCAGAACGCACATCCAAGGGCTAAACGACGTGAATAAAATTAAGTGTGTCACCTTCGATCTCGATGATACTTTGTGGGCGGTTCACCCTGTTGTCATCAAGGCCAACGATCTGCTGTGGGAGTGGCTAGAGTCTGAAGTCCCAGCGTACACAGATCGGTACTCATTAAGTGATCTTGCAGAAGGATCAGCTCTGCGTCGATCGTTATTAGAGCGCTACCCTGAGATTGCCCACAGCATGAGTGAAACTCGCATTCGGTTACTTGAAGAGGGGATGGTTTCAGTTGGGCTTACACAACATGAAGCGGAATCAAAAGCGGCGGCGGCTTTTGACCTTTTCTTGCACCATCGACACGCAGTGACGCCCTATGAACAGGTCACCGACATGCTTCAGCAGCTTAAAGATCAAGGCCTGTTGATCGGAGCGCTTAGCAATGGCAATGCTGAGGTGGCTAAAACGCCGTTAGCTCAATGGTTCGATTTTCAATTCAATGCTGATGGTGTGGGAACTGCGAAGCCACACCCTTTGATGTTTGAAAAGGCTTTAGAGTTTGCTTCGGTCAATGCTGATGAAGTGGTCCATGTTGGCGATCATCCTATTAACGATGTTCGGGCGGCTAAAGCGATTGGAATGCATACGATCTGGGTTAACCCAGAAGGGTTGGAGTGGTCTGTTGAGGTGGATGCTGATTGGCACGCTCAGACAATTAGTGAAATACCCAAGATTGTCGCCAGCCTTAATCGATAAACATCTCCAAAAGGTCATTCAGAAACAGCTGTCCCTCTTGGGTGGGAGCGATTTGGGCGTGATCCTCAACTAGCATTCCACGCTGACGGGCCTTGGAAAGAAGAGGCTCAATGCGCTCGATCGAACAGCCGGTGCTCTGTTCAAATAACTCAGTGGCCACGCCCGGTTTTAGCCGTAAAACGTTGAGCATAAACTCAAAGGGCAGGGCCTCGGATTCAATGAATTCGCGACCTGCAACAGGGTCAATGGCATTCAAGTAGGCCTTAGGTTGGCGTAACTTATGAATGCGTTCAATCAGCAGTTGCCCCTGCTCCCAGCGAGAGATTTTAGCGTGTGCGCCGGCCCCAATACCCAAATAGTCACCGAACTGCCAGTAGTTGAGGTTATGTTTAGACTCACCACCCGGGCGCGCGAAGGCCGAAATCTCATACTGCTCATAGCCATTACTCTTCAGAAGTTCGCTGCCCTGCTCCTGAATAGCCCATAGCGACTCTTCTACAGGGAGAGAGGGGGGCTTAGCTGCAAACTCAGTGTTGGGTTCTATAGTCAGTTGATACCAAGAGATTTGATCGGGTTCAAAAGCGATCGCCTGCTGAAGATCACTCATTGCCGCTTCAGGCGTTTGGCTCGGTAGCCCGTGCATCAGATCGATATTGGTTCGTTGAAATAGTTTCTTGGCCGATTGAATGGCATTAACGGCTTCTTTACCCGAATGGATTCGGCCTAGGGCTTTCAATCGTTCATCATCAAAGCTCTGCACGCCGATCGATAGGCGATTAATACCGGCATTCGCAAAACCCTCGAACTTATCCTGCTCAAAGGTTCCAGGATTCGCCTCCATTGTGATTTCGGCGTCAGGCTTTAATGCGTAGTTTGACTTAATGGCTTGAATTAATCTGGCATAGCTCTCTGGTTTCAGAAGACTTGGCGTACCGCCTCCGATGAAAATCGAATGAATGGGTCTACCGGAGGTCAGTTCTCGCTCGTTTTGCAGTTCAGCGATTAAGCAATCCACATAGAGTGCCTCTGGGATCTCATCCCTGACTTGGTGCGAGTTGAAATCACAATAGGGGCACTTTCGAATGCACCATGGTACGTGCACATAGAGCGATAGCGGTGGTAGCTTGGCATCCATTTAGGCGAGAAAATCAGCCAGCTGTTGAGTCAGCTGAGCAACTGCCTTGCCGCGATGACTGACGGTTTTTTTCTGCTCGGGAGTCAGTTGTGCCGCTGCACAGTCAAACTCTGGCGACCAAAAAATGGGATCATAGCCAAAGCCATTCTCCCCCTCAGGGGCTGCAAGAATCTTACCTTCCCAGCTGCCAACAGCGATCAGTGGAGTAGGATCATTTTGGTGGCGCATACAGACCAGAACACAGCGAAATCGTGCAGAGCGCTTCTCCGCTTCAAGCTCACCAAGCTCATGCAGAAGCTTATCTATATTCTGTTGATCGCTCGCCCCTTGACCTGCAAAGCGCGCCGAGTAGATACCAGGCGAGCCTGATAGGGCATCCACCTCAAGACCTGAGTCATCGGCAATGGCCGGCAAACCGGTCGCCGCACAGGCGTTTCGAGCTTTAATGATCGCATTTTCAACAAAGCTTAACCCGGTTTCCTCAGCGTCTTCGACGCCTAACTCACTCTGAGAGACGATCTCTCGATCTAAAGGCGCGAGTATTTGCGAAAACTCCTTGAGTTTACCTTTGTTACCACTGGCTAAAACAATGCGCTGGCTCATGCCTACTCCGTGTAAAAGGTTTGGTTGAAGCTAACCTTGATGGGAGCTTGATTAGGGTCTGGTGTGACCTCAAGTTCAATGGTCATGCGCTCCTCTTCACTGAAGCGAAAACCGCCAATGTAGTAGATCGCATCGCCTTCAATGATCGGCTTAAACTCAAGGGTTTGTATCTGTTGTAGCAGATTACTTGCTTCGCCCTTGATGTTGGCTCGCACGGCTGTTTTGTTCCCGTTCTGTTCAAGTTTAAAGACGGCCACATTGACTAGGGCTCTGACTTTACTGCGAACGATCCCTTTTGCTGCGGCTACTTCAGGCGTGACAAAGCTTGAGTTGAAGGCGTTATAGTGAACTTCATAGCCACGCTCAATCTGTTTCTGTTCCGCGTGAACGGGCAACGTAAAGAGAGACGTGAGCAATAAAAGCATTAGAGAACGCATGATTAAACCCTATCGTGTGATTCGGTAGATCGCAATTTCGCCCATCATATTG
Organism: Marinobacterium sp.; assembly: GCA_018623095.1. Taxonomy (GTDB): domain Bacteria; phylum Pseudomonadota; class Gammaproteobacteria; order Pseudomonadales; family Balneatricaceae; genus Marinobacterium_E. Next base: position 11,586 of record JAAZVX010000022.1, on the reverse strand, counting down.
GGCCAGAGCTTATGCCACCAACGTTGGCGGTGTTCATTATCGACTACGGTGCGTTCAATGATTCGGATGTTTCTCTCTATGCAGAGCGCTTCGAAATCTTTGAAGGTACAGAAATGGATGTTGGGTGTGTCATACCAGCTGTAAGAGAGGAATTTAGAGACCGGCATTTTGCCGCGAAACGCCAGGTAGAATCGGGCACGCCAGTGGGCAAAGTTAGGGAAGGTGACGATCCCCTCTTTTCCGATACGCAGCATCTCCTCTACGATTAAGTCAGGGCGGTGCATGACTTGTAGCGCTTGCGTCATGACGACGTTGTCAAAACTTGCATCGTCTATGCTAGCGAGACCTTCATCGAGGTTCTTTTCGATTACATTCACACCGCGAGCAATACAGCGGGTGATATTATCGTGATCAATCTCCAAGCCTAAGCCATCGACTTGCTTCTGTTGCGATAGAACGTCGAGCAGTTCACCGTCACCACAGCCCATATCTAAGACGCGTGCCTTGGGACTAATCCACTCAGCAATGATCTCTAAATCTGCTCTCATGGGGTGACTCCTAGGTTAAGCTCATTGGCTACTCGGTCCATGTAGGCTCTGAACACAGCCATATAGCGAGGACTATCGATTAAGAAAGCGTCGTGGCCATGGTCAGAATCGATCTCGGCGTAGCTTACATCTTTATTTGCGGCGACAAGAGCATCGGTTATCTCACGCGAGCGCTCAGGTGAAAAGCGCCAGTCTGTTGTAAATGAGACGACTAAGAACTTACAACTCGCATGACTTAATGCTTTAGCGAGATCATCGTCGTACTCCGATGCCGGATCAAAGTAATCCAGTGCTTTTGTCATTAAAAGATAAGTATTTGCATCGAACGCCGTCGAAAATTTCTCGCCTTGGTATCGTAGATAGCTTTCGACCTGGAACTGAGTATTGAGATCGAAGCTCAGTTCCCCGGTGCGCATCTCACGACCAAACTTCTCGGCCATCCCATCATCAGACAGGTAGGTGATGTGGCCAATCATGCGGGCCAGGGAGAGTCCTGTTTTCGGAAGGGCATCGTGATCGTAATAACGTCCATCATGAAATTGGGGATCTTTCGAAATCGCCTGTCTTGCCACCTCGTTGAAGGCGATATTCTGTGCCGTTAACTTAGGTGACGAGGCGATCACTAACGCATGCCCCAGCCTGTCTGGATAGTCGATTGCCCACTGCATCGCTTGCATGCCGCCTAAACTGCCGCCCACCACGGCTGCCCAACGTTGGATGCCTAAGCGGTCAGCGAGTCTCACTTGACTGATCACCCAGTCACCAACGGTGACAAAAGGAAAATCAGGCCCGTAAGGTTTGCCTGTATTTGGGTCAATTGAGGTGGGGCCTGTCGAGCCGTGACAGCCACCTAGGTTATTTAACGAAACGACAAAGAAGCGATCGGTATCGATCGGTTTGCCGGGCCCAATAGCACTGTCCCACCAACCAGGATATTTATCACTCTCTGAGTGGAATCCCGCCGCGTGGTGATGACCCGATAGGGCATGGCAGATCAACACCGCATTGGAACAATCGGCATTGAGTTCTCCGTAGGTTTCAACCATAAGGTCGTATTCAGGCAGTACTCGACCAGAGGCTAAAGATAAAGGCTCGGAAAAGTGAATCAACTCTGGTGTGACGATACCGACGGAGTCCGTTGGCAAGCTAGCCGGCATTGGCTATCTCCTGTGAAAAACTATGGGTGTGACCGTTTTTGTATTTTAGCAAACCACCGGTTCAGTTACATGACCAGTCGAGTAATTTGGGATTGTAGAATTTGAATCACTAAGAAGATCAAAATAGGTGATAGATCCAGTCCGCCGATCGGTGGAATGACCTTGCGCGCCAGAGAGAATACGGGCTCAGTGATCTGCATAATAAGTTGAGGGCCGGGGTGGTAACTATTTGGGGCAACCCAAGAGAGTATGACAGAGCCAATGACAGCCCAAAAATAGATGGTGAGAATGCCATCAAGTACCCCAAAAAGGCCAAACAGTGCAGCGCCTAGCATGTTAGGGATGCTGCCCTGGGTCAAAAAGATAATCGCGACAACGACGGCCACTTTAACAGCAAACGCCAACACCAGCGGGGAGATGTCCAAACGCCCGATCCTTGGCACCAGTTTTTGTAATGGTGCCAATGGAACCTGGGTAAAGCGCACCACTGATTGAGAGATCGGATTGTAGTAGTCAGCGCCGCTTGCCTGCAGTAAGAAACGCAGAAGCAGTATAAATGCAAAAACTTCACCAATCGTTCTAATGATTAATGTCAGTGTATCGCCGGCCATGTTCAATCCTATCGTTTGCTTAGTGGTAACAAGTGTTTAAGAGTAGCTGTTTTACAGCCATTAGTCTTTACCGAGTTGCTCACTCATCTCAGCGGCACGGTTCTTACAGGCGGTCATTGCTCTTAATACCACCTCTCCCAGTTGATCTTGCTCGAAGCTATTAATGGCCTGTTCCGTAGTGCCGCCTGGAGAGGTGACGTTTTTTCGCAGTTGGGCAGGCTCTATGCCGGTTTGTGCGGCCATCTCGGCTGCGCCTTTGGCTGTTTGAATGGTGAGTTGGCGAGCCGCTTCAGGGGTCATGCCGAGTGCTTGAGCCGCCTCAATCATTTTCTCCATCATCATGAAGAAGTAGGCTGGGCCTGAACCAGAAACCGCAGTCACTTGATCGATACCCTCTTCGCTATCACACCAAGTGGCAATACCGACTGCTTCGGCAATAGCGGTGGCCTGAGCTTTCTGCTCATCAGTTACCCTTGGATTTGCAAACAGGCCACTTGCGCCTAATTTGAGTAGGGAGGGTGTGTTTGGCATAGAGCGAATTACCGCCAGCTCACCGCCCGCCCAGCGCTCCAGCGAGTCGCAACTAATGCCTGCTGCAACCGAGATCAGCAGCGGTTTTCGCTTTTGCAGAGTAGGGGCTAGCTCCTTGAGTGTCTCACGCATCATCTGTGGTTTTACCGAGATGACGATTATATCCGCAGAGTCGATTGCAAGGTGGTTATCGGTTGTTGTGTTAACGCCACGCTCGGTAAAGCTTGCCAGCTTGTCGACCTGACGTCGTGTGGCCCAGAGCTTGTCAACGGAGTAGCCTGTTGCGATTAAGCCCTCAAGGATTGCACCGGCCATGTTGCCTGTTCCAATAAATGCGATAGATGGCTGTGCCACACTCTTCTCCTATGGTTATTTGTTGTAATTGCGTGGACCAAATAGAGCAGTGCCAATACGAACAATGGTTGCTCCCTCTCCAATGGCAGCATCCAGATCACCCGACATACCCATTGATAACGTATCTAGAGTAGGGATCTCCTGTTTGATCTCATCAAACAGAGTTCTCACCTGACGAAAACGCTCTTTTTGCAGCTCAACATTGTCAGTTGCCTCCGGTATGGCCATAAGTCCCCGCAGGTTTATTTTGGGGAGTTCGGCAATCTGTTTGGCAAGCTCAATGGCCTCTTCGGGTAAACAACCAGATTTACTCTCTTCGCAACTAATATTTACCTGCAAACAGATGTTTAAGTCATCAGCATAGTGTGGACGTTGTGCCGATAAGCGCTGTGCGATTTTGAGTCTGTCGACGCTATGAACCCAGGCAAACTGTTCAGCGATAGGCTTGGTTTTGTTGGATTGAATCGGACCAATAAAGTGCCATTCAAGATTCAGCGGCTCAAGAACGGAGATTTTATCCAGGGCTTCTTGTAGATAGTTCTCACCGAAAGCGCGTTGCCCTAACTGAGCCAGTTCTGCGACCTCATCCACGCTGCGGGTCTTACTAACAGCTAATAAACAGACCTCTTTTTCAGAGCGATTTGACTCAGCGCAGGCTTTTTCTATCTCGGATCTCACCTTTTTCAGGCTCTCTGCTATGCTTGTCATATGTGTCACTACTCATGAGGTTGATGCGGTCGTTTCCGCTAAGGTGAACTCAATTATGGATATTACCGAACTTTTAGCCTTTGCTGTACAGCAAGGAGCATCCGATCTGCACATTACGGCCGGTATGCCGCCGTTGATTCGTGTTGATGGTGACGTGCGTCGCATCAAACTTCCATCGATGGATCATAAGCAGGTCCATGGATTGCTGTATGACATTATGAATGACAAACAGCGTAAAGAGTACGAAGAGAAGTTAGAAGTCGATTTCTCATTTGAAGTGCCTCAGTTGGCGCGTTTTCGTGTTAATGGTTTTGTTCAAAACCGCGGTGCAGCAGCCGTTTTTCGTACCATCCCAAGCAAAGTCCTTACTATGGACGATCTTGGCATGGGCAAGGTCTTTCAGCAGCTCTCAGATCAGCCTAAGGGGTTGGTGCTCGTCACCGGGCCTACTGGCTCTGGTAAATCGACCACTCTGGCGGCAATGATCGATTACATCAACGAATCGCGTTCAGAGCATATCCTGACGATCGAGGACCCCATTGAGTTCGTTCACGAAAGTAAAAAGTGTCTGATAAACCAGCGTGAGGTACATCGAGACACCCTCGGCTTTGATGCGGCACTGCGCTCTGCGTTACGTGAAGACCCCGATGTGATTTTGGTCGGTGAGATGCGTGACCTTGAGACCATTCGCTTGGCTTTGACGGCTGCAGAGACGGGTCACTTAGTGTTCGGCACATTGCATACCACCTCAGCAGCCAAAACCATCGACCGTATCATCGACGTCTTCCCTGCCGCTGAGAAAGATATGGTGCGTTCGATGCTCTCTGAGTCGCTGCAGGGTGTTATCTCTCAATCCCTTTTGAAAAAAACAGGTGGTGGTCGAGTGGCCGCCCACGAAATTATGATCGGGACATCCGCCATTCGTAACCTAATTCGTGAAGATAAAGTGGCACAGATGTACTCAGCCATTCAGACGGGGTCACAAGTGGGCATGAAGACGCTGGATCAGGCTCTATTGGAGTTGGTTCAGAAAGGGTTTATTACCTCTGAACAAGCCGCCGCCCGCGCCAAAGACCCTTCGATATTTTAAGTGAGGTAACTTGTGGATTTTACACAACTCTTAAAGGTAATGACTGAACGCGGTGGTTCCGATCTATTCATCACAGCCGGTGCACCGCCCTCTATCAAGGTGGATGGCACGATCAAGCCTTTGACACGAGAGTCGCTTAACTCATCACAATCCCGTGCACTGGTCTACAGTACTATGAGTGACAAGCAGCTGGCCGAATTTGAAGCGACCAATGAGTGTAACTTTGCACTCAGTGTTAACGGAATTGGTCGTTTTCGTGTTAGCGCCTATGTGCAACGCAACACGCCGGGAATGGTGCTGCGCTCAATAGCCAATCACATACCCACTATGGAAGAGCTTAAACTTCCTGAGGTGCTGAAAGATCTCTCGATGACCAAGCGAGGTTTGATTCTATTTGTCGGTGGTACCTCAACCGGTAAATCGACCTCCTTAGCGTCAATGATTGATTACCGAAATGAACATGCCACGGGGCATATCATCACTGTTGAAGACCCTATTGAGTACATTCACCATCATAAAAAGTCGATCGTGACGCAGCGTGAGGTGGGACTTGATACGGAGTCGTTTGAAGTGGCCCTAAAAAATACCTTACGTCAGGCACCGGATGTCATTTTGATGGGTGAGATACGATCTGCCGAAACCATGGCGTACGCGCTGGCATTCGCTGAGACCGGCCACCTCTGTTTGGCAACGCTTCATGCTAATAATGCGAACCAGGCTTTAGATCGTATTATTTCGTTCTTTGCCCCTGAACATCATAATCAGATCTGGATGGATCTATCACTTAACTTGAAAGCGATTGTCGCGCAGCAACTGCTGCCGACGACCGATGGTAAGGGACGACGAGCGGCCATTGAAGTATTGATCAACACGCCGCTGATTCAGGATCTGATTCGTAAAGGGGAAGTGCACGAGATTAAAGATGTCATCAAGAAATCGAATAATCTTGGCATGCAGACCTTCGATCAGGCGCTGTTTGCGCTCTACAAAGAGGGTGTCATCACTTACGAAGTGGCGCTGTCCTTTGCGGACTCTTCAAACGACCTGCGCTTGATGATTAAGCTCAGCGATGAGGGTGGTAAGCATGAAGGTGATGATATGCCATCATTCACCCTGCAGGACTCAGACGATACACTGAACCACTAAACGCTCTTTCAACAGGCAAAAAAAGACCCAGCATTCACTGGGTCTTTTCATTTTAAGCAGATTAACTTGATCGGTGTACAGGTCGGCCATTAAGAATCGTTAGAGTCACTCGACCTTTGAGTTCAGTGTTGATGAACGGCGTATTTTTGCCGCGCGATTTGAGAGTTGCTTCACTCACCTTCCAAGTCGCCTCTGGATCGAATACACAGAGATCAGCATCCGCTCCTACCTCTAACGAGCCCGCCTCTATGCCGAGCACCTTAGCAGGGCCGGTGGTCAATTTTTCAATTAACTGAGGTAGTTCAATGAGTTGCTGCTCCACCAGCATTAGACTCAGTGGTAGCAGTGTCTCCAATCCACTTATGCCCGGTTCAGTCGCTGCGAAGGGCGCCTCTTTTGAAATAGCATCTTGAGGTTGATGATCTGAGCAGATCGCATCCAGCGTGTCGGTGACCAGTCCCTGACGTAGCCCAGCACGATCTAACTGTGAACGCAGGGGCGGAATGACATGGAACAAGCTGTTGAAACCATTGACCTCTTCATCTGTCAAAAGCAGATTGTGAATGGCCACATCAGCCGTCACATTGAGCCCCCGCTCACGGGCGTTTTGAATGAGCAGAACTGACTGAGCACAGGATAGCTGGCCGAAGTGAGCCCTTACACCGGTCTCTTCAATAAGGATCAGACAGCGTGATACCTCTATGGTCTCAGCGGCAGAAGGAATACCGTTTAAGCCAAGTCGAGTGGCTGTTGTTCCCTCGTGCATGCACCCTTCGGCAGCCAGCGCTCGATCTTCCGCTTGGAAGATAACCAGTAGGTCATGCGTCGCGGCGTACTCAAGCGCTCTAAGCATGACGCGCGAGCTATCGATCGGGTAACGACCATTAGTGAATCCAATACAGCCTGAGCTCGCTAGCGCATGCAGTGGGGCTAGTTGCTCACCTTGCAGTGACTGTGTCAACGCTCCCAGAGGCAGCACTCGTGCCATGCCCGCATCGGTCGCACGATCCTGAACTAACTCTGCAACGGCCGTATTGTCCACGATCGGCTTAGTGTTGGGTGATGCAACCAGGGTCGTAATGCCTCCGGCAGCGGCCGCGGCTGTCTCGGAAGCGATCGTTCCTTTTTGCGTTAAACCTGGTTCACGCAGGTGGGCACATAGATCGATGATACCAGGGCAGACAATCTGCCCCTCAGCGTTAAACTCTTCGTCGGCCACAAACCCATCTGGAGCGTCACCAATGGCTGCGATGCGGCCTTTGATAATGAAGAGGTCATCAATTCGGTCTATGTTTTGTGCAGGGTCGATAATGCGCCCGCCGGCAATTTTAATCTGCACTGTTTACTCTCCTGCCTCTAATTTTTTTGCTCTCTCGGCGACCTGACCACTCATCGCCATCGACATCACAGCCATTCTCACGGCAATTCCGTTGGTGACCTGATTGAGTATCACCGATTTAGGTCCATCGGCGACAGATGATGCTATTTCAACCCCTCGGTTAATCGGTCCAGGGTGCATAACGATTGCTTCAGGGTGCGCAAAAGCCAGTTTCTCTTCGGATAGGCCATAGAGTTTAAAGAACTCAGACTCGCTCGGTAGCAGGGCGGAGGTCATGCGCTCTTTTTGCAGGCGCAGCATGATGACCACATCGGCATCACGCAGACCCTGTGCCATGTCGGTAAATACTTTGACTCCTAGCATTTCTACATTGCGAGGCAGCAGTGTACGTGGCGCGATCAGACGAATCTCTGGAACTCCCAGATTTTTTAACGCATGAATCTGCGATCTGGCTACGCGTGAATGGAGAATATCACCGACGATCGCAACTTTTAGATGCTTAAAGCCCCCTTTGTGGCGACGAATGGTCATCATGTCCAACATCGCTTGGGTGGGGTGGGCATGGCGACCGTCACCCGCATTGATGATTGCCACGTTTGGTGTGACCTGACTGGCGATGAAATGAGCGGCACCACTGTCCGAGTGTCGCACGACAAACATATCGGAATGCATCGCTTCCAAGGTCATTAGGGTATCTTTTAGCGTTTCCCCTTTTTTGGTCGAGCTGGTGCTGATATTTAGGTTCAATACATCCGCGGATAAGCGCTTAGCGGCAAGCTCAAACGTTGACAGTGTGCGAGTACTGTTTTCAAAAAAGAGGTTGGCAACGGTTTTACCTCGCAGTAAAGGAACTTTTTTAACCTGCTGCTCGCTCATATCGACAAAGGAGTCTGCGGTATCTAACACCTCTAACAGAAGCGACTCAGGGAGCCCCTCGATATCAAGAAAGTGCTTCAGCTGGCCATCTTTGGTCAGCTGCGCTTGGGTTGGGTCAGGAAAGTTAAACATGCTCGTTTCCTATTATTTGCTACGCTGACTGATCGTCAGTTCGAGGGGCGAGGGGCCGGTCAGTTTCACCTGTTGATCACTTGATAGCGTCAGAGTCCCGCCAACGACATCGGCCTGAATGGGCAGTTCACGGCGCTGTAGGTCGATTAGGGTAACCAATGTCACAGAGGCTGGTCGACCAAAATCAAACAGCTCATTCAGGGCAGCTCTGGCTGTTCGGCCACTCATTAATACGTCATCAACCAAAATAATATGTCGATCTTCGGTTGCGCTTGGCAGCTTTGAAACGCCGACTTTTGGATTCAATCCCACACGGGTGAAATCATCGCGATAAAAAGAGATATCCAGTACCCCCATCTCATCCTGAATCCCCAGGTGTTGGTGAAGGCGTTCAGCTAACCAAACACCACCGCTGTGAATGCCAATGATGTAGGGGTTATCTAACCCGCGTGTCTCGATTAACTGCTGTGTGCTGTCGGCCAATCTGGCTAGGAGCTGTTCGGCGTCCAATTTTTTACTGGTCATAATAGTCCTCAAGCCTTGCATGGCTTGGTATGCGCTGTTCTTGAAGAAACCACCCTTCTAACATCAATTGAGCGGCGATACCGTCGACAGATTCTGCACCGAAATCAGCAGAGCCGCCATGCTCAAGATGAATTGATTTTGCCTCTTGAGAGGTTAATCGCTCATCGAATAGAAAGCAGGGTATTTTAGATCTTTCATGCAAACGGTTGGCGAATTTTCGTGCTCTTCGTGCCATATCACTGATGGTACCGTCCATATTCAACGGCAGTCCGACTACGATAGTCCTGGGCTGCCATTCAGCAATAACACTATCGATTTGGTTCCAATCGGGGGTGCCATCTTTTGCAGTAATGGGGTTTAGAGGCTGTGCGGTGGCTGTTAATGACTGACCAAAGGCAACACCAATTCTGCGTAAGCCAAAATCGAATCCCAGTGCGCTCTCAGTTAATTCAGTCATTGAACCTTAAATTATGCGTGCCCCGCCTGTGCGGAGATTAGGTTTAGGTCGACACCCAATAAAGACGCTGCAGATGAGAGTCTAAACTCAGGGTCAACGTTGAAGAGTATATCTAAATTTGCGGGTGAGCTTAACCAGAGGTTTTGGCTCATCTCTTCATCAAGCTGCCCGGGCCCCCAGCCTGCATAACCGAGTGCGAACAGATATTGCTCAGGACCCTCGCCCCGCGAAATGGCCTCTAGAACATCAAGAGAAGTGGTCAAAGTCAGTTGCTCGGGTAAGTGAAGTGAGGCTTTCCAAGCCTGTTCGCCCTGTCTGTGCAGAATAAACCCATGCTCTTCAGAGACCGGCCCACCCTGGTAAACGGGTTGAAAGTTTAACGGTGAGTTCTCTGGGAGTTCGAGCTGATCGAGGATCTCATCCATCGGGATATCATGCGGTTTACTGACCACGATCCCCATGGCGCCCTCATCATTGTGCTCACACAGATAGATGAGGCTGTTGCTAAAGTAGTCACTCTCCAGGCTAGGCATAGACATTAAGAAGTGGTGCTTGAGTAAATTGGTATCACTCATCTCTTTCTCCTTTAACAACGTCGAATCTGTTCGCATCAGTGTATGCTGAAAATGTTTCAATATCAGTACACTTGTGTATTTTTCTCAAATTTCCAAGTGCGAATGATCTCCAATCGATCTAACCGTTGGCGCATCTCGTTTGGGAATGGCTCGAATGGAGAGGCGGTTCTTACGGTTCGAATGGCAGCATCATCTAGGATTGAGTAGCCAGAACTCTTAAGCACCTCTAGCTGCTTTACGCTCCCATCAGCGGCTAAGGTAACTAACATTTGTAGGCTGCCTTCAATGCCTTTATTTCGCGCCTCTGTTGGGTAGTTGAGATTACCAATCGTTTCGATTTTTTGACGCCAGCGCTCCAGGTAGAGTGCATCAGCTTTTGCCAGAGTCGAGATAGAGGTGACACGACCCGTGCGCGATCGACTCTGCAACTTTTGTTGTTCATCTTTCAAGCGCGCTTCCAAAGAGGCGATCTCCTGTGACGCGTTAAATCGTGCGGTTGAGAAGCCGGCTAGAGGATTAGAGGCTTTGGTTTGGATAGAGTCACTGCTTAGATCGGCTTTGTTCAGTGTTTGTGAGCTCGTCGTTAGCCGATTGTCACTGCCGCTTTTTTCAGGTTGAGTCTGGTCGTGTTGACCCTCTTCATTTGAAGGCGTTAAGCCCGCACCTGATTGCGTACTGATCTGCGCTGAGAGTTGATTGATCTTGTCAGACGTGAACTGCGCACGCTCAACCACACTTGCCTCTTGGTTCGCTTTTGAATCACCCTGGCCTGATTGGTGGTGTTGAGCTAAGTAGGCAGGGTCTAATGGCGCGCGATTGTCTTGATTAATCGCAAAGGTGATCTCCAGTGTCTTAGACGATTGATTGGTTTTTAGAGCATCAAAACCGACCAACAATATCACCAGAGCGTGCAACGCCAGTGCCAATATCAGCATAAAGCGCAGACGCTCATCGGCATCTGCACACCAGGCTGCTAGGCGATTGGTCGGCTTAGGCGAGGCAGCTATGTTCATTACTGAGCGAGTTGCTCCTCGATGCAGTCCATTAACTGCATACCGATATCTAAACCGAACTGATCATCAAGCTCACGGATGCAGGTTGGGCTGGTGACATTGATCTCGGTTAAGTAGTCGCCAATGACATCTAAACCGACAAAGAGCAGGCCGGCTTCGCGTAACTTTGGACCTACCTGCGCTGCAATCCAGCGATCACGCTCGCTCAGTGGACGGCCTTCGCCGCGCCCCCCAGCAGCCAGATTGCCACGAGTCTCACCCTGCGTTGGAATGCGTGCCAGTGCATAGTCGATTGGTTCGCCGTTAATCATCAAGATGCGTTTGTCACCTTCGACAATCTCTGGAATGTAGCGCTGTGCCATGATGGTCTCTTGGCCAAATTTTGTCAGCGTTTCAATGACCACTCCTAAATTCAAACCATCCTCTTTGATGCGGTAGATCGAGCTGCCGCCCATGCCATCCAAGGGTTTAAATATGACGTCTTTGTGCTCTGCATGAAAGGCTCTTAAATGCGCTTCTGAACG
>JAAZVX010000021.1 GCA_018623095.1 Marinobacterium sp. | reverse complement strand
TGATCAGACCGACTGAGTAGGCAATCCCCATATCACGGAAGGTTTCGAACGTGATCTGCCACTCCCCGTCCCACTTCAAGCTCCACTCGTAGGGATCAGAAGGTTCTGAGAAGAAGAAGCGCTCAATAGGATTGCCACTGGGTGCCACTTCATCGAGTTTCGACTCAATCTCAAACAGTCCATAGAGTGGGCTATCGGTATCGCCAGCCACGTCACCGGTAACATAGACCACAGGCAAAAGGTCCTTGTGATAAATGCTCTGCTCGACTTGAGTATCGATGCGCTGAGTGACATCCGCTAGAGAGACAAGCGTGCCCTTGTCAGAACGCACTTGAATCGATTCAATCTTAGCGATGTTAGCCTTATCTTGTTCGCCCAGTTTTAGCGTTAATGGCACAGGAACACGTGAATGGTCATCGTGCAGATAGCCAAGACTCTCACCGCGTATGGCACTATTCAATGCAGAAACAATGGTCGCGTCTGCAACACCAAAGTGAGCGGCACGAACACGATCAATGGCGAAGATCTCTTTAGTCTGTTGCGCTTCAATGCTGTCATCAACATCGACGACCCCTTCGGTACTCTCAAATTGAGCACGAACCTGTTTAGCCACATCGATTTGACCCTGCTTATCTAGGCCGTAGATCTCTGCTACTAGAGGCGCCATAACCGGTGGCCCGGGTGGCATTTCAACCACTTTGACGTTGGCGTTGAACTTTTTAGCCGTCTCGGCAAGCAGCTCACGCGCTTCCAAAGCGATGTCGTGACTTTTACGATCACGCAACGCTTTATCGCTAAGGTTTACTTGAATATCGCCCTGATGCGGTGCCGAACGTAAGTAATACTGGCGCACCAACCCATTAAAGTTAATCGGTGACGCTGTTCCAGAATAGATTTGAAAATCTTTCAACTCAGAGAGCGCCTGTAGATCGTCGGCCAGTTCCGTTAGGACGCGCTGCGTCTGCTCCAGAGAGGTTCCTTCAGGCATATCAACGATTACCTGGAACTCACTTTTGTTATCAAACGGCAACATCTTAAGGATAACCGACTGATTAACGACCAGGTAGACAGAGCCACCGATCATCGCAAGGATAGAGACCAATAATAGGTAACGGTTCAACACTCCTTTACCCTGACGCAGCATCGGTTTTAATAGCGCCACGAAAAGTGCTTTGAAGCGAACTTCAGAGTGGCTGTGAGCGTCTGAATGGACTGATTCAACGTGGCGTTTGAACAGCTTTAAAAAGAGCCAAGGTGTCAAAATGAAGGCGACCGCCAGTGAGATCAGCATCCCTGTCGAAGCGTTGATCGGAATGGGTAGCATGTATGGGCCCATCAATCCGCTGACAAAAGCCATAGGCAGCAGGGCGGCAATGACCGTAAACGTTGCCAGGATGGTTGGACCACCCACTTCGTCAACGGCTAGCGGGATCGCCTCACGCAGTGATTTAACGCCCATCGACATATGACGGTGTATGTTTTCGACCACGACAATCGCATCGTCAACCAGAATACCGATCGAGAAGATTAACGCGAATAGAGAGACTCGGTTAAGCGTAAAGCCCCAAGCCCAAGAGGCAAAGAGTGTAATGGCTAGCGTTACAATGACCGCAATACCGACCACAATGGCTTCACGTACACCCAGTGCAAACAACACCAGCACAATGACGGATAGCGTGGCGAAGATCAGCTTTTTGATCAGTGTTTGAGCCTTATCATCGGCTGTTTCACCGTAGTTACGGGTGATCGTTGTCTCAATGTTATCCGGAACATAGATACCCTGAATCGCTTCAAAGCGTTTAATGAGCGCATCGGCTACTTCAACCGCGTTCTCACCCGGTTTCTTTGCGACGGCAATAGTGATTGCAGGGGTCACAGCTGTTTGCTCAGTAGCTGCTGAACCCGTTCCAAAGGAGACGTATTGATTGGGCTGTTCAGGCGCATCGGTGATGGTAGCGATATCACGCAGGTAGACGGGCGCTCCCTCTCTTACGGTGATCACCAAGTTTTTAACCTCAGAGACATCTTGCAGCAGCTGCCCTGCTTGAACACGGATGGCACTGTTAGCTTTCACACGATCGCCGCTATCAGCCGTGACATTGGCGTACTGTAGCTTGGCGCGTACGTCATCCAACGTGACCGAGAGCGCCGCCATTTTGACGGGATCAAAGTCGATTTGAATGGCACGGTTAGCACCACCCATAACGGTAATGTCGCGGGTGCCTTCAACACGCTGAAGCTCTGACTGAATCGTGTGTGCAACGTTTAAAAGATCGGCACTGCTAACAGAATCGTCATGACTCCATAAGGTTGCAGCAAGGACCGGTACGTCATCAATGCCCTTAGGTTTAATGACAGGTTCGCCAATTCCCATATTCGGCGGGAATATGTCTCTATTTGAGTAGAAGGCGTTATAGAGACGAACAATCGCATCGGTTCTGGGCTCGCCCACTTCAAATCGGACCGTCAACATCGCCATACCCGGGCTTGATACAGAGTAGATGTTTTTAACACCTTTGATCTCTGAAACCACCTGCTCAGCAGAGGTAGTAATCAGTGATTCAACCTCTGCAACACTAGCGCCTGGGAATGGAATCATTACGTTGGCAAAGGTGACGTTGATCTGTGGCTCCTCCTCACGAGGTGTAACCAGTGCCGCAAAAAGACCCAACAAAAGACCAACGATCGCCAGTAACGGAGTAATCTCTGTCGTTAAGAAGCTTTTGGCAATTCGACCCGAAATGCCTAGCGTTTGAGTGTCATTACTCTGCACGGCTGGCCTCCTTGTAGATAGAGGCCGCTTTAATAGGATCTACTGCAACCGATTCGCCCTCAGCAAGACCAGAGATAATTTCCACTCGCTCACCAGTGATTTGACCGGTTCTAATGTATCTAAATTGAAGTGCCGATCCACGATTGGCGACATAAACCCCTTTAACTTCACCACGAGTGGCGATAGACGATATAGGCAGGGTCAATACTGGCTCTTCATCAATACTGAATTCAACGCGAGCGAGCTCACCCGGCAGAGGCATTTTTGACGGGTCTCCAGAAGGGAGCGTCAGCAGCAGTGTGAATGTGTGACTTAGGGGGTCAGCTGTCGGGATTAGGCGTCTGTCGATGGGTTCAACAGTCTGACCACCAAGATGAACGGTAACCGATTGGCTCTGTTTTGCGTCAGCTAGGTTAGCTTGTGGAATTTGCACACGCACACGCAATCTATCCAGCGCTATACCCTCAAGTAACGGAGTGCCTGGTTGAACGCTCTCGCCTTCAGAAACCAGTTTATTAACCACAACCCCTGAATAAGGTGCGATGACTTCCGTGTAATCAAAACGAGCTCGTGCGTTGGAGACCTGAGCCTTTGCTGCATCCAGTCTTGCTTTAGCCGCATCACGCTGCTGGCGAGCGCTATCGACTGGAGCGATTGCCACCAACTTGCGTTCAAATAGCGCAGTTAAGCGATCCAGTTGACGAGTGGCCTCATCAAAGGCCGTTTGCGCTTCATTTAAAGAGGCTCGAGCCGCATCAAGCCCAGCGCGCTGTTCGCTTTGGGTTAGTCGAGCGATAACACTGCCTTGTTCAACAAAATCACCATAATCAAATGGCAACTCAAGAATACGGCCAGACGTTTGAGCGGCCACAATGGCGCGATTCACAGCTTCAACAGTGCCGTCGAATTCTACTTTGATGGGATGTTGAATAATTTTGGGCTCAGTAAAGGTTAACGCTTGAGCTGAAGTTAATTGAGCAAGTGAAATCGAAGTCACCAGGGTGCACGTGGTCACTGCTAGGTTAACGGCCTTTCTGATCTGCATATCAAACACTCTATTCGTTTATATGGGTTAATTTGTGATAATGATATATTAGGTAAAACTAATATAAAAGAATTTTTTCTGTACTTTCAGAATGCCCTGCTAAACTAAGATAAAACCAATCTACATATTGAGATTATGAAAGTACTAATCGCAGACGATGATAAGGTCTTAAGAATGCTTATGGAGCGCCAACTTCAAGGTTGGGGCTTTGAAGTTATGACCGCACAGGATGGTGCAGAGGCATTAGACATTCTGAAAACGCATGAAGAACCGCCACGTTTGCTAGTTTTGGATTGGGAAATGCCCAATCTTGACGGCATAGAGCTCTGTCGCAAAATTATAACTCAAGAGAGTAATGATCCACCCTACATTATCTTGGTCACTGCACACTCCGATCAAGAGCACCTGGCAACCGCACTGCAAGCTGGCGCTAATGACTATATCAGCAAGCCAACTAAACCCGCTGAACTTCGTGCTCGTCTAGGCGTTGGGTTGAGAACACTAGAGCTACAAAATCGACTCAATATTGCCAATGAGATGCTCGCCTATAAGGCAGAGCATGATGAGTTAACCGGATTACAAAATCGTGCATCACTGATTGAGCACTTAGATAACGAAATTGAACGAACTAAACGCACCGGTGAGCCTTTAGCGTTGGCGATCTGCGACATCGACTTCTTTAAGCGCGTCAATGACACTTATGGCCACCCTGTTGGTGACAGAGTATTGAAAGAGTTTGCCGATCGTATGAGGGAGACGTTTAGACCCTACGACCTGGTCTCAAGATACGGCGGTGAGGAGTTTGTGGTCTGCTGTACATCGCTTGAGGCTGAGCCCATTGCTATTTTTGAACGTTTCAGACAGGTAGTCGAATCAACCCCCTTCTTAGAAAAGGATCTCTCTTTAAGCGTAACTGTCAGTATCGGAATAGCCGCTTTTAATGGAATTAGCACTCTGACCACTAAGGAGATCATGCTGGAATTGATCAGTAGCAGTGACAAGGCGCTCTATTCGGCAAAACACTCGGGCAGGAACCAGGTCGTCATGTATGACCCAGAGCTGCATTCTGAAACAGAAGAGTCGGACACTAGCATCACTTATGGCCAGACGTGCTGAACAGACTGTCCCCCATTTGATCAATCGTCATTTTCGCTTTATTGGTAGTTACCTCAATACAGACATCCTTTGATGCCATGCTGTCTGCACGAATAAACGGCTGCTCTAGTAATTGGCCATCAATTTCCTTTGATATCGTTCCACCAACTCCATAACCACCATCCACTCTCCTTGGTTTTACTGAAACCTTAAAGCCTTTGTATTCAAACTCAACTGCAACCGGTTCCTCTGCAGGTTCGGATTGGAAAAGCTTTTTAATAAACTCTATCACTTGGCTACCTCAATCGGGGTGACGTCCCCGTCAAACTGGATTAATCGATTAGCTAACTCTAACAAAACGTCTCTGTCTTTACCGGTAGTCAGTAGCTCTACCCTGCTATTTAGACGAGATTGAGAGAGAAGACTCTGTTCTTTTAGGCGACGTTTGATTTCGTGCGCAATCGATTCTGATGTATCGATGACTTGTACCGGCTTGGTAAACAGCGCGCTGATCTCTTTTTCAACAAACCCATAATGGGTACAGCCCAGAGCCAAGGTATCTATCTCTGCCGACTCAAATTGCTCAATGAAAGGGCTGAGCAGTTCACTCAATTGTTGGTCTGTGGTGTTAGGGTTTTCAATCAATTCCACTAAACCAGGGCACCCTAGTGCAGTAATCGATTCTGCTTGCTGATTTAGCTGAGAGACCAGTCGTTGAAATTTTAAACTCTCTACTGTGTATTGAGTCGCCAAAACACCAACACGTTTTGAATGGCTTGCCTTAATGGCTGGTTTCAGGCCTGGCTCAACACCGATAATAGGAAGAGAAAACGCCTCTCTGCACTCATGAACAGCCGCCGCTGTCGCCGTATTACAAGCAATTACAATCGCTTTGGCGCCACGTTCAATTAGATATGAAACAACCTGGTGGACGCGTTGACGAATCTCCTTGTCGCTCTTATCACCATAGGGTGCATAAGCACTGTCTGCTAGGTAGAGATAAGACTCATTAGGCAGGTTATTTAGGCTTGCGGATAGAACACTAAGACCGCCTACGCCTGAATCAAATACTCCAATCGGTGCGTGATCGTTTGACTTCATTACTGGTCATATACAAGGTTAAAGTTGGATCTAAGTCTAACTCATATAGCCATCAGATAGTCAGAATAATTATTTTTGTGCAATGCACAAAAAAAGGTTGATTGTTTTTTAATCAGTGGCTAATATGCGCTTAAATGTTGCAGTGCAACAAACTTGTTAGTTTCAACTTAAAAGACCTCGGAGGTCACCATGTACAACGAAATGATGAACCAGTTCAAAGCACAGATGGCTCCTTTCACTAAAGCAGCTGAAATCAACAAGCAAACGGCTGAAAAGCTTTTCGGCATGCAGCAAACAGTTGCTACAGAGATGCTTAACCGTGGTCTTGAGCACGTTAAAGCACTGACTGAATCAAAAGAGCCAAAAGCTGCATACGATCTTCAGGTTGCTTTCTTCAAAGAGATGGAAGCTAAGCTAAATACAGTTGCTGAAGAAGAGATCTCTGCTCTTATGACTGCAAAAGCTGAACTAACTGAAATTTTCGAACAGTCTACTCAAGAGATGACTGAACAAGCGATGGCTCAATTCTCAAAGTTTGATCTTGCTAAATTCGATATGCAGAACTTCGATCTTTCTAAGTTCATGCCTTCAGTTGAAGCTGCTAAACCAGCCGCTAAAACCACTCGTAAAGCTGCTGCACCAAAAGCATCCGCTTAATTGCTTAGCAGTTATAAAAAAAACCGCTTTAGGTAACTAAAGCGGTTTTTTTTCGCCCTGATAGTGGGCTAACTGAGTTGAGCTTTTGCCCAATCAATCACAACGGCTTCGCCCTCATCAAGATAAGGTTCTAGGTTTGATAGGCTCTCTAAGAGCTCTGATGCTGTAGGTCTTACAATATTAAGGTGACCCACTTTACGACCTGGTCGGATCTCTTTACCGTACCAGTGCACATGGGCACCTTGAACGGTTAGCCACTCTGACTTCCAGTCACGGCCTAGCAAATTATACATCATGGAGGCACCACGAAACTCCGGTGTAATCAATGGTAAACCAGCCAGCGCTCTAAGGTGTAATTCAAACTGACTGACCGTAGCGCCCTCCTGGCTCCAGTGACCTGAGTTGTGCACACGAGGCGCTAGCTCGTTGACCAATAACTCACCATCGACTACAAAACATTCCATGGCCATCACGCCAATGTAGTTAAAGTCATCCATAATTGAGCCTAACCAACCCTCAGCGCTGGCTTGCATTGCAGGATCATTGTCCAATCCGGGAATACTCGCACGCAGTATGCCGTCTTGATGCCAGTTGCGCGTTAAAGGGTAGAAGACCTTTTCACCCTTGGCATTGCGAGCGCCGACCAGCGACACCTCGTGTGAAAATGGAATCATTGCTTCGGCAATGGCAATACCATCCCACTCCGTGAGTACCTCATCACCCTGTGTCCAGCGCCATTGACCACGGCCATCGTACCCACCCATGCGAGCTTTTACGACGGCGCGCTCACCTAATGAGGCGAGTGAATCTGCCATCGACGCTGCATCACTGTTCAGATTGACCCAAGGCGCGGTAGGAACGTTAAGACGATCCAAGGTCGATTTCTGACGGAAACGATCAATAACTTGATAGAGAGCAGCATCGTTTCGAAAGTTTGGGTGTGCTTTAAGCTGATTGCCTACAGGATTTTCAGGCCAATGCTCAATCTCTACAGAGATGACATCGTTCTCATGTAGATCTACCAGCTGGTCACCGATTGGGTGAATAGGCTGAACCTCAAGTTGCAGTGGAGCACCTGCTTGCTGAAGCATTTGGCCAAGCTGGCCATTACCGGCAATGACAATACGTGGCAACTGCATTCTTAACCTCTTGGATCTGGATTGTCTAACACTGTTTGGCTCTGATCATTGCGCCAATTCTGCAGACGGGCAGCGAGCTCGTTATCCGTCGTTGCCAGCATCTGAGAGGCCAGTAGTGCTGCGTTAAATGCGCCTGCCCCACCGATGGCCAGCGTTCCTACAGGGATACCACGTGGCATCTGAACAATCGATAGAAGACTGTCCTGACCATTTAACGCTTTGCTTTGAACAGGCACGCCTAGCACGGGAACAATGGTCTTGGCAGCAATCATACCCGGCAGGTGTGCAGCGCCACCGGCACCGGCAATAATGACCTTAATGCCATTGTCGGCAGCTTGTTCTGCAAAGCGGAACATTTTGTCAGGTGTACGGTGTGCCGAAACCACTTCAGCAGTGTACTCTACCCCCAAGGTATCCAACATCTTGGCTGCTTCTTCCATGGTTGGCCAGTCTGATTTAGACCCCATAACTATTGCGACGCGGGCGCTCATCCATCTCTCCATATCGAGTTTGTTCTCGAACAATAGGCAGTCGGTATCGACAAAAAAATAAGCGTGAGATTATAGCAAGAAAGAGTCGGCCAGACCTACCCTTTTAAAGGAGTGCTGACTGAAAGTTGAAGATAATCACCAGAATAAACAGCGTAACAGGAATGCTGGTAATAGTCAGAGCGGCAATTCGATCGACAGGCCCACCGTATCGCACCGTTAGAACATAACTCATAACAGCCACCGGCATTGACATCTGTATCAGCAGCGAGAGCGCTGATGTTGAATCGATAGCAACCAACGACAGGACAAACCAAGCAATTAAAAATCCTGACACAGGACGATAGATCGATAAAGCGGCAATGATGCCAACCTGGCGAGTGCCCTCAATCTTTAAACGAGCCAATGAACGCCCTAGCAACATCACCATGATCGGTATGGCGATACCCGATATAGAATCTAAGGTTCGACTGATTGGGGTGGGTATCGTCAAATCCAGAGAGATCACTACCGCACCTGATAACAGAGCAATCAGTGGCATATTGGTGACCAGTGAGCGCCAATTGTATTGCCCCGACATAGCCGTTGTACCCAGCGTCCAGTGACTCAGCGTAACCGTTGTCGAGATAATGACAGCCGATGCCAATGCTTCCGGGCCCAACAGAGCATAAACCAGGGGAATACCCAAATTACCAGTATTAGGGTTAACCAGTGTCGAGAGATAAAATCGAGGAGAAGTGTTCAAAAGTTTACATAGGATAGCGACCATAATCGCACCGATCGCCAAACAGAGTGCAGTCACCACCATTAGGTAGCCCATCTCTGTGACTGGAACGTTCATCTGAGTCACTGATGTGAACACTAGCGCGGGCAATGCGATTTGGCTGGAGAGCATAGCCAAACCGGGATGTTCTAAATAATCCGTTTTTCTTGCCAGTAAAAAACCAAGCGAGGCGATCAAAAAAACCGGGGTAATCGCAGAGATAAAGGCTGTAAACATGAGTTCAATATCTGATAGTTAGCCTCTGATTATACAGTTGTTTACTAGCAATTAGACAACTATCATTAACCGATTATTTCATTTCGGATTTCCCATGACGAACAAGCTATCCCCAGCCACTATTTTTCTGATCGCCAGTGGTTGTCTGTTGTTGATGATCTCCTTTGGTATACGTTCCAGTTATGGTTTGTACATGCATCCTATTGAGTCCTCTACCGACTGGGGACGCGACATCATTGGCTTTGCCCTAGCCTTACAGAATCTAAGTTGGGGCATTATGTCAGTCTTTACCGGGGGGCTTGCTGATCGATTTGGAAATCGCAACGTTCTCCTCGGAGGTGCATTGATCTATGCGCTCGGTGTCTACCTCACTGCTGGCGTTTCGGATCTGTTCACGCTCAATGCAGGGCTTGGCTTTTTGGTGGGTGCAGGGGTAGCCGGTACTTCGTTTGGCATCGTCCTCCCAGCCTTAGTCCAGTCTGTTCCACCCGAGCGACGTGACTGGGTACTTGGCTTGGGCACCGCGTGTGGCTCGGCTGGCCAGTTTGCTCTGGTTCCTTTGGTGCAAATGTTTATCTCAGACTTCGGCTGGATTAATTCACTGCACATTCTTACGGCTATTGCGTTGCTCATGATGGTGTTAGCCATTCCCCTCAATGCCAAGAAATCTGGTGTGGTAACAGAAGCTGATCAGGGTTTCATCGAGACCCTTCGATTAGCCGCTGGGCACAAATCCTACTGGCTATTGGTATTTGGCTTTTTTGTTTGTGGTTTCCACGTCGCCTTTATCACTGCGCATATGCCGGCCTATCTTTCGGATCTTGGCTTTGCCCATCAGGTCGGTGCCTGGTCCCTCTCGCTAATCGGTTTGTTCAATATCGCTGGCGCTTTTTGGGCCGGTAATATCTGCCGTAAACACTCTCGTTCCAAGCTATTGGTAACCATCTATGGCGGAAGAACGGTTGCGATCGCTCTATTCTTAATTTTCCCTATTACACTGACGTCGGTACTGATATTCAGTGCCGTAATGGGACTGCTTTGGCTTGCTACGGTACCGCCAACCTCCGGTATCGTCATGAACATGTTTGGAACACGATATATGGCAACGCTCTATGGCTTCGTATTCTTCAGTCACCAAGTAGGCAGTTTTTCTGGTGTCTGGCTAGGCGGTTATCTTTATGAAACTTATGGTCATTATGAATACATCTGGTGGGCTGGGATCTTCTTTGGTCTGCTCGCGGTTCTGCTGCACTGGCCGATTGATGAAAAGCCGCACCCTGCGTTTACAGCAAAAGCGAGTTAATGCTGGGGTTCAAGAACCAGAACGATGAATGACCCGTAAGTCATAAAAACAGAAGGAACTCACTAATGAGCCACAGCATACATTACTACTTCTCACCGATCTCCCCCTTTACCTGTTTAGCCGGAGACACTTTAGAGCAGCAGGCACCTGCTGATATTGTCTACCATCCGTTCGATATAGGACGCCTTTTTGCCGCAACGGGTGGTGTACCAGCGCCACAACGCTCACCCCAACGCCAAGCCTATCGTTTAGCTGAGCTTGCTCGAATCCAAAAGCAGCGCGGTATCACTATCAACCTCAAACCACAGTATTTTCCTGTGGATGGCCGCCCGGCTTCCAAATTACTGCTCGCGGTTCGAGATGCTGATGAGGATGTAGCAGGTCTTACTCGTGCTCTGTTAGGGGCTGTCTGGCAGAGAGATCTCAATATTGCTGATGATGCCGTTCTCGCTCAGCTTCTTGGCGAACTTGGTATTGATACAACCCTATTGGAGCACTCCAAAGGATTAGACGATCAGTTGGATCGAGAGACAGACGAAGCGATCGAAGCGGGTGTGTTTGGAAGCCCCTTCTACATAGTCGATGATGAGCCTTTCTGGGGACAGGATCGTTTAGAACAAGCGATCGAAAGAGCTGGCGCTTAAAGAGTACTAGGGGATTAAGGGCACTAAGGGTCAGACGATAAGTCAGACCCTTAATAAACTCTATAAATTACCACTCGCCAATATTTGGCGCACTCACCCAAGGTTCTTGCGGAGGCAGTGAACCACCTTGCTGTAGTAGTTCAACAGAGATTCCATCGGGTGAGCGAACAAAGGCCATATGACCATCTCTTGGTGGGCGATTGATGGTTACGCCCATACTCTCTAAATGCGCGCAAGTTTCGTAGATGTTTGCCACTTTGTAGGCGAGATGGCCAAAATTGCGACCGCCGGTGTACTCTTCAGGGTCCCAGTTGTAAGTTAACTCCAGTGTAGGGCGTTTCTCACTGTTAGCACTGTCGAGATCACCCTCTGCGGCAAGAAAGATCAGTGTAAACCGACCTTTTTCATTATCCACACGGGATACCTCTCTTAGCCCAAGTCCATTGCAGAAAAAGTTTAGTGATTGCTCAATATCTGAGATTCGAATCATCGTATGTAAATAGTTCATTTAAGTCACCACATCCGGTTCTGTTCTACCCGTAAACTCTTTTATACCGATGAGCTGGTTTGCCAGATCAATTAACGGTTTTAAAGCGACTTGTGTGTCGGTTTGGAAACCCTCTTCAATGAACTGATCTAAATAAACACGCAGCGTGGCACCCTCCGTGCCCGTACCCGATAGCCGAACAACGATTCGCCCACCATTATCTAATAAGATACGCACCCCTTGGTTATGGCTGACTGAGCCGTCAACGGGATCAGAATAGCTAAACTGATCCGCAAGGGTCACTGATACGCCATGATAGGTCTCGCCTACCAACCCATCTAAAGAGAGAGTAAGGCGCTCCATCATTTTGGCAGCACTGTCTGAATCTATTGATTCATAATCATGCCGTGTAAATAGATCTTTACCGTAAATAGACCAGTGATCCTGAACCAGTTCAGATACCGATTGACCGGTCGCTGCAAGAATATTAATCCAACAGAGCACCGCCCATAGACCATCTTTTTCACGGACGTGATCGGAGCTGGTGCCGAAACTCTCCTCACCACAGAAGCTGATTCGCCCATCATCCATGAGGTTGCCAAAGAACTTCCACCCGGTTGGCGTTTCGTAACAGTTAATGCCCAATTTTTCTGCAACACGGTCCACTGCTCGACTGGTTGGCATGGAACGTGCGACCCCTTTCAAGCCGTTTGCGTAAGCCGGAATTTTGTCTGCGTTCGCGGCTAACAGAGCCAGGCTGTCACAAGGATTGACGTAAAATTGATGGCCAATAATCATGTTACGATCGCCATCACCGTCTGAAGCGGCACCAAAATCTAACCCCTGAACATTCACTTGCTGAACAAGATCGGCCGCATGAACAAGATTGGGATCGGGGTGGTGACCTCCAAAATCATCTTTCGGCGTCGCATTAATAACGCTCTCTTTTGGTGCTCCCAATCGATTGATGAATATCTCTTGTGCATAGGGACCTGTCACGGCATGCATGGCATCGAAGCGAAATTTAAAGTTTGTTCCACTAAGCAGCTGCTTCATGGAATGGAAATCAAACAGCTCTTGCATCAGATCAGCATAATCAGCAACGGGGTCAATGACCTTAATCAGGGCGTCATGGATACGGATCTCTCCTACTCGGTCGATATCAATTGGCTCTGCATCGATTGTAAAGTAGCGTGTTATTCGCTCTGTTGTTTGGTGGATACTATCCGTTTGAGACTCACTAGCAGGACCACCGTTGGCACGATTGAATTTGATGCCAAAATCCTCATCAGGCCCGCCAGGGTTGTGACTGGCCGACAGGACAAGTCCACCAACGGCGCCATATTTACGGATGACACAGCTCGCTGCTGGTGTTGATAGTATGCCGGATTGGCCGATGATTAACCTTTCAAAGCCATTGGCTATAGCCATTTTAATAATGGTTTGTATCGCCTCACGGTTAAAGTAGCGACCATCACCGCCGACCACTAACGTTTGACCCTGGCAGCTATCGATAGAATCAAACACTGCCTGAACAAAATTTTCCAGATAGTTAGGTTGCTGAAATACTCTAACTTTTTTACGAAGGCCAGAAGTACCAGGCTTCTGCCCTGAGTAGGGTGTTGTTTCGATCACGTTTCTATTCATTAGGATCACATCTAAATTGGGGTTTAAACTTAAATAAGTCGAAGTCAGTCTGAAAAAAGAAAGCAAAATCTATGCCGCTGGTTGTCACTCATCTTCGAGTAACTCTAAGCCGTAGAAATTAAGAAATTCAGAGGGAGACATGGGTTTACCAAATAGGTAGCCCTGTATCTGATTAACACCGAGTGCCAGTAATACTTTGGCTTCCATTGGACTTTCAACGCCCTCTGCAACCACGTTAAGCCCCTCGGTTTTGGATAAACCCACGACCATCTGCGTTAGGTGTTCTGACAAGGGGTTAGTGTGAATGTCTTTTATGAAGGCCCTATCGAGCTTAATCGTGTCGGCAGGAAGATTTTGAAAATAAGCCAGTGAACTCATACCCGTACCAAAATCATCCAACGCGACGGAATAACCTAACTCTTTGACCGCCTCCAAAGAGCGCTTCAAGTTATCTAGGGAGACATCTGTCTCCTGTTCTGAGAGCTCAATCTGCAACTCACCCGCACTAAAACCGTACTTTTCTTGAATCTGACTTAACTCATAGATGACACGTAAGTCCTGAAGGTCATTGGCACTTAAATTAAACGAAACAGAGATAGGTAAGCCTGACTGCTTCATCGTCTCGCAAAAAAGAGCCGATTGTTCCAAAACCGTGTGTATGAATTTGAGTCTAAAGGAGGAAGACTCGATGAGTTCAACAAAAGATTTCGGCGTCAGTAGACCTCTCTCTGGGTGTATCCATCGCACCAGTGCCTCAGCACCAACCAAGCGATCATTATCTTGGATATTGACCTTAGGCTGAAAGAACATCTGAATCTCATTGTTCTCAAACGCCCTGGAGACTTCAGTGGGTTTTATGTCTGTCTGATTGTTAAGGTGCTCGCGATCTCTTAACGAAAATCGGGCAAAATCGGCCTTCTCTCTAATGGCGCGGGCAAACACGGTATCTAAGTTAAGTAACGCGCCATCCAGATCGATCGAGTCATTCGGGGTATCGGTTGAGACGACTACCGGTGACAGATCCGCTGCTTCACTCTTTAAAGTGCGCAGACCAAGCTCAAATGTGTCCCAAAAACGTCGTTCTGACATCAAAATATAGATGCCATTTTCAAGCCTTGCGATTGAAGCACCAGTTGGAGCGACCTCTCTCAACAGTTGGTTAAACTGAGAAACTGTCTGTTGTAAATCAGCAGAGCTCTCTGAACTTTTTCCAACACTCTCTAAGAGTTTTTTTATGTAGACGCCATAGACTCTAACAACCCCATCTTCATTTTTATTACTCAGCCAATCAAAATGCTGGTGCATTTGATAATTGTCTAGAAATTCAGATGATAACTCACTGTTTTCTTTTAACTCTCTATCCAAAACGAGAAGGTAGATGCGGTTAAAGAGCACTGCAATAGTAACGAAAACTAACAGCGCATAAGAGAGCGCCAAAAGATGGTTATAGAGCTCGTCTAGCAGAGACTCTTCTACCCTGAAGGAGTGAACCACCATTAAAAGAGTTAGCCAAAGTGGAATAGACAACAGGACAAGATTGGGAGGCAAAACATAGCGAAGCATCAGGGGTAAGAGTGCGCCAGATAGAAAGGCCAGAGCAATATCATCCGATAGATAGGCCAGTGATATAGAACTACCGGCGAAGGCGAAAAAGCTGATCAAAGCCCCAAAGCTTAATGGAATTCGATGGACGAAATATTGGATAACCAACAAGCAGAGCGTCAGTGAATAAAAATGGTAACCACTCAGTTTAGCCGTGAAATAGTGCTGGACAAGGGTTAGTAAGGAGAGCGATAACGAGAACAACAGTAGTGCACTGATCAATAGCCTGAATAGACTGCGTCTATTCTTAAACCAGTTATTGCTATTGTAATCTCTAACTTGCATGAGCCATCACTTTTTTCGATATGTGGTTGATTTTATGGCAATCAGGAGTGAATCGCTACCACCGATGATCAGGGGTCGATATGATAGATCTACTTTGATGATAGGTTAATCCGATGAATGTTCTAAGCATTACCGCACCCCTCTTCACCTTAATGGCGCTAGGCTACTTGGCGGTTAAGTACAAAGCTTTGCCTAAAGAGGCTATACCTGGCATTGCCCGCTTTGTTTTAATCTTCTGCATACCCGCGATCATTGTCGGCAACTTATCTAAAAACAGTCCTGCAGAATTGTTTAATACTGACTATGTAACCATTTATGCAATCGCGGCTGTTGCGACATTTTTTGCATCACTTGTCCTCATTCGGTTAACCGGTCAACGTAACGCCAAACAGTCGTCGGCGTTAGCGATCGGTGCTGCCATACCAAATAGTATTTTTGTTGGCTACCCAATTATGCTGCAACTGATGCCCGATATCGCGGCACAGGTATTGGTCGTCTGTATTCTGGTTGAAAACCTGGTTGTGCTTCCATTAGCCCTCCTTACAACAGAGTACTTTTCAGCCGATCGCAATGAAAAAACACTATTTGGCACATTGGCTTCTATATTCAGAAGGCTCATTAATAACCCGATACTCATCGCGATTGCAGCGGGCCTACTCCTATCCCTGAGCGGTTTCCAGCTACCCTCGTTTGTCGATAAAAGTTTAGATGTGCTAGCGAAAGCCGCTGGTGGCGCAGCTCTGGTTGTAATTGGGGGGTCTTTGGTTGGCAATATAATTCGTGATGAGTTGAAGACTCTGACTGTGATTGCAGGAGCAAAGCTGCTGCTTCAACCTGCGCTAGCAATGCTATTGATTTCAGTCTGGTGGGACTTCGATCGACAGTGGCAGATTGCGCTGATGGTTATTACCGCTTCACCCATGTTTACCATCTACCCTATTCTTGCCACCCCTTATGGGGCCGCCAAAACAGCCGCAAGTTCATTGATGCTGACGACGGTTGCGTCGTATGTGACACTGAATCTGGTGCTGGCTTATGTGGTGTAGTCTTAACGTAAATAGAGAGCAGGGTCTGCCCCGACTCTACTAGCATTTACCAGACAATAAAAAGGCCGCAAAAGCGGCCTTTTTTAAAACAACAGGGCTTAGTCTAGAAGCTGCTCTAGTTGATGCAGGGTCTCCATAGCTGGCAACACTTGCTGGACACTTGAGTTTGGCTCACGACCTTCTCGAATCGCTGCAATGAACTCACGATCCTGCAGTTCGATACCGTTGTTTGAAACTGCAACGCCAGAGAGGTCAATCGGATTTTCATTGCCATCTACGAGGTCATCATAACGTGCGATGTAGGTGCCTTTATCACAGATGTAGCGGAAGAACGTACCAAAGGGGCCGTCGTTATTAAATGAAAGAGATAGCGTACACAGCGCTCCGCCCTCTGACTTCATACCGATGGACATATCCATTGCGATGTTCAGCTCTGGGTGGATAGGTCCCTGCATCGCTTGAACCTTGGTGCACTTCTCGCCAGTTTGGTATTGGAATAGATCCACTGTATGACAGGCGTGGTGCCAAAGCAGGTGATCTGTCCATGAACGAGCTTTACCAAGCGCATTCTTGTTAGAGCGGCGGAAGAAGTAGGTCTGCACATCCATCTGTTGGATTTTCAACTCACCGGCTTGAATTTTGTTATGAATCCATTGGTGGCTTGGGTTGAAGCGACGAGTCTGACCAGACATCGCAACCAAACCGGTGCGTTTTTGAGTCTCAACCAGCTTAAGTGAGTCTTCAAGATTATCCGCCATAGGAATCTCAACCATGACATGTTTGCCGGCTTCTAGACACTGAATAGACTGCGAAGCGTGCATCTGAGTCGGTGTCGCAAGGATAACCGCATCAACGTCATCACGAGCAAGTGACTCTGCTAGATCGGTAGTTGCATGACCAATTCCACGCTCTTTGGCGAACTCTGCAATTGCATCAGGTTTTGTACCTACTACTGATGTAACAACGACATCTTCGATGTTACTCAAAGCATCTAAATGCTTAAGACCAAAAGCGCCCATTGCGCCTGCAACACAAATTCTCATCGGTGTCTCCCTAAAATGAATAAAAAATTAATGAGAGCAGATTAGCAAAATGGCTAATTTATAGAACCGTTAAAAATTCTAGTGCTCATTCAAAAATGTGAATACAAAATTAATTCGTAATGACTCTAAGATACAGCTAGTCGAAGAAGATCAATAAATTTTTGCTGTGCCTTGGTAGGATTCCAAGCGCTGCGTCGAGTGATTCCAATGGGTCGTTTAGTGCCTGACATCTCAAACGGCACCACGGCCAAATCCCCTTTTGATAACTCAAACTCCAACTGGTGCTGAGAGATCAGGGTTAAACGGTCACCACCGAGTAATAGTTCTCGGATCAATACATGGGAGCTTGTTTCGACAATAGAGAGCCCCTCTCTCTTCTCCCCTTTAAGAATAAGCTCTTCAAACAGCGTTCTTGTTGGCGCGCCACTTCTTGGAATAACCCAGCCGTAATTCAATAGCGCTTCACGCGTGATCTGGGGCTCTTTTAGGGCTGGATGGCCCACGCGTGCCACGATGGCTAGTGGAGGCGCAATGAGCTCCTCTTGAACAATATCACTGGTTGGGATTGGAAAACGGAGAGCGCCCACCAATAGATCTACATCGCCTTGTAATATGTGGGCCAGAAGATCTTCGTAAGGTCCATCAACCAGCTCTAATGTGATGCCTGGATAGGCTCTGGTGAATTCATTAATAGCCTTGGGCAAAAGCGAGGTACGCGCCAACGGCATACTGCCAATGCGCATACGCCCGACTTCGCGACCATCACCAAGCCCAGATAACTCCTGAAACCCTTGATGAATCTCTGATATAGCCAGCTTGGCCGATTTGGAAAACACTTTAGCCGCTCGGGTGGCGGAAATACCGGTACTGGTCTTCTCAAACAGAGACAAACCCATTAACGACTCTAACTCACGAGCCGAGCGGTGGAGCGATGATTGAGACACTCCCAGGTTTCGACCCGCAACACTGTAGTTTTGTGCATCAGTCACTGCCACTAGTGCTTTTAACTGAGTGGTTGTTAACTGTGTCATGATGCGTTCAATGGTCTCCATACGCCGGTTTGACATTGATGATAACGCATCAGCCAACCCCATTCTTAACACCGCAAAGGCGCTGTTGACCCTAGACTCCCAGATCTCCCCTGCCTCAGTGAGGTACATGCCGTTGGACTGGCGTTCAAACAGCCGGCAACCTAGCAGACGCTCTAATTTGGCAATGGCTTGAGTCATAGCAGGCTGAGATAGGAATACACGCTCTGCCGCCTGACTGATGCCGCCAGCGTTAGAGACCTCAATGAATACCCGTAAATGTCGTATGTTAGGAAGATTCTTGAACATAAGAGACATTGTAACCTGAAGTAATTTAAATACCTATATCAAAAACAAATACCTAAAAAGTAAAAAAGAAATAGCTTAATTGGTTTGATACAGAGAGCATTAAGAGATAGACAACCGAATCTAAATATAAGGACGTTCCAGAGATGATTAT
>JAAZVX010000083.1 GCA_018623095.1 Marinobacterium sp. | reverse complement strand
CTCTGGGTCAACACCGGTCTGACAGCAGACGTTGAACGTGCCGTTAAGCGAGGTGCTGAAGGTATCGGTCTCTACCGTACCGAGATTCCGTTTATGATCAGGGATACCTTCCCATCCGAGTTGGAGCAGGCGGACAGTTATCGCCGCCAATTGGAGGCGTTTGCGCCCAAACCAGTGACTATGCGCACTCTAGATATAGGCGGTGATAAGGCATTGCCCTATTTCCCGATAGAGGAGGAGAACCCCTTCCTGGGCTGGCGTGGTATTCGTGTCACATTGGATCATCCTGAGATATTCCTAGTGCAAGTGCGGGCCATGTTGAGAGCTTCAGAAGGACTCAATAACTTACGCATCATGCTCCCTATGATCAGCAGCGTTCAAGAGGTGGAGGCTGCACTGGAACAGATCAATCGTGCGTTTAGCGAGTTATTGGAAGAGGGGTTAAATCTCCAGAAACCTGAAATTGGCGTCATGATTGAAGTGCCTGCTGCGGTTTACCAAATTGGTCGCTTTGCGCCAATGATCGATTTTGTCTCTGTCGGATCGAATGATTTGACTCAATACCTGCTTGCCGTCGATCGAAATAACCCACGCGTCGCTGATCTCTACACGACCTATCACCCGTCCGTTTTGCAGGCCTTGCAATTGATTGCCAATGAGGCACACAAATATAACAAACAGGTCTCTATCTGCGGTGAGATGGCAGCCGATCCAGGTGGTGCACTTTTGCTGATGGCTATGGGGTATGACGTGCTCTCAATGAACTCGACTAACTTGCCTAAGGTAAAATTGGCGATTCGCAGTGTTGAGTATAAGGATGCAGCGCTACTTTTGGGGCAGGTGATGAAAATGGATGAGGCCTCAGATATTCATCTATTGCTACGTGAAACTCTTCAAAATGCGGGTCTGAAACAGCTGACTCGTCCCGCTCTACCAGGAAACGTTTAAATGATAGAGACACTGATTACCTACCTAGTGCTCGGTTCGGCCGCTGGGGTTGTGGCAGGACTGTTTGGTATTGGTGGCGGTCTGTTGATTGTCCCTGTTCTAATCTTTAGTTTTACCGCTCAGTCGATGCCAGAGGCTGTTGTTACTCATGCCGCTGTGGCGACGTCACTTGCGACCATCGTGGTGACCTCAATCAGTTCCGTGCTGGCGCATAATAAACGCGGCGCAGTTCGATTTGATCAATTTAAACCGCTTGCCGTTGGTGTTGCTCTAGGTGCCATGGTGGGAGTCTGGATCGCAGATCAGTTGAGCGGTGATAACCTTCAAATCATCTTTGGTATTTTTGCCTGTATGGTTGCTGTGCAGATGGCATTTGATTGGAAACCTCGCCAGGGTAATAGCACGCCTGATAGCTTAGAGTTGGGTGTCGCGGGTTCAGTGATTGGTGGTGCATCGTCTATTTTTGGCATTGGTGGGGGTACCCTAACGGTGCCTTACTTGACTGCTCGAGGCAGCGACATGCGTGAAGCGGTCGGTACTTCGGCGGCCGTCGGGTTACCGATTGCGCTGTTCAGTGCGCTTGCTTATATTTGGGCTGGTCAGGACGCGGCGGGCATGCCAGCCTATAGTGTTGGCTACATCTATCTACCGGCGTTTGTTGGTATCGCGATTGCCAGCTCGCAGTTTGCTCGAGTCGGTGCGAAATTGGCTCACTCTCTGCCGCAAAAGCATCTAAAAAAGATCTTTGCGATCTTCTTAATGGTCATCGGTGTCCGTTTCTTGTTAATTAATCTTGTGGGTATCTCGTGATCTGGACTCATGATATCGATCCAGTAGCGGTCGGCTTTGGCTCGTTTCAAATTCATTGGTACGGCATTATGTATCTATTGGCATTTGGCTCAGCTTATTGGCTCGGTTCCCTTCAGGCTAAGCGATCTGGTCTATGGAGTGAGAAGCAGCTATCGGATCTGATTTTTTATGGTGCTCTGGGTGTTATTCTTGGTGGTCGTGTCGGTTATGTTCTTTTCTACCACTTTGACTACTTCATAGAAAATCCGCTGTGGTTGTTCCACGTCTGGGAAGGCGGTATGTCCTTCCATGGTGGTTTGTTAGGCGTCGTGGCCGTTATTGCCTGGTTCTCAAAAAGTCAGAGCAAATCCCTATTAGAGATTGGCGATTTTGTGGCGCCCCTTGTGCCCTTGGGTTTGGCCGCCGGTAGGATGGGTAACTTTATTGGTGGTGAGTTGTGGGGTCGTGCTACCGATCAGACCTGGGGTGTGATTTTTCCGCGTGCCAATGATCTGTTGGCTAGGCATCCTTCGCAGCTCTATGAGGCGCTGCTCGAGGGTATAGTGCTGTTTTCGGTGGTTTGGATCTACTCACTTAAGTCGCGTAAGTTGGGGTCTGTATCTGGGCTCTTTTTGTTAGGCTATGGTCTGGCTCGAAGCACTGTTGAGTTTTTCAGGGAACCAGACGCTCATCTTGGTTTTATTGGATTTGATGTTTTAACAATGGGTCAGTTACTCTCTCTACCTATGATTCTTATTGGGCTATATTTGCTTTTACGCCCTGTTGCTAAGAAAAATTAATCTAAGGTTATTGGATGAAACAGTATTTAGAGTTGTGCCAGCGCATCATTGATGAGGGTGTCTGGGTTGGCAATGAGCGCACCGGTAAGCGATGTTTAACGGTGATTGATGCCAACCTTGAGTATGACGTAGCCGGCAATCAGTTCCCGTTAGTTACAACGCGTAAAAGTTTTTACAAGGCGGCTATTGCTGAGCTTTTAGGTTACTTGCGAGGCTACGATAGTGCGGCTCAGTTTCGTGCCATCGGCTGTAATACTTGGAATGCCAACGCTAATGAGAACAGTGCGTGGTTGAGTAACCCTGCCCGTAAAGGTGAGGATGACATGGGGCGTGTCTATGGGGTGCAGGGTCGTCAATGGATGGCGTCTGATGGAAGCGTCACCGATCAACTCAAAAAGATTGTTGATAACCTTTCTAAAGGGGTCGATGATCGTGGCGAAATCTTAACCTTTTATAATCCGGGTGAGTTTCATCTTGGTTGTCTACGCCCTTGTATGCACACCCACACTTTCTCTTTGTTGGGTGATCAGCTTTTTTTAACCTCTTATCAACGCAGTTGTGATGTCCCGCTTGGATTGAACTTTAATCAGGTTCAAGTCTATGTATTGTTGGCGTTGATGGCTCAGATAACTGGCCATAAGCCCGGTAAGGCTTATCACAAGATAGTTAATGCGCACATCTATGAAGACCAATTGGACTTGATGCGTGATGTTCAGCTGAAGCGAGAGCCTTTCCCAAGCCCTCAGTTAAAGATCAATCCCGATATTAAATCGCTGGACGATATAGAAACTTGGGTGACAACCAATGATTTTGAAGTGGTTGGCTATCAGTTTCATGATGCCATTCAATATCCATTTTCAGTATAAATAGGAGGGCTTATGAGATTAGCGTTAATCGTCGCTCAGGGACTGAATCGCGTCATTGGTAATGATAACAAGCTGCCTTGGTATCTGCCTGAGGATTTGCGTTACTTCAAAGAGGTGACAATGGGTAAGCCGATTATCATGGGCCGAAAAACCTATGAATCAATCGGTAAGCCTCTACCAGGTCGACTTAATATCGTGATTACTCGAGATGTAAATTGGAGTGCCGAGGGCGTCAAGATCGTATCCAGCCTAAATGAGGCTATTGAAGTGGGTGAGGCTCAGGCTTTGATTGATGGTGTAGAGGAGGCGGTCATTATTGGTGGTGCTCAAATCTATGCTCAATCACTGCCGCTCGTTAATCGACTCTATCTCACACAAGTTGAAGCTGAACCAGAGGGTGATGCCCATTTTCCTGAAGTAGATTACAGCCAGTGGCAAGAGCTAGGGCGCCAATCCTTTCCTGCTGGTGATCAGCCTAACCGCTATCCCTATTCATTCATCGTTTACGACCGAATCGAGGCGTAATAATGCAGCGACTGTTATCGCTACTGGCAGATGGCCAGTATCGCAGTGGTAACAGTCTGGCTGCGATGATGAATCTCTCTTTATCATCACTTCGCAAAGAGTTAAACGCGTTGGCCGCTCTGGGTATCCCCCTTCAATCAACGAAAGGGCGGGGCTACCGAATAACGGGTGGTCTTGATCTGCTTGATCAGTCGTTAATTTCAAATCAGTTGGCATCTCTTAACTATGATCGTATCGACCTTCTTGAGACAGTTGATTCTACCAATCGCGTTGCGCAAGCTCATATGGCTGAGGGTTGTCGCCAAGTATTGGTGGCATCTGAATATCAGGGAGAAGGGCGTGGCCGACGCGGACGTCAGTGGGTCAGTCCTTACGCTGCAAACCTCTATCTATCCTTGGGCTTTCGATTAGCAGCAGGCGCTTCTGCGCTGCAGGGGTTGAGTCTCGCGGTTGGTTTGTCTGTGCAACAGGCACTGAGTTCGCTGGGAGTGACTGGAGTTCAGTTAAAGTGGCCAAATGACCTGCTTTTAGATAAGCGTAAGCTAGGTGGTGTCTTGATTGAACTGGCTGGGGATCTATCTGGCGAGTGTTCTGTCGTGATCGGTGTTGGGCTTAATGTAAAAATGCCAAACAGTGCCAACTCCGACATTGATCAACATTGGGCTGATTTAGAGGCGCATATGCCTGAAGGGCTTGGTCGATCTCGGCTTTTAATTGAACTGGTCCGTTCGTTAACCCACCTGTTAAACGAGTTTGAGTCTAAAGGGTTTTCTGAATACGCTCAGCAATGGCAGGATGTTCATGCGTTTCAAGATCGACCCGTTAGGCTGTTGATGGGTCATTCTGAGGTGGAAGGTACCTGTCGAGGTGTGGATGCGCAGGGTGAGGTATTAGTGGAGGTTCAGGGTAAGCTAAATCGCTACTCCGCGGGTGAGATTAGCTTACGAGGTGTGAGAAATGCGTCTTGAGTTGGATATAGGCAACAGTCGAGTCAAATGGCGCCTGATCTCTCATCGGGTCGAAAGTGAGGGCGTCACTACTCTAGTAGATCGTCAATGGCCTGAGGTATCCCTGGATGCGATTTGGATCAGTTCTGTTGCAGCATCTGATCTTAATGAGAGGCTCTCTGTTGAGCTGCAGCAGCGTTATGGATGCACACCAGAGTTTGCTCGTGTCTCAAAAGAGTGTGCCGGGGTTCGCTGCGGCTACGATGATGTATCGCGACTGGGGGTCGATCGTTGGCTAGCTTTGCTGGCGGCTTTTCACAGAGAGCAGGAGGGTGCGCCTGCGATTGTAGTTGATGCGGGAAGCGCAGTGACCATTGATCTAGTGGATGCGGATGGGCAACATGTTGGCGGTTTTATCACTCCAGGTTACCGGATGCTGCAGAGCGCACTGTTGGGGCGAACGGCCAACATCCGTTTTGAACATGAGGAGAGGCCTAAGCCTTTGGGTGGTTTGGATACGGCAAGTTGTGTTGCATCGGGAGCAAAGCTGGTATTCGACGGTTTAGCTCAATCAATTCTTACTCTAAGAGCTGACTTTAATGTGCAGGCTAAAATAGTGCTTACCGGAGGTGATGCCTCAAAGCTCTTCGAATATCTTAAGCCAATGCAAAGGG
>JAAZVX010000082.1 GCA_018623095.1 Marinobacterium sp. | reverse complement strand
CCACTGATTCTCTCGAAAGACTTGGTCAGCCTAAACTTTGTCACAAACCAAATCGCCGATGATCCCTTTGTTGCCGGAATTCAAATCACCGACAGTCAGACCATGCGTCTGGCAGCGGCAGGTAAGCAAGAGGGTGTACACACCGCCAAATCAATTGCACCAAACAACGAAACCATTGCTCAGTTAGAGGTGTGGATCGACCCAACTCCCGTTCAGCAACAGCTTAATTACCAAACCGGTTTGATCAGCACTGGCGCTGTCATCGCCTTCCTTCTGTCTCTGTTTATCTATCGCCGCCAGAGCAAACTACTTGAGGAAGAGGTCGCTTACATTGAACAGATAGAGCAACACTTCGATGCTCAAAGTGCAGACTCGATGGAACCTTCTGATTCACAAAACAGTCACGCGATTGATGACGAAAGCGACGACGAAAACATCACAGACTCAGAAGAGAGTGAGACATTTGAACATGAAGCAAGGATCGATTCGCTAGAGAGTGACAGGGAAATCGACGCATCATATGACGATGGCATCTCCGAATCAGAGTCTAGTTCGACATTAACAGAAGAGTCCGAAGAGGATTTGGATGAGATAGGTGCTTTCGGTTCCGCTTACGATGACCCGTCGATTAATGAGTCAAAAGCCGAGGCGACAGACATTCCACCCTGGGAATCCGATGAACCTTCAAGTCCCGCAGAGGTGTCTGAAGATGTTGAACCACCGATTGTCAAAATGCAGGTGAGTGAGACAAATAGCGATGAGATCGATCTGGTCGATCTTCTAAAACCGGAGAAAATTGAACCCAGCGTACCGCCATTCAAGCCAGTCACAAAAGAGCCAGAACAAAAGCGTGAAGAACCTAGTTTCGAAACTCTGATGTTCGATACGGCACCTGATCACCGAGAGTCTAAGAAAAAACTGGCGCGCAAATTGCCCATCATTAATGAAGAGCAGCTCGACCTGTATACGATTGAACAGGAGCTTGATCTGTTAATCCCAGCCGGTGAAGCCGCTTATATTGTCCTCGTCGACTTTAACAGCCCACACTCCGCTCTCATTTCTAATGATGAGCAACTTCAGATTAAGCGCACTTATCGAACGTTGGCAAATTCTGTTGCCAACATTTATGAGGGCGAGGTGTCGGCACTGGGTGAGGATATCTTGATTCAGTTTGATCATGCTAATGAGGAAGACGAACATGGAGTTAACGCAGCCTGTGCAGCCATGTTGTTTACTCAATTAGCACGCTCCTACAACAGAAGCCGCTCAGATCAGCAGCAACCGATTCTTAATGTACACACAGCCATAGTGCGAGGCCAACAGGGTCGACAGGAGAGAATGGCCGATGAAGCTCGCTTCTTAACTCGCTCAACGAAGACAGACAAGTTAATTAGCCATACAGCACTGTCTGAAGCGCCTGATCTAAAAAACGGTGTTCTATCGAGTGCAGACATTAAACGCGAAGAGGAAGATAAGGTACTGATCTTATCATTGAGCAAAAGCTACCAGGAGCTACTAGAGAAACAGGGCCGATATCTACTAGCCAAACTGGCTCAGCAAGCATCGCAGTAATGAGTGAATTGATTCCATGAGAAAGGGAGCCATTGGCTCCCTTTTGATTGTTTGCATGAGGTTACTCTACCGATAGGTGACTCACTCGCTGATAGCCTCTGGGCAACTTATTACCTCGACGGCCTCGCTCACCACGGTAATGATCTAAATCTGCCTTAGACATTTTTAGATACTGTTTACCGGCATGAATCAGAAGCTCTTGATCTTCATTTAGAACCGCGACGGCAACCATCAACTCTTCGCGAGCCTGAGCCCTAGCCGAAGGAATATTGATGATCTTATTGCCTTTTCCTCGCCCTAGAACAGGCAATTCAGAGACTGGGAATACCAGAAGGCGCCCTTCAGAGGAGACGGCAGCGATCAATCCATTTTCACTATCCGTGATCGAAGCGGGCGTTACTATATTGGCTCCTTTTGGCAGAGTCAGTACTGCTTTACCATTCTTCGTCTTACTGGTCATGTCACCGATCGATGTAATAAAGCCATAGCCGGCATCTGAAGAGAGCAGCACCTTGTCACTCTCTTTACCCGCAGCTAGCGCTTCAATCGATGCGCCCTTCTGTAAACTGATACTACCGGTAACCGGCTCACCCTGCCCTCGAGCGGACGGCAAGTTGTGTGTCTCAAGGGTATAACTGCGACCCATACTGTCTAACAGAATCGTCGGTTGATTCATACGCCCCGCAATAGAGAGCTTATACCCATCACCCGCTTTGTAGTTCAAAGTAGCAGGGTCAATTTCATGCCCTTTAGCCGCACGAATCCATCCCTGTTTGGAGAGAACGACAGTGACTGGATCAGAGGTGAGTAGATCTTTATCGCTGAATGCTTGAGACTCTTCACGCTCAACAAGCGGTGAACGGCGATCATCACCAAACTCTTCAGCAGCCTGCTCGATCTCCTCTTTAATAAGGTTACGCATCAACTCATCTGAACCAAGAATCGATTCTAGCTTTTTACGCTCTTCATCTAACTCGGACTGCTCTGAGCGAATTTGAAACTCTTCAAGTTTTGCCAAATGACGCAATTTGAGATCAAGAATAGCATTTGCTTGGACGTCCGTTAGTCCGAAACGTTCCATCATCACCGCTTTAGGTTCATCCTCATTTCGAATGATCGAGATCACCTCATCAATATTGAGGTAAGCAATGATTAAACCATCGAGGATATGCAGTCGGTCTAACACTTTCTGTAACCGGTACTCGAGACGACGACGAACCACCTGTGTGCGCCAGGTTAGCCACTCCGTTAAGATCTGACGGAGATCTTTAACCTGAGGGCGACCATCAATACCAATCATGTTGAAGTTGACACGGTAACTTCGCTCTAAATCAGTCGTCGCGAACAGATGAGCCATAAGCTGTTCAATATCTATACGATTTGAACGTGGCACTATGACAAAACGGGTTGGATTTTCGTGGTCGGACTCATCGCGAAGATCGCTGACCATTGGCAATTTTTTCTGCTGCATTTGAGCAGCGATCTGTTCAAGCACCTTAGCCCCAGAGACCTGATACGGAAGAGCCGTAATAACGACATCACCGTCCTCTATCTCGTATATAGCTCGTGCTTTTACAGAACCACGACCGGTCTCATAAATCTTTTTAATATCGGCTGTCTGTGTAATGATCTCAGCCGCTGTTGGAAAATCAGGACCTTTGATTTTCTGGCAAAGGCGCGCAACACTCGCATCGGGGTTGTCTAACAGATAGGTACAGGCACGAGCGACTTCACGTAGGTTATGAGGCAGAATATCAGTCGCCATACCGACAGCAATACCTGTTGAACCATTAAGTAGTACATTTGGTAAACGAGCAGGCAGCACCTCCGGCTCATCCATTGTGCCATCAAAGTTAGGTATCCATTCGACCGTCCCCTGACCTAACTCTTTTAACAACACCTCAGCATACTTAGAGAGGCGTGCTTCGGTGTAACGCATCGCAGCAAATGATTTAGGGTCGTCCGCAGATCCCCAGTTACCTTGACCATCAACCAGTGGATATCGATAACTAAAAGGCTGCGCCATGAGTACCATTGCTTCATAACAAGCCGAGTCGCCGTGTGGGTGAAACTTACCTAGGACGTCACCAACTGTACGGGCAGACTTTTTGAATTTAGCACTTGCCTTAAGTCCCAACTCAGACATCGCATAAACAATGCGGCGTTGTACTGGCTTCATACCATCACCTAGATGAGGCAGTGCACGATCAAGGATGACGTACATTGAATAATCTAGGTAGGCTTTCTCTGTAAAGGTCTTTAAGGGGAGTGTTTCCACCCCTTCATCGATCAGATTTTCCACAAGCAGTGTTTCCAATACGGGTTAGCGATCACAAAAACAATAACTTACGAGTATGCCACCATAGATCGTTGCTTGCATCTGAAAAGCACCAAGATGGCATCAAATACGTAGTGTAATCATTGGTATTAACAGAAGACACTGACGAGATGAACCTGATAAAGCTTGTGACAATTGGAGTTGTTTGCGGAATATCAGCCGTATCTGCAGATGACTGGAAAACAGAGATCAAAAGCAATAACCCGATTGTTGGAAAAATCTGGGACAACAAAGAGCATCGTTTTATAACCCAACAGCAGCTATTCGATGATATGAATAAGAAGGACTGGATACTACTGGGGGAAAACCATGAGACAGAGATTCACCACCTCCTTCAGACAGAGATCATCGATCAATTAGCTCAGGCAAACAGACTGGGCAATGTTGCTTTTGAAATGGCCAACACAGAACAACAAAAGGTATTAGACCGCGCACTTGGCACGGCATCGAATCCAGAACAACTCAATTGGCAGCCCGGATGGCCATGGGAGTGGTATCAGTCCCCAGTTAATATGGCATTAGTGAACGCCAATAGAGTTCTCGGTACAGATTTAACACGAGAACAACAGATGCAAGCCTACATGGATGAGTCCATAGACCACGCAAACGAGTCCTATAAAAACTTTATGCTTGAGATACTTTATGAGGGACACTGCGGCAAGTTACCCAAGTCACAACTCGGCAATATGCTAAGGGTACAAATAGCTCGCGATGAGCAGATGGGAAGCGTGCTGCGGAATCACAGCACCGATAAGGTGGATCTCTATATTGCAGGTAATATGCACGTCAGAAAAGATGCCGGAGTTCCCTTTCATACCAGCCTGAGTAGCCTTTCGGTAATGATGTTATCGGTTGGGGACAGTATGGATCCATTTCAAATCATTCCTGATAGCTATCAAGATGGACCAATAGCTGACTATGTAATATTCACACCGGAAGTAGGGCAAAAGGACCATTGCTCGAGGATTAAAGGATAACAAAAAACCCCGACCACATAGTGGACGGGGTTTTCTGTTTATTAGGTGCCTGGCAATGACCTACTCTCACATGGGGAAGCCC
Organism: Marinobacterium sp.; assembly: GCA_018623095.1. Classification (GTDB taxonomy): domain Bacteria; phylum Pseudomonadota; class Gammaproteobacteria; order Pseudomonadales; family Balneatricaceae; genus Marinobacterium_E. Next base: position 601 of record JAAZVX010000082.1, on the reverse strand, counting down.
CACACTACCATCGGCGATGACGCGTTTCACGACTGAGTTCGGTAAGGGATCAGGTGGTTCCACGTCTCTATTGTCACCAGGCAAAACTGGTTAACGCATTGGATACTGTAAGATGCGTCTTGGTTGTCTATACAAGCTACAACCGCTAAATCAATCATTAAACCACTCAGCTGTTCATCTGAAGCTCTCGCTCTCAGACAGCTTTGGCGTTATATGGTCAAGCCTCACGAGCAATTAGTACTGGTTAGCTCAACGCCTCACAACGCTTACACACCCAGCCTATCAACGTCCTAGTCTTGAACGGCTCTTTAGGGACCTTAAAGGTCCAGTGAGATCTCATCTTGAAGGGGGCTTCCCGCTTAGATGCTTTCAGCGGTTATCCCGTCCGAACATAGCTACCCGGCAATGCCACTGGCGTGACAACCGGAACACCAGAGGTTCGTTCACTCCGGTCCTCTCGTACTAGGAGCAACTCTTCTCAAATCTCAAACGCCCACGGCAGATAGGGACCGAACTGTCTCACGACGTTCTAAACCCAGCTCGCGTACCACTTTAAATGGCGAACAGCCATACCCTTGGGACCGGCTTCAGCCCCAGGATG
>JAAZVX010000081.1 GCA_018623095.1 Marinobacterium sp. | reverse complement strand
TCCTTGAGCGGTATTGTCTACTCGGAATCGGTTCGTGTGGGCGGTGACCGTTTCGATGAGGCGATCGTTACCTATGTGCGTCGTAACTACGGCAGCTTGATTGGTGAAGCGACAGCTGAACGAATCAAACAGGAAATTGGTACAGCTTATCCTGCCCCTGAAGTGTTAGAGATTGACGTTCGCGGTCGTAACCTTGCTGAGGGTATTCCTCGCATGTTCACTCTTAACTCGAATGAGATTCTTGAAGCCCTGCAAGAGCCGCTTCAGTCAATTGTCCAAGCTGTCAAAGGTGCACTAGAGCAGTGTCCACCAGAACTGGCTGCTGATGTTGCTGAGCACGGTATCGTATTGACCGGCGGTGGAGCACTGCTCAGGAATCTAGATCGTCTTTTAACCGAAGAGACAGGCCTACCCGTCATCGTTGCAGAGGATCCTTTGACCTGTGTGGCGCGTGGGGGTGGTAAAGCACTTGAGATACTTGATAAACAGGGTTTTGAGTTACTGTCACGTGACTAATCGTTAATAACGGCAACGCGAAGGGTTTAAAGTCATGATCTTTAAAAGTGGTCCATCGCGTTTGTTGTTTACGCTTCTTATTGTCGTCGCGCTGTCGATTGCCGCGCTTGATCTCAGCTCCAGTAAATTTCGTGACGCCAAGGCCTATCTCAACCTAGTTGCAACTCCGTTGCAGTGGTTAGTGGATCTACCTGTCAAAATGGCGGATGGTGTTTCCGATGTGGTTGTCAGTCGTGCCACATTGATTGCTGAGAATGATGAATTGCGAACTGAAGCGATTCTGTTGGAACAAAAAGTCCTTCAAAATGCGACCCTTGCTAGTGAAAATCGTCGATTAAGAACCTTGCTGAATGCCCGTCAAAAGGTTGAGGAAGAGGTTCAGATGGCTGAGCTGATCGGCGTCAGCTCAGATCCCTTTCAGCATGAAATTTTGATCAACCGCGGTGATCAAGATGGGCTTTTCATTGGGCAGCCTGCACTCGACTCCGATGGGGTGATGGGTCTTGTTGTCGATCTGGCACCGGTTACCAGTCGAGTCATGTTGGTCACTGATTCTAGATCATCCGTCCCTGTTCAAGTGTTACGTACAGGTTTTCGTACCCTTGCGCTTGGGAGTGGATCAACCACAGAGCTTAAACTGAACCATATTCCCAATACTGAAGATATTCGAATTGGCGACTTGCTCGTTACCTCTGGCTTAGGCGGAGTATTCCCAATGGGTTATCCCGTTGCAGAGATTACCGAATTTAGACAGGAGCCTGGACGCTCATTTGCAGTGGTCAGAGCTAAGCCAACAGCATCGCTCGATAAGAGCCGCTATCTGCTTTTAGTTCACAAAGCGAATGAGTTGAAGAGGTTGGATAGTGAGTGATCAATCCTCTGGCGGTGGCTTTTTTGTTACATTGGCGACTTTTTTAATAGCCATAACTCTGAGTCAATTTCCGTTAGGCGGCTCCTTGCAGTGGTTTAGGCCAGATTTTACTCTGTTGGTCCTTTTCTTTTGGCTTATTTGGGCGCCCAGTCGTGTCGGCCTGGTCTATGCTTTTTTTATAGGGCTTCTATTGGATTTAACCAGAGGTTCTGTGCTCGGTTTAGGCGCATTCTCATTAACTTTGGTTGCCTTTATTGCACAGCTACTTCACAGTCGTTTAAGAGTATTTCCCATGCTTCAACAGTCTTTTGTTCTGATGTTGCTGGTGGGGCTTAACCAGTTGATATACTTTTGGATGCAGAGTCTAGTAGGTAATTCGGCTGATACCCTACTGTTCCTTATACCAGCTTTGAGCAGTGCGCTTGTTTGGCCAGCTGTATTTATTACTTTACGCCGTTTAGCTCGATCTTTGGATTTGAACTGATGAAATTGATTTTAGCCTCTCAGTCCCCTAGACGATTAGAGCTATTGCATCAAATTGGGGTCCGACCTGAGGTTCATCCAGCGGATATCGACGAAACGCCACTCAGTGATGAAACGCCAGAGGATTATGTTAACCGTCTGGCACGTCACAAAGCTGAAGCGGTTGCACAGCACTACTCAGGCGCTTTAGTCATTGGTTCGGATACCAGTGTGGTTGTTGATAATCAGATTTTAGGCAAACCTGAAAGTCGCGATCATTTCTTTACCATGTTTAAACGCCTGTCGGGTGCTCAACATCAGGTGATGACAGCAGTCGCTATTACCGATGGCCAGCAGACCCTTAGTGAAGTGGTGATTACTCAGGTTAGCTTCTATCCTGTCAATGAAAGAGAGATTGAGCGCTATTGGCTCAGTGGAGAGCCTCAGGATAAAGCGGGTGGCTATGGGATACAGGGCTTGGGTGCGCTGTTTGTAAAAGAGATTCAGGGAAGTTACAGCGCTGTCGTGGGTTTACCGCTCGCTGAGACTGGAAAGATTTTAGACAAGTTCGGATTCTCAGCTTGGGCCCAAGGGGCTGTTGAGTAAGGAGTAGAATTTTGGGTGAAGAGATACTGATTAACTTCACACCTATGGAGACTCGAGTGGCTGTCATTGAGAATGGCATGCCGCAAGAGATCTATGTTGAGCGAGCAAAGCGACGCGGTATTTTAGGTAATATCTACCTAGGCCGTGTGGTCAGAGTGTTACCTGGAATGCAGGCGGCTTTTGTTGATGTGGGTCTTGAGAGGGCTGCTTTTATTCACGTCGATGAAGTGGTTGATCAATCTCTGACGCCTGACGAGCGTGCCTCGCTATCCATTGCTCAAGTGCTGCGTGAAGGTCAGTCGCTGCTAGTGCAAGTGACGAAAGACCCGATTGGCAACAAAGGGGCTCGTTTGACGACCCACATCTCTCTTCCATCACGCTACTTAGTCTTGATGCCGGATGCATCACACATTGGTGTTTCCCAACGAATAGAGGACGATGAGGAGCGGGAGCGCTTAAAGCAGATTCTCAGATCCGAGTTGATCGCTGATGATAACACCGCTGAACCAGAGTTTGGTTACATCCTCCGCACGGTGGCTGAAGGGGTTACTGAGCTTGAATTAAAAGCCGATATAAGTTTCTTGCATCGCCTATGGGAAAGTATTCAAAACCGAGTGAACGGAGCAAAAGCTCCGGCCACAGTCTATGAAGACCTGCCGCTTAATATGCGAGCTCTAAGGGATATGACCCACTCTGAAATTGAGCGCATCAGAATTGACTCCAAAGAGACCTTTCAGCGTGCGCAAAGTTTTGCCCGTACGTTGGTACCTGAGATAGAAACAAAGCTTGAATACTACCCAGGTGAACGTCCTATTTTTGATCTCTTTAATGTTGAAGAGGAGATGGAAAAAGCGCTGGGACGCAAGGTTGAGCTTAAGTCGGGTGGCTACCTTATCTTTGATCAGACTGAGGCGATGACCACGATTGATATCAATACTGGTGCTTTTGTCGGTCATCGCAATCTGGAAGAGACCATATTTAAAACCAACTTGGAAGCTGCGACGGCCATCGGTCGCCAACTGCGACTTCGCAACCTGGGCGGTATCATCATTATCGATTTTATCGATATGGAGGATCCAGAGCACCAACGTCAAGTATTGCGAACTCTACAGCGCCAGTTAGATAAAGATCACGCCAAATGTAAAGTGACGGGTGTGTCAGAGCTTGGGCTGGTTGAGATGACTCGTAAGCGTACACGTGAGAGTCTAGAACAGGTGCTGTGTGAAACCTGTGAGACCTGTTCAGGTCGAGGCATGATCCGAACGCCTGAGACCGTATGCTATCAAATTTTCCGAGAGATCTTACGACAGCATAGGGCCTACGATACTGACTCTTATCTAGTGATTGCCGCAAAAACCGTAGTCGATTATCTGCTGGAAGATGCATCGGACCATGTGGCTGAGCTGGAGTCATTCATTGGTAAAACGATCCGATTCCAAAGTGATACACACTACAACCCAGAACACTTTGATGTGGTTCTGAGGTAGCGGAGAGATCATGGTTCGGCATACGCTATGGGTCAGTTGGTGGGTTTTAATGTTAGCAGCACTGCTAGCCATCCTGTTGACGGCTGTCCGTGTAGCATTCCCGATGTTGGGCGAATACCGAACCAATATTGCGGCTCAGCTAAGCCAATACCTTGGTGTTGAAGTCACAATTGGCGAGCTGGAGACAGGCTGGCGCGGCCCCTATCCAACCTTTGAGTTCAAAGATATCCACTCCGACATTGATTACCTCAAACCAGAGCAGGTTGAGTTCTATCTCAACCATATCTCATTTGAATTTGATCCATGGCGATCCTTTATTGATGCTGCGCCCATTTTTCAACAAGTTACCGTAAAGGGATTGAATGTTAAATGGCGCCAATCGGAAGGCCGTTGGCTAGATGGCTCTCATCAGTCACAGGGCGATCCTCGCGCGATTGATACCCTGATCGCAATTCTGTTTGAACAGCCTTCCATTGAATTTTCTGAGTCGCAACTTCAACTGATCCCTGAATCAGGTCGAGCTCGTCTCATCAATCTGGACAGTATGTCTTTAGAGAGCAGTGAAACAGAGCATCAATTGAGTGGCAGCTTCTGGATGCCAGTGCTGGGTCAGGATAGCCGCATGCGATTTGCGATTCAGCATCAGGGTGATTCTGCAAATGGTCAGCTACTGTTACCCTTCTATGTTGAGCTCGACAACATCGGCTCGGAGTTGGCGGATCTTGCCGGCGTACAGCAACCCTTTTCACTCTCATCCGATGCCCGGCTTTGGGGTCGGCTGCGGGGTGCAAATTTGGACTATCTCGTTGGTGATTTAACGGCCAATAGTCTGCAAATGCCACTATCGGATGAGTTAGGAGAGCTTGCATTAGAGAGGCTATCAACGAACTTTTCTGTTCAGGAGGTTGATCGCGATTATCAATTACAACTTCACAATTTCGCCGCTATTTATCAGGGGAGTGAATTTACATTGCCTCCAACTGCCATTGATATAAGTTCCGGTGTCAATGGTTGGGTAGCTAATCGTATTCAGCTTGCTGAACTCAACCTATCAGACTTATCTTCCCTGATATTAAACCAGCCTCTGGGTGAGAAAAGCCGAGATATTATTCACTCACTTTCACCCAGCGGTGTGGTGAAAGGATTAACGATTGATCTCAGCCAAGAGTTAGACAACCTCTCGATGGTCGGTGAACTGTCCAATGTAGCGATTAGCTCCTGGAAAGGTTCACCTGCAGCATCGCAGTTGAATGGTAGGTTCTTTGTCTCAAATGATAGCGGCTGGATCGACATTGACTCTCAGCAGCTTGTCATGGAGTTTCCCACAGTTTATGACTGGGCACTGCCTTTTAATCACGCTCAGGGACGCGTTAATTGGACGCTACACAGTGACTACGCGTCGGTAGGATCCGAACGATTAGAGTTGGGCCTGAATGGTATTCGAACCCGAGGACAGTTCGCGATTGATTTACCGTACGATAAAGAGCAGCAAGCTCTACTTAATTTATCGATGGGTCTTGAAGGGGCAATTGCTCGTGAAGCTCTTCTGTTAACCCCGCCTAAGGTAGTCGGCGAGAGACTGTATAACTGGCTAGATAGAGCGCTCATTGCCGGTGATGTTAAAGAGGCTGGTTTA
>JAAZVX010000020.1 GCA_018623095.1 Marinobacterium sp. | reverse complement strand
GAGACATTGTAACCTGAAGTAATTTAAATACCTATATCAAAAACAAATACCTAAAAAGTAAAAAAGAAATAGCTTAATTGGTTTGATACAGAGAGCATTAAGAGATAGACAACCGAATCTAAATATAAGGACGTTCCAGAGATGATTATTGATTGCCATGGTCACTATACAACCACCCCTCCTGGCGTAGGCGCTTGGCGTGAAGCTCAAAAAGCCGAAGTTGCAAAGAACCCTGATTTTGTCGGTGAAAAAGGAGATTTCGGAGTCACTGACGATGAGATCCGTGAATCGATCATCAACAACCAACTAAAGCTCCAACAAGAGCGCGGCACTGACTTAACAATTTTCTCGCCTCGTGCAAGCTGGATGGCGCACCATGTTGGCAACGAGCACACCTCTAAGTTTTGGACAGAGAATCAGAACGATCTGATTCGTCGTGTCTGTGACCTGTTCCCAGAAAACTTCGTTCCTGTTGCACAGTTACCGCAGTCACCAGGCGTTGATCCTGCTAAGTCGGTACCGGAAATTGTACGTACAGTTGAAGAGATGGGGTTTATTGGTATTAACCTAAACCCAGACCCATCAGGCGGCCACTGGAACGGCAGCCGTCTATCGGCTCGTGAGTTCTATCCCATCTACGAGAAGATGTGTGAATACGACATTCCGGCCATGATCCACGTATCAGCTGCCTGCAACCACAATTTTGATACAACAGGCTCACACTACTTGGGGGCTGATACAACTGCCTTCCAGCAGCTGATGATGTCTGATGTATTTAAAGATTTCCCTACCTTGAAAATCATCATCCCCCACGGCGGTGGTGCAGTGCCTTATCACTGGGGTCGTTTCCGTGGCATGGCATTGGACAAAGGCTTCGAACTTGAAGAGCGCGTTCTAAACAATGTTTTCTTTGATACCTGTGTGTACCACCAAAAAGGGATCGACTGTCTGCTGGATGTTATTCCGACTGAAAATATTCTGTTCGCCTCTGAGATGATTGGCGCTGTTCGTGGTATTGATCCAGAGACTGGCCACTTCTTCGATGACACTAAAAAGTACATCGATGCGTCCACTAAAGTGAATGCAGAGCAGAAGGAGATGATCTTCTCGGGCAATGCTCAACGTGTATTTAGCCGTCTGAAGGTTTAAGGAGATAATCATGGCAGAGAACGTCGTTGTTCAAAATATTGAACGTGCAGATTCAGAGGTCATTGCAGGTCTAGCTAAACTGGGCGTTGCAACGGTTCACGAAGCTCAAGGCCGTCGCGGTCTTTTGGCTCACTACATGCGTCCAATCTATTCGGGTCGCTCCATTGCCGGTAGCGCAGTCACCATCTCTGGTGCCGCTGGAGATAACTGGATGATGCACGTTGCCATCGAGCAGTGTAAACCGGGTGATATCATGGTGTTTGCACCGACATCCCCTTCTGTCGATGGCTTCTTTGGTGACCTATTGGCCACTTCGGCTAAATCCCGTGGTGTTCAAGGCCTTATCATTGATGGTGGTGTGCGCGACACAGCGATTCTTAAAGAGATGGATTTCCCAGTCTGGTCTAAGGCGGTGTACGCTAAAGGCACCATTAAAGAGACGCTAGGTTCAGTCAATATCCCTCTCGTCTGTGCGGAAGCACTAATCTACCCTGGCGATATCATTGTCGCTGATGATGATGGTGTCTGTGTTGTTCGACGTGAAGAGGCTGAAGCTGTTCTACAAGAGGCGCTTGCACGTGAAGCTCGTGAAGAGGAGAAACGTGTGCGCATGGCGAATGGTGAGCTTGGTCTAGATATCTATAACATGCGTCCGCGTTTAGAAGAGAAAGGCCTTAAATATGTCTAATGGCATTCGCTGCATGTGGATGCGCGGTGGGACATCGAAAGGGGGTTACTTTCTAAAAAGTGACCTGCCTTCTGATATCGCTGCACGAGATGCGTTTCTTCTTGGCATGATGGGCTCTCCCGATCCGCGCCAGATTGATGGACTTGGTGGCGCTGACCCACTGACATCTAAAGTAGCGGTTGTCAGCGCTTCACAGCGTGAAGATGCCGATGTCGACTACCTCTTCTTGCAAGTGTTTGTTGATCAAGCCATTGTTACTGACGCTCAAAACTGCGGCAATATACTCGCTGGCATAGGCCCTTTCGCCATTGAACGTGGTCTTGTTGATTGCACTGGTGATGAGACTCAGGTTCGTATCTTCATGGAGAATACAGGCCAAATCGCTATCGCAACGGTCTCGACACCTAATGGCAAAGTCTCCTACAAGGGTGACGCAAAAATTGATGGCGTCCCGGGCACATCGGCTGCGGTACCTCTAGAATTTTTAGACACCGCCGGTTCCAGCTGTGGAGCGCTACTCCCCACAGGCAACGCGGTTGATCGTATTAATGACGTTGAGTGCACACTGATCGATAACGGTATGCCTGTTGTGGTAATGCGCGCATCTGATATGGGCATCAGTGGCACTGAGTCACGTGAGGAGTTAGAGAGCAACAGCGAGCTTCGCGCCAAGCTTGAGGCGATTCGCCTGAAAGCAGGCCCTATGATGAATCTTGGTGATGTGAGCGAGAAGTCGGTACCGAAAATGAGCATGGTGAGTGAGCCAACAGACGGTGGTGCACTCTCAACACGAACGTTTATACCACATCGCTGCCACGCCTCAATCGGGGTACTGGGAGCCGTCAGCGTTGCTACCGCAGCCATCCTTCCAAACTCCCCGGCCGCCTCCGTTGCAACTCTGCCACAAGGCAATAGAAAAACCTTAGCCGTTGAACACCCAATCGGAGAAATGACGGTCGTTATTGATATCGATCAGGATGGCCAACCGAAGAGCGCTGCACTATTACGTACAGCGCGAAAACTATTTGATGGCGAAGTTTTCGCTGAATAATAAGGACTATAGACCATGGATGCAGATTACCGCCCTTTTCACGACAACCCTAAAAAACCCGACTTTGTAGCTCCTGCTGGTGCAGTGGATGCGCACTGTCACGTTTTTGGTCCTGCGGATCAGTTTCCGTACCACCCAAAGCGTAAATACACCCCTTGTGACGCATCAAAAGATCAGCTCTTTGCACTGCGTGACTACTTAGGGTTTAGCCGTAACGTGATTGTGCAAGCCTCTTGTCACGGGACGGACAATGCAGCACTGGTAGACGCCCTTGAAACAGCAGGTGATTTGGCGCGCGGCGTTGCCGTTGTCGATCCCGCCATTAGCGTTGAAGAACTAGAAGCGATGGACAAAGCAGGTGTCCGTGGTGTTCGTTTTAACTTCGTTAAACGCCTGGTCGATACAACACCTAAAGAGGTATTTCTGTCGATCGCTGAGAAGATTAAACCGCTAGGTTGGCATATCGTTGTCTACTTTGAAGCACCTGATCTAGAAGAGCTTATTCCGTTTCTAAACGAGCTTAACACTACCATCGTAGTTGACCACATGGGTCGTCCAGATGTCGAAAAAGGTGTTGATCACCCAGACTTCCAGCGTTTCATGGATCTAATGCGTCATAACGATAAGGTGTGGACCAAAGTGAGCTGTCCGGAGCGTTTGACGCTTCAAGCGCCGGATTACTCTGATGTGGTGCCCTACATGCGAACACTCGTAGAGGCCTTCCCAGATCGAGTGCTTTGGGGAACCGATTGGCCGCACCCAAACATGAAATCTCACACCCCTGATGATGGCGCGCTGGTTGACGTGATCCCACAGATCGCAGTTACTGAAGAGCTTCAGCGTAAACTATTGATCGATAACCCAATGCGTCTCTACTGGGAACGATAAGGAGTTCATATGATTGAACCAATCATAGAGGGTACATACAAATTTGATGGTAAGGCTGCTAAGTTGGGCTACAACCTCAATAAGATGTGTTTCTCATTCAACCAAGAGCAGTGCCGTGAGGAGTTTCGCCAAGACGAAGCCGCTTACTGCGATAAGTTTAAACTAAACCCAGCTCAAAAAGAGGCTATTCTGAAGCGCGATATCATCGCTCTTCTGCGTAACGGGGGCAGCATTTACTACCTCGCAAAATTTGCGGGCACGCTTGGGTTAACCGTTCAGGATGTAGGCGGCATTATGACCGGCCAAACAACGGAAGAGTTTCAAGCTTACTTAGACAGTCAGGGAGTAGGCAAAACGAATGGCTAAAATTTTAGGTGCTATCGGCACATCACACGTTCCCGCTATCGGGGTTGCCGTTGACCGCGGTATTGAAGACACCCCATACTGGAAAGATCTGTTCTCTGCTTATGTGCCGGTTCGCGAGTGGATAAACGAGAACAAACCAGACATTGCCGTGCTTTTCTACAACGATCACGGTCTAGAGATGTTCTTGGATAAAAAGCCAACCTTCTCTATCGGCTGTGCAGATGAGTACCAAAACGCTGATGAGGGTTGGGGTATCAAGCCTATCCCACCACTAACCGGTGAGACTGACCTCTCTTGGCACATCGTTAACCACTTGATCGAAAACGATTTCGACCCCACTGTCTGTCAAGATATCAAAGTCGATCACGGTGCTACTGTTCCTATGTCAGTGCTCTACCCTGGACACCAGTACCGAGGCACCAAGGTGATTCCCATCGCGATCAACTGTGAGCGCCATCCCATGCCTAAACCCTCTCGCTCCTATGCGTTTGGTCAAGCCATTGGTGATGCGATTCGATCTTGGGATAGTGATCAGACCGTCGTTGTTTTAGGAACAGGTGGTCTTTCTCACCAACTTGATGGCGAACGAGCAGGTTTCCTAAACACTGAGTTTGATCAGATGTGTATGGATAAGCTTGTGACTGATCCTGAGTCACTCACCCACTATACCAATGATCAGCTAACAGAAATTGCAGGGGCACAGGGTGTTGAACTCGCGATGTGGCTTGCCATGCGCGGAGCCTGTTCTGGCCCGGTTGAAGAGCTTGTCAATGTATTGATCGCTCCAATCTCCAACACAGCAGCTGGTGTACAGCTTCTAGTGCCTAAAGATTGATTCTGATCGAAAATAATAAAGCGCCACTCGGCGCTTTTTTTATTCTAGCGTTCTGGGAACAGCGTGTTCATAACCTTCTCATTTGATGAGCGTATGTGCAGCCTAAGCAGCTCTGTCGCCGTTTTGATATCACGAGCAAAGGCGGCGTTCATCAGCTCTTCGTGTTCATCCTTACCCGTTGGTTGATTCATGGGCTGGCTGGTTAACGCTAAGCGTCGAAACCGCTCACCCTGATCATACAGAGTTGAGATAAAACGTAGCTGCCACTCTGAGGGGCACGCACTGATTAGTGCCATATGAAAACGGCGATTCTCACGAGTTCTAGCCAGTACCTGATCATCCTCATGACCTCCTGACTGTGATTTAACAGCCATCTCGCGGTGACGAGCACCCGCAATGGCGGCCTCCCAATCAAGATCACCCAGCTTAATGGACTGTTTGAAGGCATCCACTTCAAGCATCTCGCGCAGACGACTCACTTCAACAAATTCGTCAGCCGAGATCGGCGCTGCCCAATACCCTCGCTGACCACGACGTGTGACTAGCCCTTCCGCTGCAAGCCGTGACAGTGCCTCACGCACGGGAGCTGCACTGGAACCGTATCGGCCGGCTAACACCGCAATCGACAATTTAGACTCAGGCTCAATGTTGCCCTCTAAAATATCAGTTCGCAGTTGTTGATAAGTCGACGGTGTTTCTTGGCTTTCCACTCTTTTGCTCCATTTTTAAAATTAAGTCACTATTTTCACTTATATGAAGAATTAAAGCCATTGGCAGATTTTTCGTTTAAGTATGACCTAATGGCTCAGATAAACTGAAATCTTCTCTTAAAATTCGGACGCTAATACCGTATTATTGCTACATTAGAAGTTACTAATTAATAGGCAGTCGAATGTTCTCAAAAAAACGCGCTCCACTGGTTCAATCCGTCCTAATGTCTCTGGTAATGGTTACGATCATGACGTTTGTGATTACCACGGTGAATACCGGCTTATCTGATGGATTTATGGCTCGCTGGGGTTACGCTTACGTTGTTGCTTGGCCCATTGCTTTCTCAGTGATCCTTATCTTTGGTCGCCGAGTAGCCGCACTGACTCAAAAGCTTTGCACCAAGTAGCTTTTTCGTTATCGTTGGCTGAACTCAATAAGGATTCGTGAATGGCGATTTATAACCTAGGTTCAGTCAACGTCGATTACTTCTACTCGCTGCCCCACTTGGTAAGACCCAGTGAAACCTTGGCTGCAGTCGATTTTAAGCAGGGGTTAGGTGGCAAAGGCGCCAATCAAAGTGTGGCCATTGCTAAAGCGGGAGGTTGCGTCAAGCATATCGGTGCAATGCACCCCTCTGACAAGCACTATTTTGATCAGCTCAGCGCGTTAAATATAGACACTACTCACCTTTCAATGTCAGAGACAGCCTCGGGTCACGGTATCGTCATGGTCGATGCACAGTCAGCAGAAAATCAGATTGTCGTCTATCCTGGGGCTAACTTCGCCATTACTGAGCAGATGATTGATAAAGGCCTCAATGATGCAACCTCATCGGACTGGGCGCTCTGTCAAAACGAGACTTCACAAACCCACTACTTCATGATGCGTGCTAAAGCTAAGCGCATGAAACTCTGCTATTCAGCCGCCCCTTTTGATGCTGAAAAGACGTTAGTGATGCTCCCTTTAATCGATCTGTTGGTTGTTAATGAGATTGAAGCCAAGGATTTAGAGCGCGCATTGAATCGCCCTATTGAAGAGTGCGGTGTAGACCATATTCTTGTAACACTTGGCAGTCGTGGTGTTCGTTACATCGGCTGTGACAGTGAGTTTACCGTCGCTTCTCCCAAGGTTAACGCAGTCGATACAACCGGCGCCGGTGATACCTTTTTGGGCCTCTTCCTTGCACGTTATGATCAAACTGGGGATTTGAACGCATCTCTTCGCTTTGCGGTAACCGGAGCAGCCATACAAGTCACCCGACACGGTACAGCGGACGCTATCCCTTCACTGGATGAGATAGAATCAGCACTCTAATTGATTAACCGCTCATAGAGACCACTGGTTCTATCGGTCTGCGTGGTGATTGTTTGCTGAGTGACACTACTGTTCATCTCAATAAGGGTAAGTTGTGAACTGGCACGGGTAATGGCCGTGTAGAGAAGCTCTCTGGTTAATACAGGGTTAGCGCGACTCGGTGACAGATAAGCAACGTGTTTAAACTCAGAACCCTGAGACTTATGAACGGTCATGGCGTAGGCGGTCTCTACCGACTCTAACCGAATGGGGTCGATGTACCTGACGGCATCGCCGTTCTCATTGATAAATGCCACACTGAGCTTACCCTCCCGCTCTAAGCAGACACCAACGTCCCCATTCGCTAGACCGACGGCATAATCATTTGCCGTGACCATGACGGGGCGACCGATATACCACTCCTCACTGTTATCGATGAGCCCTCTATTAGACAGGACTCTTTCACATAGATGATTCAACGAATCAACGCCCTCAGGTCCGCGTCGGAGTGGCGTCAGTATCCTAAAGTGATCAAACAGTCTCAGAATTGATAGCGGGTCGTAATCTAATTCCGTTAACGCCGTTAAATAACCCGCATAACCAGGTAACACTGGATCGACACTCAGTACACGATCAGCGATGTGATTATGCAAGTCTGTCCCTGACGGAAAATGAATGTCAGTGTAGCGCCGACGCCAAACTTCATCGTATTCAGTTAACGATCCTTTGTTAACAGCGTTTGCAAGTTGACCGATGCCCGATTCACTATTGAATCGGTGACTGGTTTTAAGCAGAGTCACAAACTGTTCTGAATTCGCATCAACCCGACAGAGATCGGCTAAAACAGACCCCGCCTCTACCGAAGCCAACTGATCCTTATCCCCCAAGAGAATGAGCTGAGTACGATCGCTTAATGCATCCAGTAGTGCATCGAATAGCTCGATATCCAACATTGAGGCTTCATCGACGATCAATAGATCAACTGCCAAGGTGTGCCCTTTTCGGTAACGATTTCGGCGCCCAGCCGAGGAGACACCTATGAGTCGGTGAACCGTTTCAACATGTGCGTGTAACCCATATCCAAACCCTTCAGGTAGCCGCTCAAGCGCGCCACCAATGGATGATGACAGGCGTGCAGCAGCTTTACCGGTTGGCGCGGCGAGTGCGATATCAAGGCGTTCACAGCGGTCATCTGCTAGACGCTTCAATAGCGCCAGCAATTTAACGACGGTGGTAGTTTTACCTGTACCAGGCCCACCGGTGATCACCGAAAAGTTCTTAGTTGCAGAGGTTGCACAAGCTATTCGTTGCCAATCGACGCTAGCCAGAGCTTCAGGAAAGAGATGATTTAGATACTGATCTAGCTGATCTGCATAAGTGGATGTCACCGATAATCGCTCTTTTAGCCGCTCTGCAACACGAGACTCTACTTGCCACATTCGTCTTAAATAGAGGCGGTCTTGATCAAATACCAAAGGGACGTTTTCGCCTGGCAGACCCGTCAATGAACTCTCGTTAATGGCATTCATCCAATCCTGTTTTGGCAGTCGTTTAAACAGCTCGCTGGGCAGTGGAATGCCAGTTCGTCTTGCAAATTCAGGCGGCAGTGCAAGGTAGCGATCAGGATCGTTATAGAGTGAGTGAACATCAACGCAACTGTGCCCACGACCTAGCTGATGACTCACGAGTACCAGGGCTAAGCCAGCCCAGGCTGATTCATTGTCATATAACTCTGATAGGTGAAGTGCCAGTTCGCTGTCGATGGCACGAATCCACCCCGCTTCCAACCACTGTTCGAGTATAGGGTTCAGATTAAGATCAGCTTCAGGGTTGGACCATAAATCAACTTGCTGCACTGTCTGCTCCCTTTTTGAACAACGCATCCAAACGATTGATCTGCTCAAAGGTCGGCTTAATTGCTAAACAGCCCTCCCTCTCTGGTATACCTCTTAGATAGAGATAGACTGCCCCGCCGACCTTCTCTTCAAACCCTCTAGCAGGGTTCTCGCGATAGTGAACATCGCGAGCCAGAAGCTGTCGATGCAGAGCAAGTAAATAGATCATTAACTGCAGGTCGTAACGGTGTTCTACTAACGCCTCTTTCATTTTTGATGCTGTGTAGTACGAGGCATCTGGTCCTAACCAATTTGACTTGTAATCGCATACCCAGTATTGACCATTAGCCGTGAAGGTAAGGTCGATGAACCCCTTCAATAGACCATTTATGGTCTGCGGTTCAAGCGATGGGCGATTCAGTTCGGGATATATAGACTCTCTGCAGAGTCGATCAAGTTCGAAGAGAGGCAGATGATTCGCACTGTAGATAAACTCCATCTCCGCTTGATACTGAGTTAACTCAGAAAGTTTAATATCAAAGCCTAAATCAAATGGCGTATCAAGCATTGATACAAGCCAATCCTCTATCAGTGAGCTGCTCTCGTGCCACCGACTTGGTTGCTGATCAATGGCAACCGCACGCGTAATAAGCTCTGAATTTGAAGCCGTTAAAGCGAACTCCTGTTCAGCAGCACGCTCGAGCACTTCATGCAAAAAGTTACCGGGCATCGCACCACGTTCAAAGGCATGGATTGTGCCAGGTTTAGCCTGATCAAAGTGGATCAAATGATTGTGCAGATCCGTCTCCTCGAGCGATTGATCCAATACGTTCTCTTCGGCTCTTGAGTCGACTGAGGTCTTATAAGTGCGGCTGGCAATGGCCGAGTAACTGGTTATCCACCAGGCCTCGCGATTAACCGCCTCACTTAACCCTTGGCTCACCGGTGTAAACGAAGACTCAATGTTGTTGTTTCTACACTCTACCTCATCAGAGACCGCCTCTAAGCGAACTGACGGTGCCCCGGAGAGGCGAGAAATCGCCTGATTAAGCTCATCGTAGAGCATCTCCTTAGAGGGCTTCTTAGGAAGTGACTCATTAATACCCAGCAGACTTGCCATGGCGGACTTTTCATAACCGTCTACAGCACACAATCCGATCCAACAGGCGTATTTAGCTCGGGTGAGCGCAACATAGATTAGCCGCACCTCTTCCTCGAGCAGCTCCCTTTCGGTAAGTGACTTCTCTCGTTTCTGCGTATCCTTGTTGAGCTCCTGAACTTTTTGACCGTTGAGGCGGTAGGTTAGCCCTTTATCGCTCACTTTAACGGTCTGACTGCTGACCCCGAAGGGGATGTATACAATCGGATACTCCAACCCTTTGGATTTGTGCATGGTAATGACTTGGACACGCTCCGAGTCGGATTCCATTCGAACCAACTGCTCTTCACTACCGCCGTTCGGGTTGACGATCTGATCACCTAGGTAACGGATAATGCCCAGTTCACCATCAACTACCGAGACCTGTTTTTGAAGCAATTCAGCAAGATGCAGAAGATTGGTCAATGATCTCTCTACCCTATTGGCACCCGTGGCTTTAAGCTTGGTAGGTAGGTCAAACTGAGTGATCAACGCTCGGATGACGGCCGCTACATTAGTTCGTTTCCATAGCCAATGAAGCTCAACAAAGTTCTGACTCATATCGACCCAGTCAGTCTCGCTCTGATTCAGACGTGAGAGTTGCTTTGGGGTAAAGCATAGAACCGGAGAGGCTAACGCCGCCATCATCAGTGATGTTGATCGAGGGTGTGCAATCGCATTAAGAATGCGCCACAGATCTTCAGCCTCTTGTGACTCGAACACACTCTCTCTATCAGAGAGATAGACCGAAGCGACACCCGCTTGATCGAGAGCCGATCGAATCACTTTCGCTTCGGTGAAATTTCTAACCAGAACTGCGATATCGGAAGGCTGAACGGAGTCTGACCCAACCAATAGCTCGCCTGAATCCGATCGATTCAAAAGCGAAGCTATTTGGCTTGCGGTATGCGTGGCCAGTGCTTGCTGATATCGAGATTTCTTAATGCACTCTCCATCATCTAAACTCATCAGATGCAGACCATCCAGAGAGTGACCATTGAGTGTTAAGCAATGCTTTAAACCCTTCGCATTAACTGGATAGAACGGCAGGTGGTTCAATCCATTATCGTCCCTAAAGAGAAAAGCACCCTTCTGTTTTTGATCGGCCTCGACAAATAACCCATTCACGGCATCAATAACAGACTCACTGGAGCGATAGTTGGTGTCTAGGGTATAGAGCTGATCTCGACTATCCTCCCTCGCGTCAAGATAGGTGTGAATGTCTGCGCCCCTAAAACTGTAAATCGCCTGCTTTGGATCGCCAATCATAATCCAAGCAGAATCGTCACTGTTACGGTAAATCTTGCTGAAAATACTGAACTGCAGTGGATCGGTATCCTGAAACTCATCAATCATCGCCACGGGATACTGAGTGCGAATTCTTGACGCCAAATTAGCGCCTAAAGAACCTTTGAGCCCCCTATCAAGCAGAACTAGCAGATCATCAAAATCGAGGGTCCCCTTACTCTGTTTAAGCGCTGTAAATCGCTGCGTTACCCATTCGTAGGCATGCCGTAAAGTAGGCTCAAGACTGGGGCGTTGTTGCAGACGTTCGGTATACGCACTGAGCAGATCCACGGCCGCATGATCTGGTAGCGGCTTACCTTTGTTTAATTTGCCTTCAAAGCTGAGGTATTGAATCAGTGAATCTACACTGTCAGGTACCACACCATCTAAGGCCCAAAGACGTATTGAAGTGAGATGATCGCTAAAGCTGGGCTCTTTTACACTTCTCCCATTAAAGTGCTTAGCGTCAAACTGAGCCCTGAGCGACGCCTCGATTTCATCGCCATGATCACGCCAAATGCTCAGCAGTTTAGAGGAGCAACTGTCTAAAGCTTTAAGCCAATCATTAATGGACTGAGCGACCGTGCGAGGATCAACACTCTCGCGCAGGGGCTCACCTTTCCAGTGCAGTTGTGCATCACTGGATAGTGATCGATCGATCCAGTTATAGAGTGACTCTGGCGATTTCAATACCGTCCCTATCTGTTCGGCGACTCGGGGCTCTAATACCGAGCAGTGGATGCGCCAGTAGTCTCGACAGGCTTCTTCAAGTTCAGAATCGCCATCATCACCCAGTTGCAGATCAAATAGGGTATTGGAGTCGAACGCATGTGCGGTCAACATACGTTGCGCCCAGCCATGAATGGTGAATATAGCCGCTTCATCCATCCAGTCAGCGGCCCGCTCTAATTTCAAGGCACAGTGATCCCACTCCTCTGGGTGGTAACTCTGTTTTAACGAACAGGTAAACTGATCATCACTCTCCTCTAACCCTCTAAACACACGAGCAGTCGTGCTTAGATTACTGCGAATACGGTCTCGCAATTCAAGGGTCGCAGCATTAGTAAATGTGACGACTAAGATCTCAGGTGGCAAAAGAGATCGATCAAACGCATGATCTCCGCCATGCCCAAGTACTAATCGGACGTAGAGGGCAGCCAACGTATAGGTTTTACCCGTACCGGCACTGGCCTCTATCAATGACGTGCCAGAGAAGGGAAACTCAAGGGGCTTTAATGGCATCGGGATCATCGACTACCCTCCCGCCAAATATCGCTGTAATTAATCAGTGGCGAGTAGAGATACTCAGCGTACTCAGCCAACCCAGCTTCTCTGATCTGCTCAAAACTTCCCCATAATTGAGCTAATTCAGGCTCCCGTTCTATCTCATTAAAGCTGAACTCACCCTCATAGGCCGTCGCGGCTTGCGACTCACCTTTATTCAATAGCGCCAACGAGGTTCTTGCTGCAATCGGTTTAGGCTGTTTAAGCATCCCTCGTCGGATATGATCTAGCCTTTCAAGCAGTCGAACGGCCTCTGTAGATTCAATCTGGTTAAGACGAGTGACGGCATCGGGACCAATGAAATAAGTCGTCGTCGGGCCTAAGCAGGCATTCAAAAGTAGGTGTTTAGGCCAACTTCCCAACATACGTTCCTGTTTAACGGTGCCTTTATCAACGCTCGCGCCACTGAGGGTAACAACAACAGCCCACTGACCCTCTGCTTGATATAACGGACCAGTCTCACCACTCACCGTCGATCCATTTAAGTCCAGTTGAAGTTTAAGACTGTCCTGCGATTGCCAATCATTCTGCTGCGTTAACCAATCAAGGTGCCGGCAAATTGAATCTAGGTGACTCTTGATGGCTCTGACGGGTTTGTCAGCAAACCCACCCCAGGGTAAGGAACCCAGATCTTTTAACTGATCCAGAACGGACTCAATTTTGATTGCTCGTTCTTGTTGATCAGGGTAACCAAGCAATTCTAATGCCATCGTTTTGAGCTTATGATCGTCTAGCTTGGAGATAACAAAAGGTTCACTCTCTTGCGACTGCTCTTTTGGCAGAGTTAACGAGGCCCCTATTAGAGCTTGGTAATAGTATCGAGCGGGCGCTTTATAGAAACGGCTCAGCTCTTCAACGGTGACCGCTGTTGCCTCTTGTTCGGATGACAACAGCGCATTGGGTTCATGCCCGGCCTGGTGTACCGCACACCATTCATGCGCAAAGGTATTCAAGGGGGTAGATTGATCAAAGTAGGTTTGTGCAAAGGGTTGCAGAGGGTGGAGGTCCGTTAACGAATCTAATACTGATACTGATACTGTCTCATCCGAACAGACCCAGTGAGCATCAATAAAGTCACGCAGTTGAGCCACTAAGACCGACGGAGGACGTTCACTGTTATCTACAGCACTGCGCCCCACCCAGCTGATAGAAAGTGATTCACGTGCGGAAAGTAGTGCTTCAAGGAATAGATAGCGATCATCGTCACGGCGAGATCGATCACCCGGCCTAAATAGCGTTGAACGCGCCATTAAATCAAAGTCATTTCTAACCTGCGGTCGAGGGTAAGCTCCATCTTGCATGCCTAAAAGATAGATACGTTTAAATGGAATCGCACGCATCGGCATAAGGGTCGCAAAGGTGACTCCACCGGACATGAATCGACGATTCAGATCAGGGGCATCCAAAGCTTCGATAAGAAGCTGATTGAAAAGATGAATAGGCACAGGCTCTGAGACTAATGCAGCGTCAGCCCGCTCCTGAATGGCTTTTAGCTCTGACAGTAATGAGGACTCTATCATCTGCTCATCGGGTTCGACACACTCAAATAGGTTTGCCACCAAACGCTCAATTCGATCGACCCATTCATCCAGTGAATGGGTGCTTTCGATAAACTCAGACCAATCAGATAACACCCTTATGAGCTGAGCCATAGAGCCAACAGCATTGGCGTTAACACCCTTCACTGATGTGAGTGGCACTACCCCTTTAACGCCCTCAGATTCACCTAAGGCATAACCGATCAGTAGTCGACGTAGACCAAACAACCAAGAGTTCTGCTCAATGCCGGTTGTGACGCCTAATAGGGATCGATGTTGAGCGTTCAAACCCCATCGTACACCCGCATCATTGATCCACTCTTGAAGCACGGATAGAGACTCGGCATCAAATTTGAACTTACGCCGAATGGAGGGCACATCCAGTAACTCAAAGAGAATTGTGACACCCATTCGTTGGTTGTTTAATGTTAAAACTCTCTCAAGCGCACCGATGAATGAGTGAGAATTCGAGCGGCTTTGATCGCTTATGGAAAAGGGAATGAAGCGCTTGTCACTCGCCGATATTCGCCCAAACACACTTTCGATTTGCGCACGATAGTCATCAACATTGGGTACCATGACCAAAATATCACGCGGCCTTAAGTTAGGGTCAGCCTGAAGTGCACTGATCAATTGATCTTGCAGAATATCTACTTCACGTTGGGCGCTGTAGGCTTCAACAAAGCGCAGTGAGTGATCATTGGGGTTTAACACCCTAGGTTCAGACAGAGGTGACTCCAACTCAAGAATGTCATGCTGAATTTGGTGCAACAGGCTGTTTGATGTTGCGTACTCATCAAACAGATCGATCCGATTTAAACCGAACTGACTTTGAAAAAGTCGGCTCTCATCATAGAGATCCAATAGACGAACAAAGTCACGTCCTTGCTTACCCCAGGCCGCCAGCAGTGGCTGGGAAGCCTGTTCAATATTAAAGAGGTCTTCAGCAGGTTTAAGCAACTGCCTATGGTTCTTAGCCGTTAAAAGATCTCTACCATCAATGATGTCGGCCCAGTAATGCTTACAAGGGTTAAGTACACAGAACAGTACCTGCACATGCAAAGACAAAGCATCAATTGCCTCAAGCGCCTGTTTAGGCAGTGATGAGACACCAAAAACAATCAGTCGTTTTGGCAGTTTTGACCGATCAACGCTACCTTCTGCGCACGTTTCTAAAAACCGTTGATGAACTACGGGACGTGACAGTGATTGGTTCGCGCCCAAATCCTCACAGATCAATTGCCACAGCAACGACTGCCACTGATCCTCTGCTGATAGCGGTATTGCAAGATGCTTGGCGTCATAGACTGCATCGCCGCCCTGTGCCCAATGGTTTAACCAGTCCCCTCGGTAGATCTGATATTGATCGTAAAGATCCGCTAACTGTTGCGCCAATTGCCAACGCCGTTGTTGATCCGCACCCTCTTTGAGGAACTGATTGAGAGGTTCGAAAGGCGCGGTTTGAGGTAGAGCATCCAAGAGTCTAAACAGCCGCCAACTGAGTCGAGGCTTATCAAACGGAGAGACTTTTGGGACGGACGCTTCGCCCAATATCGATCGATAGGCACGCCAGATAAACATAGAAGGGAGTGAGAATTGAAGGTTAGCCGAAATGCCAACACCGCCCTGCTCTTGATCTTCTGCTAAGGCGAACTTAATCCACTGTCCAATACCGTTACTCTGAACCAGCATCTCTTCTGAATCGAAAAGATCCAGTGGATGGTTTGCAAGCCACTCTACCAGGACCGATTTGAGAGTCTCTTGGCGGTTAGAGTGCAACATAACCAGACCGGGTTCTGGCCGGTTTGATTTGGCGTGTGACAGATCCATTCATCCCCCTGATTAATGTGACTCATTGTCTCAAGCAGGATAGAAAAAACAAGCGTTTATGCGATTTGGCGCACACGTTTAGCGATACTGTTAAAGGCGAAACCAGCACGCGAACTCAGCTCTTTTATTCGGCTCTTCATCTGAGAGCTGCTGACATTAACAGGCCCGTTCGATGCAAATAGAACCCAGTTACCATCACCCGTGGTGCAAGCAAACAGTGAGTTAAATCGTTCACGCATCGTCTCTATAACCTCAACTTCACGGTGATCACTCCAACAGTTCAACACGAGCCAACCTTGTTGTGATAAGCGAGCAGAGGCCGCATCGATAAAAACGGCTTCAACTTGCATCTCATTTAACCCTTCAGAGGTATAAAGATCAGCGGTGATAAGATCAAATTTTCGTTTCACCGGCCTTTGCAGGTAGTTGAATGCATCGGACACCTCTATGTTGATGCGTTTCGAAAGAGGTAGATAAAAGTACCTATGTGCAACCTTAACGACTTCGGGACTAATCTCAACTATCTCCTGTTTTACATCAGACAGCATTGAGTGAAGTGCTCCGTTAAGGGATCCCGCCCCTAAACCCAGCGAAAGAACACGCTTTGGTACTAAGTAGATGAGTGGGTAGAGCATTGCCCTAATAAAGGCGTATTGAGGAACTTCTGGCGACTGTTTTAGGATGCAACTCTGTTCATCGGCTTCACCAAAACTCAAATATCGACAGTTGCCATCATCTAACACAATGACCGTGCAGTATTCATCGTGGCCTCGATATATCTCTTTAGGCAGCATGACAACGATAGATCACAGTCGTTCCTATACCCAACTGGCTATCAAGCAAAAGTTCAGCATTGTGTTGTCGGGCGATACCCTGAGCCAAACTTAAACCAAGCCCCATTCCGGAACCTATGGCTCGATTGGTGTAAAACGGATCAAAGGCTTTTGCTCTCTGCTCTGGGATCATACCCACACCGCTGTCTTTAATGGAAATTTCAATCTGATCATCGAGCAAACGCCCCTGTATTTTGATAGCTCCCGCCTCTGTCGTCGCCAATAAAGCATTATCTATAACCGCAGCAAACATCTTCTCAAGCAGCTTAGGATCCGCCATGACAAACAGTGATTCAGGAATTGATAATAGGGCTCCCTCTGGTAATAACTCTTTTAACAGGGGATTAAGATGTATAGATTGGTGTTGCAGACCTTGCTCGGAGTTAAATTTTAACAACCCTTCAACAATCGATTGGATCCTCTTTACGCTTTCCAGTGATTCTCTGGAAAGCTCCTCAAATTCACCAATCAGTTCAAAGAAGCGGTGTTTATTTAACCACTCTCTCAATTCAGACCCTGTCGTATCTGAAGAGTCAAGCAGTTGATTAAGTGTGAATAGGAGGGGCGTTTGACCCGCAAAGTAATCCAGGTTTGATCGCACTACAGCAAGCGGATTATTAATCTCATGTGCCGCTCCACTGGCGAGTTGTGCAACAGAAGCCAGCTTCTCTGCGGCGATGCGCTGCTCATTGATGGTCACTAACTGTTGTCTAAGCAAAATATTGCGCTGCCCTACCGACAGACGCGCCGTTAACTCATCACGATTGATTGGCTTAGTGACATAATCGTCAGCGCCTGACGATAGACCATCTACCAGGCTGGATGTCTCGTCACGACTGGTCACAAGAATGATATGAATGGCTTGATGAGGGAAAGCTGATCGGATTTTTTGACACAGCTGCGGGCCCGACAGGCCCGGCATCTCCCAATCCAGTAACAGTAGTGATGCGGTTAGCCCATTGATTTGAATGTGCTGCCACAACTGATCACCCGATTCAAAAACCACGGGATTATGACCAAGTTGTTTGGCGACAAATTCAAGCTGAGACCTATAGGTCGCGCTGTCGTCAGCAATCAAAAGCTGCATAATAGATCTCAATAAAGGCCCACAGCCCCTAAAAATTAAGGGCGGAGGTAGGCATAGCCCTGTTTTTGCAGCTCCATCAGACGAACCACACCAGATGGTACTTTATTAGCCTCGCTCAAGAGAACAAGATCCTTGCCTGCTTTTTTGCTCATCTTAGTGTATGTGTTATTACATGCAGAGAACTTGTAACTGTCATCCATACCAAGTGTCTCTAGGCGCTCTTTAACAGGTGAGTTTTCAAGATACATATTTAAGCCTGGACCATAAGCAACTAGTTCGACAATTACATCATCCCCTTTAGATGTGTAATAGGCTTTAACATTTTGTGCATTGTTTAATGCCAGATTCATCACTTTAGGATCATTTTCATCGACGTGAATGGCCAAACGCTGAATTTCAGCTATCGCTGATGTCGATAATAGTGCTGCCGCTAGGAAGAGTGTTTTTTTCATGATCATTCCAATTTCTTGTAATTATAAAAAAGCCCCGATTAGATCGAGGCTTTCAGTGTTAAATCATCGAGTTTAATAGTCAAGGATTACTCGTCGCAAACACTACTCATTCACTGTAATGACACAGGTCATGATGTCATGCTCATGTGAATCAACCGATTCTCGTATGGCGACATCGCGCACTTCAACGACACTGCCATCACGGCGTTTAATGTGATAAGTCATATCCCAACCGGATGCATTGATGTCTTTATACTGTGCAGAGACTCGTTCCCGGTCGGCATGATCCACAATATCCAAGAAGGTTTCAGAATCCCTTAGGAATACATCTGAATTTCGCATCGTGACCTGTTCTAGTCGATCAGACACATACAAGATGCTTTCGAGTCCTGGTGTAATAATCATAACACCCTCGACAATCGCTTTACCCACCTGGTTTAACATCGCATCCGTTAGAATCGCATGATCAATCGATTCGCTCAACTGAGTGGTTTCAGTAAATGTAAGAACCGCACCGGATATAATTCCCTGGTCACGACGATATGGACTGATGTTCATGAGGTATTTCTCACCCTGACGATCCAGCTGACGTCGAACAGGTGAACCGCTTGAGATCACCTCAGAAAGTAACTCATCGAAGTCTGGAATATCGATATGGCGCGGCAGCTTGGTCAGCTTGTGACCTACATCATCTGGCAATATGCCAAACAGTCGAACGGCTTGCGGAGTGAAACGAGCCACTCGATGATCGTTGTCGACCACAACCAATCCCATATCCAGAGAGCGTTGGATATT
>JAAZVX010000080.1 GCA_018623095.1 Marinobacterium sp. | reverse complement strand
TCTGCCACTCCATTAGCAATCGCCGCTTTGGATAGGAAGGTCATTGATGTGCTGTGTACTGCTTTGCCAATGCTAGCGAACATCGGGCGGTAGTGAACCGGCTGAGGGGTCGGGATGGATGCATTGGGATCACCCATAGGGGCGGTTGCGATCATCCCCCCTTTCAGAACAAGACTCGGTTTTGTGCCAAAGAAAGCGGGTTTCCATAACACCAGATCAGCTAATTTACCCACTTCAATGGACCCAACCTCATGCGAAATACCATGTGCGATCGCAGGGTTGATCGTGTATTTAGCGATGTAGCGTTTCAAACGATGATTATCATTGCGCTCCGAGTCCGCCTCCAGCGCTCCACGCTGAACTTTCATCTTATGCGCGGTCTGCCAAGTACGAATCACAACCTCGCCAACTCGCCCCATCGCTTGTGAGTCCGATGAGATCATCGAAAACGCGCCAAGGTCGTGCAGGATATCCTCTGCCGCAATGGTTTCACGACGAATACGGGATTCTGCAAAGGCGACATCTTCAGCAATACTAGGATCGAGATGGTGACATACCATCAACATATCGAGGTGTTCATCAACGGTGTTGATCGTGTAAGGACGAGTTGGGTTCGTTGACGATGGCAGGACATTGTTAAGACCTGCGGCCTTGATGATATCCGGTGCATGTCCACCACCCGCACCTTCGGTATGGTAGGTGTGAATGACTCGATCACCGATCGCATCGAGTGTCGCTTCGACAAACCCAGACTCGTTAAGAGTGTCCGTGTGAATTGCCACCTGGACATCGTATTTCTCAGCAACGCTTAGACAGTTATCAATCGACGCAGGTGTCGTACCCCAATCTTCGTGCAATTTAAGCCCGATTGCACCCGCTTCTACCTGCTCAATTAGGGGTTCAGGCAGGCTGGCATTGCCCTTACCCAAGAAGCCAAAATTCATGGGCAGAGAGTCGGCAGCCTCTAGCATTCGGGCAATATTCCAAGCACCGGGTGTACAGGTTGTAGCATTGGTACCGGTCGCAGGACCCGTACCACCTCCGATCATCGTTGTGACTCCCGAGCAGAGTGCCTCATCAACCTGTTGTGGACAGATGAAGTGAATATGAGCATCAATCCCCCCCGCCGTCAGAATGCTTCCTTCCCCAGCAATCACTTCTGTACTGGGGCCTACAACAATATCAACATTGGGTTGGATATCAGGGTTGCCCGCTTTACCGATCGCAAAGATGCGACCATCGCGAACGGCCACATCGGCTTTGACAATTCCCCAGTGATCAAGAATTAATGCATTAGTAATGACTAGATCCGGTGTATCGTTACGGCAAGCTTGGCTCTGTCCCATACCATCTCGAATGACCTTGCCCCCACCAAACTTCACCTCTTCGCCATAGGTTGTGTAGTCCTTTTCGACCTCTAACCAGAGTTCAGTATCTGCAAGACGAACTCGGTCGCCCGTCGTGGGACCAAACATTTCCGCATACGCAGTGCGATCAATAACAGACATTCTGAGCTCCTAATCCAATTGGCCACTGACTTTGGCTTGAAATCCAAAGACAACACGATCACCCGTTAGCGCGACTAGCTCGACCTCGCGAGACTGACCTGGTTCAAAACGGACGGCTGTTCCGGCGGCAATGTTCAGTCTGAAACCTCGCGCTTTTTTGCGGTCGAATATGAGCGCGTCATTCACTTCATAGAAATGGTAGTGAGAACCGATCTGAACGGGACGATCCCCTGTATTAGCGACGCTGACGGTCAGGGTCTCTCGCCCCTCATTGAGATTGATACTGCCTTGATCAACTTTGTATTCACCTGGAATCATACGAGCACCTATTAAACAATCGGTTCATGTACGGTGACCAACTTGGTCCCATCTGGAAAGGTCGCCTCGACCTGAACGTCATGAATCATCTCAGGCACACCTTCCATCACGTCTTCACGAGTTAATAGGGTACGACCGAAATCCATCAGTTCTGCAACGGTGCGACCATCGCGAGCCCCCTCCATTACAGCTGCACTGATGAATGCAACTGCTTCGGGATAGTTCAATTTCAAACCACGATCTTTACGTCGCTCAGCAAGCAGTGCTGCTGTGAATATCAGCAGTTTGTCTTTCTCTCTGGGTGTCAATTCCATGATATTTCCCTTACACGGTATTCATGAGCCTAATTAAATTAAACCTAGCAAAATGGGGACCAATATTTAGTTAACCCTACAAAAGGGATAAAAATCGGCGAATCCGCTTCGATCTTCTTAAAAAAACCTATGATTTATAAATCAATAGAGCTACCACACCAGATTTACCACAAAAAAAACGCACCTCATTGGTGCGCTTTCAAATTGACAAAACTTAGGTCGCCCAGATACGGGGCGGAACGGCCTCTCTTTTAAGAGATTTGGGGCGAATCAAGTGCCAGACGTTCGAAAACAACGAAATAATCTCTTGGCCCTGCTCCGAAATGGTGCGTACAACCAAGAGACCATCGATCTGAGTAACCCCTGACATAGGGTCATCAGCCAACAGCTCTTGAACCTGCTCTAACAGGTCCAGATCATCTATAGTCGCGACCATAGAGGCGTAACCGGAAGTCCCTTTCAAACCGATCGGGCAGTCGATCAAACTGGATGCATCGGTTGCAAATCGATCAAACAACACAGGTTCACCGTCACGGTAAATTCGCATCTCTGAACTTAACCGCCCCGTTTCGAAACGCTCATCATTAGAGGGGCGACCAAAGCAGTTAATCTCCCAGCCGATAAAGTGTGCCCCAGCCTCTAAATGCACTTCGGTCACAATATGGGATTGAGTACCGGGGAAAAAGATATTCTCTAGCGGCATCCACTCTAGAGAGCCTTCACATTCGACTTCCAAACGTTGGAAAACCTCAGCTACTGGGCCAACAGAACGATAAAACTTAGTAGCACCAGGTGTCGTCAGTAAGACCTTTGCATCCTTTGAGACCGTTAAATCGATGTTGAGATCATCACCAGCAACTACCCCACCTGGTGGGTGGAGAAGATAAGTGTGGCAAACCTCACCTTCAGGATAGAAAGCGCGCTGGACGGCTAACGGTCCCTGTCGCTTAGAGTCAACCAATCGCGTTTTGTCACCCCGCAATTGGTAACCGAGAGCCAGTTCAGCATGCCACCCTTGGCGGCCAGTTAGTGCGTTCACAAAATCCCTTAGACCGTTAGATATTTAGAGACCAATGTATCATCAAGTTGATCCATTGAGCCAGCAGCAACATTTCGACCACGATCCAGCAGTGTAAAAACATCTCCAACTTTTCGAGCGAAAGGGAGCTTCTGCTCAACTAACAGCACGGTTAAGCCAAGCTCTTGATTGAGCTGGCGAATGATATCGCCAATCTGCTGGACAATATTGGGCTGTATCCCCTCCGTTGGTTCATCCAGAATCAACAGTTTTGGATCGACCACCAGTGCACGAGCAATGGCTAACTGTTGCTGTTGTCCACCACTTAGATCTCCCCCTCGTCGAGCCAGCATCTCTTTCAAAACAGGAAACAGATCAAAAATGTAATCCGGTATTTTGCGTGCACCACGAGGTAGAACGGGTAACCCAATCTGTAGATTCTCCTCTACGGTCATCAACGGAAAAATTTGACGTCCCTGGGGCACATATCCAATGCCAATATAAGGGCGTTTTTCAACGGTGAGCTTGGAGATATCTTCGCCCATGAAACGAATCTCCCCCTGTTTGATTTTGTTGTGCCCCATTACACAGTCCAACAGTGTCGTCTTGCCCACACCATTACGACCCATAAGGACACTGCACTCACCCTCGTTAACGGTTAAATCCAGATCCCACAGAGTGTGACTTTCACCGTAAAACTGGTTCACTTTATTGAGTTCAAGCATTGCCACTACTCCCCTAGGTAGACCTGTTTAACGCGGTCATCATTCTGAACTTGATCCATGGTACCCTCGGCCAACACTGAGCCCTGATGGAGCACGCTCACGGTTCGACCACCCTCAGCCAGATTTCGTACAAACTCCATGTCGTGTTCAACCACAACTACAGAGTGCTTGCCGGCCAAGGAGATCAGTAGCTCAGCGGTTTTATCCATCTCTTGGTGAGTCATGCCCGCGACGGGTTCGTCGACTAACAAAAGTCTTGGGCGTTGCATTAATAGCATACCAATCTCTAACCACTGTTTTTGCCCATGTGACAGAGCTTCTGCCAGCTTGGAGGTATGCTCAGCCAAACCAATCAACTGCTGCACATCAGCGATTCGATCGGTCTGCTCAGAGCTAAGTTTGGCATTGTAAAGCGAGATGAAATCACGGTGTTGTGCCATTGCCAATTCTAGGTTGGCAAACACCGACAGGTTTTCAAAGACTGTCGGTTTTTGAAACTTGCGCCCTATACCAGCCTCAGCAATTGCTGGCTCATCCATGCTGAGCAGATCAATCGTTTGACCAAAATAGGCTGTACCCTTATCGGGTTTAGTTTTACCAGTGATGATATCCATCATTGTCGTTTTGCCAGCCCCGTTTGGTCCAATGATGCAGCGTAACTCTCCATCTCGTATGTAGAGATTGAGATCATTTATCGCTTTAAAGCCATCAAAGCTAACGGAAAGCCCTTCAAGGTATAGAAGAATCTGCTTATCAACATTGAGTCGTTCACTCTGGGCGGTATTCACAATATCGAACACCTGATCACGACGCATAAACTCCTGCAGTGAGAATCCAGACATTAGACGCTCTCCTTTTTACGAATCAAACCAACTACCCCTTTCGGTAAAAAGAGCGTTACTAATACAAACAGACCACCTAAGGCGAACAGCCATACATCGGGTAGCTCGACAGTAAAGTAAGATTTTGCATAGTTGATCAATAGCGCACCGATCACTGCACCATAGAGTGACGCTCGACCACCTACCGCAACCCAGACCACGACCTCAATAGAGTTTAATGGTGAAAATTCATTCGGGTTGATGATGCCTACCTGAGGGACATAGAGCGCACCAGCGACGCCCGCTATCATGGCTGAAATGGTGAATACCCAAAGTTTGATGTTCTCAACGCGGTACCCCATGAAACGCGCACGTGATTCAGCATCGCGAACCGCCACACAGGCTCTACCTGCACGACTTTCCGTTAATGCACGACTAATGAGATATCCGACTATTAACGCCACTGCACTGGCAATAAAGAGTCCGATTTTGGTCGCATCATCAGAGAGACTGAACCCAATAATGTCTTTAAAGTCGGTCAAGCCATTGTTGCCACCAAAACCCATCTCATTGCGATAAAAGGCCAGCATTAACGCGTAGGTTAACGCTTGAGTGATTATCGACAGGTAGACCCCTGACACGCGTGAACGAAAAGCCAGAGCACCAAAAACATACGCCAATAACCCTGGAACCAATAGGACCATTAAGGCTGCGAACCAAAACTGATCAAAACCGCTCCAGAACCAAGGAAGCTCCTGCCAGTTTAGGAAGACCATAAAGTCCGGCAGATCGGGATTACCATAGACACCTCGATCACCAATTTGACGCATTAGGTACATACCCATTGCGTAACCGCCGAGCGCAAAGAATGCAGCATGCCCTAG
>JAAZVX010000079.1 GCA_018623095.1 Marinobacterium sp. | reverse complement strand
GTACGGAGTGGGACGACATTATCTTGGAAAGTACTTCAGTCGTTTCACCACTGAGCATTACTATTTCAGAGTGAAATGCTGCAAGCTGATGGTTGAGGTCGTTGATACTCTGATAGACGAATCGCCAGTGACGTTCGCTGTAGTGGTCATCAGATAACAGCTCAGGCTCAAAAATATAAATCAGTAGTAGAGGTAAATTAGACTCAATCGCCTCTTTAAGAGGGCGATGATCGGTTAGGCGTAGATCGCGTTTGAACCAGACAATGTTAATGGGGCTTGGCATGGGTACCTCTGTCGATGCAGAGGTTTAGGTTCACTAGGTCTGTTTGGATCACTGGGTCAGAGCTTAGGGCCGAATAGAGCTATGTGGGTGGTCAAATGTGTGACGTTAGTCGGTCAACGCTGCTTTAGCGCATTTACTCATGCGCGTATCAGATTCGTTATGCAGAGTGCACCAGGCTTGGTATTGGCTCAGGAATACCTGGCCTGTCAGCTCTTTGAGGAAATGACTCTTTTTAAGCTGATCCATGACTGGCCCTTTCACCTCTGAAAGGTGGAAGCAGACGCCAAAATCTTTCAGGCGCTGATTGATTGCCTCGAGCGATTCTAGGGCCGATGCATCGATCAGGTTGACGGCGGGGCACATCAGTACAAAGTGTTGCACCTTGTTTTGCTGGGCGATCAGGTCGTAGACACGGTCTTCTAGGTATCGAGCATTTACAAAGTAGAGACTCATATCTATTCGAAGGGTGATGATCTTCTCATCGTACTCAACTTCGAAGCGGTCGACGTTTCGGAAGTGCTCTGTGCCGGGAATACGTCCAACAATAGCATCGTGGGGCTTGCTAGTCCGCTGAAGAAAGAGAGCGACCGATAGTGTTACTCCCGCGATGATGCCCGCTTCAACGCCAACTAAAAGTGTCAGCATGATGGTCGCCAGCATCGCCATGAAATCGGGCTTCGAGTAACTCCAGGTGCGTTTCAGTGCTCCCAGATCAACCAGCGATAGTACGGCCACAATAATGGTTGCGGCTAGGGTTGCCTTAGGTAAAAAGAAGAGAAGCGGTGTCAGGAAGAGTGTTGCTATGGCAATCCCCACGGCTGTGAACGCTCCGGCTGCCGGTGTTTCTGCACCCGCATCAAAGTTAACGACTGAGCGAGAGAATCCACCAGTGACAGGGAATCCACCTGACACGGCCGACCCGACGTTGGAAGCGCCTAGACCAATCAGCTCTTGGTTTGGATCGATTCTTTGACGACGTTTAGCGGCCAGTGTCTGTGCCACAGAGACCGATTCTACAAACCCAACAATGCTAATGAGCATGGCGGAGATGAATAGCTGCTGCCAAAGTTCTGCATCAAACTGAGGCATTGCAAACTCGGGTAAGCCTGTTGGAACGATGCCCACCACTTTGACCCCTTCAAGTTCTAGGCGGTAGTAGTAGGTGACAAATGCTGTGGCAGCGACGGCTGCAACAGGGCCCGCTTTCGCAATGACATCGGCCAGCTTTGAATTCATGCCAGTTTTGAGCAGAAGCGGTTTTAAACTTTTACGTGTCCAGAATAGAAAGGCTGTTGCTGTGACACCAATCACGAGCGTTGGCAAGTTGGCGCTTTGAATCTCAGACGCTAATGAGGCGAGTATGTCGTAGAGGTTATGTCCCGACGCATTGATGCCAAAAATATGTTTTAACTGGCTGGCTGCAATGATTAAGCCTGAGGCAGTAATAAATCCAGAGATCACTGGGTGGCTCAATAGGTTGGCCATTGCCCCTAGCTTGAACAACCCCATAACAATGAGAAGCGTACCGGAGATTAGAGCGAGTACACCCGCCGCTACGATGTAATCTGTCGTGTTGGCAAGGCCCAGGCTGCCTAGCGCTGTAGCGGTCATTAGAGAGACAACGGCAACAGGTCCAACGGCTAGGGTGCGACTGCTTCCGAAGATAGCATAGGCGATTAGAGGCAGAATGCTGGCGTACAGGCCAACTTCTGGTGGTAAACCGGCAAGCAGGGCATAGGCAAGAGATTGCGGGATCAGCATGATCGTCACAATCACGGCCGCGACAAGGTCATTGGTCAGCGACAGTTTATTGTAGGTTTTAGCCCAGTCTAAAATCGGAAAAAAATTTTTCAAAATAGCTATCCTGAGAGGCAATAAAAAGCTGCCTTACTGCTTGCGTGCTTCGATTCGCCCTTTGATGCCATTAAGGTCGTAACCCGCCGCTGCGGCCGTATCGATAATCTGCTGGGTCGATGCTCTTGACCCTTCGGCCATACCCCATAGCATGGTGCAGCGAGTACCGGTGCGACAAAAAGCGAAAATGGGTGTTTCTGCTTTGGCTAAGAACTGATCGAAGGCATCAACATCCTGATCGCTGATGTTTCCAGAAATAACCGGTTGGGAGACATAAGTTAGTCCAAATTTCTGACACTCTGATTCAATCAATGCTAGATCTGGTTGATCGTCACTCTCACCATTTGGGCGATTACAGATAACCGTTTTAAAGCCCGCTTCGGCGATAGACTGAATGTCATCAACCGCTACTTGAGGTGACACGCTGATTGAATCGGTCAGTTTTCTTACATCCATGAATTGTTCCTTAATTAGAAAAGGTCTACTGGGATTTTTAGGTAGCGCTGTCCATTATCCTCAGCGGGCGGCAGGTGACCAGCACGCATATTGACCTGTACGGACGGTAGAATCAGACGGGGCATGTCCAGAGTAGCATCGCGTGATTCACGCATTTGAATAAAATCAGCCTGATCATGATCGACACCTACGTGAATATTGTGTTGGCGCTCTTCACCGATGGTGGTTTCAAACAGATATTCATCACGACCAGGTGCCTTGTAGTCATGACACATAAACACACGAGTTTCGTCTGGTAGGGTGAAGAGTTTCTGGATCGACTGGTAGAGGGTGGTTGCATCACCACCCGGGAAATCACATCGTGCCGTGCCGAAGTCCGGCATGAATAGCGTATCACCAACAAATAGAGCATCCCCGATCAGATAACTCATGCACGCTGGGGTGTGTCCAGGTGTATGGATCGCTCTAGCAGCAATTGAGCCAACCTTGAAAGATTCATCATCTTTCATTAGGTGGTCAAATTGACTGCCATCACGCTCAAACTCGGTGCCAGCATTAAACGCCTTGCCGAAGACATCTTGTACTACTGTGATTTGATCACCGATGGCCAAAGTACCACCGAGTTGCTCTTTTAGGTAGGGGGCAGCCGAAAGGTGGTCGGCGTGAACGTGTGTTTCAAGAATCCATTTCGTCTGCAGCCCTTCCTCTTCTACGTAAGCGATGATTTGATCGGCAGAGACTCGATCGGTTTTACCAGATGCATAATCAAAATCGAGAACAGAGTCGATAATTGCGCAGGCTTTTGTTTCAGGGTCTGAAACGACATGGCTGAAGGTAAAGGTTGGCTCATCAAAGAAGGTTTTAACGATAGGCTGCATCGGATGCTCCATCTAGCTTTCTGGGTGCAAATAACGCTCTTGTTAGATATTGGTTATATGCTTATAGCTTAGAGGATGTATCCTACGCTTAATTTGCGAATTGTCAATGAATACGGGCGGTCTGAATGGTTTTTGATGGTTAACAAGTCAGGCCTATTGAATGCGTTTCAATAGCGCTAGAACAAGGGATTGATCCGTGTCTGACATCTTGTCGGTTTTGAAGGATTCAGAGATTTCGTTAGCTAATTGATCGTTATCAAGCTCTGCATCTTGGCTATGGAGAAGATCGATATGCCCCCTGATATAGGAGATCGCAAACAGTTGGTCTGGGTTGTCCAGAGAAACTGATTCAAGTTGTAATAGTTGATCGGATAGTGTTTTTAGATCAATCATAAAATTCCACATTTTTTAAATTCAGAAGGTGTTCTTTGCCATCTGCATCGATGCGAATTAAGCGAATGGTCAGATAGTCGAGCTCTTTTGCCATCCATATCAGCGTTGTATGTTGTTGGCCTGCTCGCGCCAGTTGCAGCTTTTCACATATAAAGGTCCCTGCTGGGGTCTTTAGTAACTCTTCGCCAAGACGAGTAAAGCGGTAATCTTTGATCTGACCACCATCAGCGATTCTGTAATCAAGTTGTGGTCGCCCTGATTTTAAATCCTCTCTTAGTTGCAGCTGGTAACTGAGCCTGTCTTGAACCGAACTCTCCCAGCGTTGATTCCAGGGATCACCATTAACCAGAGTAGTAATTCGGCCTCCGGCTGAGTCAAAGTCTATGGATATGGAGCGGGAGCGACCAAACAGACTGCGCTCATAGTTATAAAGCAGTGGTGACCACTTTCCATTGCTAAAATGTAGTTCGCTGGTTTCACTCTGTTTAGCCATGAACGCTGAGGCTCTGTTGGTGAATCGCCAGGTTCCACTTGATGTTTTAACAAGCTCTCGTGTTGCGGTCACTGGAACATCAATTAAAAGATCGATGTTGGCACTGTAGGAGGCTTTGAACGGAGTGGGTTGGGCAAAGGTTGGACCAATTAGAAGAATCGATAACAGCGCTACCCAACTTCTTATCAGCCTACAGTTCATCACTTAAGCTCGGTAAATGTAGCCTGTTTCACCCAGAGGTGACCCATCCAGGTAAACTCGGTCACCGTTCAGGGTAATACGATTTGAAGCAAACCAAGAGACAGCGATCGGATAGATTTTATGCTCAAGCTGGTGAACTTTTTTGATGAGCGAATCGACATCATCACGCTGCTCAATAGGTGTGGCAGCCTGAATGATGGCTGCTCCGCCGTCCAGCTCTTCTGATACAAAGTGCACAGTACAGCCATGCTCTGTATCACCTGCATCTAATGCTCTTTGGTGAGTGTTGGTGCCTTTATATTTTGGCAGCAGAGAAGGGTGTATGTTTAGGAGTCGACCACTGTAGTGCTGCACAAATTGGTCAGTCAATATTCTCATGAAGCCAGCCAATACGACAAGATCAGCCTGCCAGAGATCGATCTGTTTGATCAGTGCGTTATCAAAATCAAGGCGTGAATCGAATTGGGTGTGATCGATAGCCGCTGTTTCAATACCGGCTTTTCTAGCGCGCTCTAAGCCAAAGGCACTCTCTTTATTGGAGAGCACACCAACAACTCGGCAGTGCGGGTTGTTGGCAGTCGCATCTATGATGGCTTGTAGATTCGATCCCGACCCTGAGATTAGAACTACAATGTTTTTCATCGTTAGTGGCTCAGACCTGCTAGCTCAACCTGTTCGTCACCTTCAGAAGCGGTAGCAATAGAACCGATCAACCAAGCCTCTTCACCAGATTCCGATAGGATCTCAATCGCCTTATCAGCCTCGCTGCCAGGAACACAGATTACCATGCCAACGCCGCAATTAAGGGTGCGGTACATCTCGGTTTGATCAACGTTACCGCCTGCTTGAATCCAGCGGAAGACTTCAGGAATCTCCCAGCTGTTGGTGTCGATAACCGCTTTTGCGCTGTCAGGAAGGACACGTGGGATGTTTTCAAGAAGACCGCCGCCAGTAATGTGAGAAAGTGCGTTAACCTGAACCTTAGAGATCAGTTCAAGCACCGACTTAACATAGATACGGGTAGGCTCCATCAGTGCATCTGCAAGTGTACCTGTACCCATTGGCTGGCTGAGGTCAGCATTAGCTACGTCAAGGATCTTACGAATAAGTGAGTAACCATTTGAGTGAGGGCCCGAAGAGCCTAGTGCGATTAACGCATC
>JAAZVX010000078.1 GCA_018623095.1 Marinobacterium sp. | reverse complement strand
TCGACAGAAAATTTGTGAATCGAGTCGGCGCTTAGCTTCTGGTTCGGTAACAGTGTCTTCCAGAAAAGACTCTGAGTGGCGATCTGTTCAGGTGAACCGCCACGAACATAGGCCGCTTGAATGTCACAGCTGTCTGGGAAGTTGCCTTTGAAGTGAGCAGTATCGATCTCGACCTCCTCAGCCACTCCTGGGCTACCCAACGCCAGAATGACCCAGTCATAGCCTGGAGAGCGGCGGCGTGCTGTCTCCCATCCATCGCCCATGTTAACGCCGCGGCCAGGATTGGTTAGGTTGCCCATTTTTCCGAAATGCTCATCACTACAGGATAGGGCGCAACCGCCATTAAGTGCCGAGACTAGATCGATGCTTTGTGAGTTGTCGACCGAATCCCAGTCGATGTAGGGACGTCCATAGACTCGGAAACGCGCAATACCACCGTCTGGGTAGATGTTTAGGCGAACGTGAGACCAAGGCTGATCGTTGTTTACTTCAAATAGGTGTTCGCTGTCGCCCTGCAGATCTACCGAAGGGAGAAGGGTATACCATTTGGTGCTCTCGTCTGGATCTTCTTCTGGTGAGTAGCAAACATCGACCGACGCCGACGGAGGGAAGTTCCCTGTGAAGTAGTTTGTATTGATCTCGAGTGCCTGAATCATGCCTGGTGCGCCAAGGCGAATGATAGCGTAGTCATAACCTTCAAAACGCTTGCGACGTGACTCCCAGCCATCCATCCACTTACCAGCATCATCGTAAACCCCCTCTTTCCAGACAGGAGGCTCAGGGTTTAGCATGCGGTTCACTTCAGCAAACCAGTCATCAGTTACAAAGGTCGCTTTAGCTCCAAGGCGTGCATCTGCAAGGTTAATTAAGCGTTTCAGTTTCTGTTCGTTCATTGATACAACCTCACAAATCTGCCAAGCGGAATGCGGCAATTTTATTGATTTCAGCTAACGCCCGAGCAAATTCTTGCTCCGGCGTGTTATTGATACGCTCCTCAAAGCCAGAGAGGATCGCGTGTTTATTGCTTCCTTTGACAGCCATGATGAATGGAAATTGGAATTTGGCTTTATACGCGTCATTGAGCTCGGTAAAGCGGGCAAATTCATCGTCAGTTAGGGTATCGATACCCGCGCTGGCCTGTTCCGACGTGGATTCAGCGGTTAGGTTGCCTGCTCTCGCAGCTTTGCCAGCTAAATCAGGGTGGGCAACAATGACACCAAGTTGCTCCTCATGGCTGGCGTTCAAAAATCGGTCAGCCATTAAGCGGTGCAGGGCATCAATGACATCGTGCTCTTTAGTGATGCCTTGATCAAACGCCTGCTCGGCAATCCAAGCCGAATGCTCATAAATGCCACCAAATTTGGTAACGAATTCCTGTTTTGTCAGCTCGCAAGGGGAGCCAAAAGCAAAAGTGACACTCATCATTAAGCCTCAGGTTTGTGGTGTTCATGCCAGTGGCGTGCAATATCGATACGGCGTGCGTACCAGACTTTGTCATGACTTTGAACATAATCTAGGAAACGTTGAAGGGCAGCAATGCGACCAGGACGCCCTAATAGTCTACAGTGCATGCCGATCGATAGCATTTTTGGTGAGGTTTCACCTTCAGCGTAGAGAACATCAAAGGCGTCTTTAAGATATTGGAAAAAGTGTTCACCGGTATTGAAGCCTTGCACCTGTGCAAAGCGCATATCATTGGTATCCAATGTATAGGGAACAACCAGATGTTTGCCTTTCGGTCCATCTACCCAGTAGGGCAGGTCATCAGCGTAAGAGTCTGAGTCGTAAAGGAATCCACCTTCTTCCATCACCAGTCGGCGAGTGTTTGGGCTATCTCGACCGGTGTACCAACCCAGGGGGCGTTGTCCGGTGACTCGTTCGATGATCTCAATGGCTTCGTGCATCTCTTGACGCTCTTGTTCCATCGGCATCTCTTGGTAGGTTATCCACTTTAGAGCGTGTGAACAGATCTCATACCCTGCATCAACGAACGCTTTGGTGACGTCAGGGTGGCGCTCCAATGCAGTCGCAACCCCAAAAATGGTCAAAGGGATATCCCGTTTTTGAAAGGTATCCAGTAAGCGCCATACACCGGCGCGACTTCCATACTCATAGATCGATTCCATACTCATATGGCGTTGACCTGGGAAGGGGACAGCAGAAGGCATTTCCGATAGAAAGGCTTCAGATTCTGAGTCGCCATGCAGAATACAGCGCTCGCCTCCCTCTTCGTAATTAAGCACAAATGAGAGAGCAATGCGCGAATCATTCGGCCAAGCTGCTTTCGGAGGGTTATTTCCGTAACCGATTAGATCGCGAGGGTAGTTGTTCATACCTAATACTCCAAAATTGATAGGTAGATTGTATACAATTTGTCAGTCAGGTAAATAGCGTAAAAGTATTAAACAGGCTCTATTAATGCAGATAAGGCCAATTATCCGATAGACTTTAGTCGACTATTGCTCTATTTGTTAGATTTTATGTATACAAATCGGTATACATAATTAATCAATATTGAGGAGTTCATATGAACGGTTATCTAACAACTCATGTTTTAGACACTGCTAACGGTTGTCCTGGTGAAGGGATTGAGCTAACCCTTTTTAAGGTTGAAGAGGGGCAATTAATCGAAGTGGTTTCTGCTGTGACGAATGACGACGGTCGTGTCGATTCCCCGATTCTCCCTAAGGGTGAGTGTGTCAAAGGTGTGTATGAGCTGCATTTTATGGCGGGTGACTATTTTAGACGCCGTGGAACCGAACTGGCTGATCCTGCCTTTTTAGATGAGGTGGTTATTCGTTTTGGTATTGCCGATGAGGAGGCGCATTACCATGTACCGCTTCTTATCTCACCTTACAGCTACTCAACCTACCGCGGTAGTTAACGGAGGCTATTAGGTGGTTGAACCCAAGTCTTCTCGTCAAAGATCTAAAACTCAGGATCAACATATCTATGAGGAGATATTTGACGCTATCCTCGAGCAGCGTCTCTGGCCCGGTACTCGCCTGAAAGAGGAGTCCTTGGGTGAGATCTTTGGTGTCTCCAGAACCATCATTCGTCGCACGCTTAGTCGTCTAGCGCACGAGCGCGTTGCAGTCTTTGAGCCCAATCGTGGTGCCTTTGTTGCTGAGCCCGATATCTCGGATGCTCGTCAGATTCTTGATGCTCGTCGTCTTATGGAGTTAGCCATTGTTGAGAGGGTGGCAGAACGTGCCTCTTCGATTAAAGGCGAGTTTAAGAAACTCTATGATCTGATCGAGCAGGAACATAAAAGCAGTGCGGCTGCTGACAAAGGCACGGCTATTCGTTTGTCGGGTGAGTTCCATCTAGAGTTAGCTCGCCTTTCGGGCAATAAACCCCTTGAAGGTTTTCTTCACTCCTTGGTACCGCAAACCTCGTTAATCATCGCCCTCTATCAGGCCAAAGAGGGGAGTCGTTGTGCCATTGATGAGCACAGTCGATTGCTGGATGCGCTGAAGCTGGGTGATGCTGAGGAGGCGAAGTGTTTGATGGGCGAGCATTTGGATCATATTGAAGAGCGTTTGGCTCTGGATGAGTCACCGGGTAACCGTAATTTAGCTAAGGTGTTTGGGCGCCGAGCTGAAAAAGCTGGTGCATAATGGAGCGTCGAGTTAAATTGGTCGCACACAATGAGTGCAACAGCTTAAGTTTCTGACTTGTTGGTTAACGAATAATCCATTAGAAACAACAAGTTAGTAAGGTTGTCATTTCGCGTGATAACAAAAATAAGAAGGCTGCATTGAGCAGTTGTTTGGAGGCAATAATGAGCAATGAAAAGATTTCGGCAGCGCAGATGCGCGACCCGAATTACACCCCACCGATGCATCTAGCAATTCCGCTAGGCATTCAACACGTATTGGCGATGTTTATCGCAAACGTAACCCCAGCGATCATCGTTGCGGGTGCAGCGGGATTTGGCTTTGGTTCAAATTCACCTGATTTCCCTAATATGATCTACATGATGCAGATGTGTATGCTCCTTGCGGGTGTCACAACCTTGCTTCAGACAATTGGTGCAGGCCCTGTGGGTGCTCGTCTTCCAATCGTTCAGGGTACCAGCTTTGCATTCATTCCAATCCTTATTCCACTGGTTGCAGGCAAGGGTGTAGAAGCTATGGCTATGGTGACCGGTGGTGTCCTAGTCGGTGGTCTATTCCAAGCAGCGCTAGCGCCATTTATTGGTCGCCTTCGTTTTGCTCTACCTCCATTGGTAACCGGTCTTATCGTATTGATGATTGGTCTGTCACTACTCAAAGTCGGTATTCAGTACGCTGCAGGCGGTGTTCCTGCCATTGGTAAACCTGAGTTTGGTTCCCTAGAGAACTGGACAGTTGCAGGTACAGTCATTGTTGTTACCTTAGGTCTGAAGTTCTACGGTAAGGGCATGATCAGCTCAGCGGCTATTCTGATCGGTTTGATTGCAGGTTACGTGTTGGCCTACTTTATGGGTATGGTGAGCTTCGGTAACGTCGGCCGTGCTGCAAGCTTTGCGCTGCCACAACTCTTCCCATTCGGGATCGAGTTCGGCGCAGGTGCTATCATCGGTATTGCACTGATGTCATTCATCTCGGCCATCGAAACCGTAGGTGATGTGTCAGGTATCACCAAAGGTGGTGCGGATCGTGAAGCGACCGACAAAGAGATCAAAGGTGCGACCTTTGCCGATGGTCTTGGAACAGCTCTATCATCTCTTGCTGGTGCGCTGCCTAATACTTCTTTCTCGCAGAACGTTGGCTTGATCGCAATGACTCGTATGATGAGCCGTCACGTTGCAACCATCGGTGCGATCTTCCTGATCGTCTGTGGTCTGATCCCTAAAGTCGGTGCGATCATCTCTACTGTGCCAATCGAAGTGTTGGGTGGTGGCGTTATCGTGATGTTCGGCATGGTAGCCTCTTCAGGTATGAAAATGCTTGCTGATGTGGAATGGAACAGCCGTAACATGGTTATCTTCGCGGTATCACTCTCGCTAGGCTTGGGTCTGATGCAGGTTCCAGAAGCGCTGCAACATCTAAACGGTACGGTAAAAGCGCTGCTAGCAACGGGTCTACTCCCCTCAGCTGTCTGCGCTATCGTACTGAACCTGTTTATGCCTCACCCTAAGAAGGAAGAGGAGTAAGTTTCAACTTACCTCTACAACCGATCAAAGGCCCCACCAGGGGCCTTTTTTATGTCCAGGACGGACGGTATCCTGCGGTTCCACGGATGGAAAAGAGCAGGGAATGTCCAGGACGGACGGTATCCTGCGGTTCCACGGATGGAAGAGAGCAGGAGTTGGAGCCTTATCGGAGATGAGGCGATCCTATCTGTCATCCGCTCTATGGGTAATCTCATAACCCAAAATAAGTGCACCAATTTACCCTTATGTAAAGGGGATTTTGTTCGTTAATGGTGCGCATTCATGTCACAAATGTCACACTTTGGTGCGCTGCAATAATACTCAACTAATAGCAATTAAAACAAAGTCATTGGCATAAGATATTGATTTAAAATATCTAAAATTCAATTATTGATCCTTTTTAAAACTTGGCACGCCGTCTGCAATAAGAAAAACATCTAGGTTACTAATCAAAGGAGAAGACCCTGATGTCTAAATATACAATGTTTAAATCTGCTGCACTAGCCTTGGCTGTCTCTGCAACAAATCTTGCAATGGCGGCTGATACGATCAAAGTGGGCGTGCTTCACTCACTATCGGGCACCATGGCGATCAGTGAAACGACGCTGAAAGATACCATGCTGATGCT
>JAAZVX010000077.1 GCA_018623095.1 Marinobacterium sp. | reverse complement strand
GTAGACCTCGATGTCGGGGTGACGTTGCTCGCTCATTGCTGTTCCTTATCGTGAGTGACAGGGTATAAGGCTAATTTAAGCGCTTTTTTTAAAAACTGCGAGATGAATATCAACTTCTGTCTTGAATAGCTGATAATCGGCCAGCTTTTTTGCAGCGCGTTGACCGTGAGGTGTCATCATAAATAGATTATGCAGAGCGTCTTGCGAGGTGAGTTCAATTTCAACATGAACACGTCGTTCATCGATGCGTTCGAACAGAGGGCCTAGAGCGCTCTCGGGCGAGGAATCGGTCTCTCTCACTTCATCGTAGATTGCTTCGCGTAGCGAGTAGAGATGACGCTCACCTGGATAGGCAATGATTAGGTGTCCATCCTCTTTGAGCGCGTTAGCGATCGGTTCACCGAGTATTCGGCTGAATACAATAACGGCAAGATCTAAGCTTCTATCTTTTGCCGGAATGTTGGCTGATGAACCTACCACCCAGGTGATTGATTTAGAACGTTTACAGGCCGCTTTGATCGCGTGCTTTGAGATATCTAAGCCAAGGATTTCAGGCTGATCCAACGCATTTTGAAGAGCGACCGTATAGTAGCCTTCACCGCAGCCTAAATCGATAATGCTAGGTTTGGTGTCTGTATACTGTTGTGCCAGTTCATTTAGGGTTTCTGAAACTGGATCGTAGTAGCCTGCATTCAAGAAATCACTGCGTGCAGCAATCATCTCTGGATTGTCACCTGGATCTTTACTGCGTTTGTTTTGCACTAAGAGAAGATTCCAGTACCCCTGTTTGGCTCTGTCGAAGCTGTGATTGTTCTCACAACGGAGCGTTTTCTGTTGCTCGTTGATTGAGAGTCTCTCCTGACAGACAGGGCAGATCAGTTGCATGTTAGGCGTCAGTTAAAAGATTGATCATGATCTGTTCATAGATCTCAGAGAGTGTGTCTAGATCAGCGACAGAGACGTTTTCATCAATCTTATGAATGGTGGCGTTAACAGGGCCTAATTCAACAACCTGTGCGCCTGTTGGTGCAATAAATCGACCGTCCGATGTGCCACCACTAGTTGATAGCTCAGTCTCGCGACCCGTGATCGATCGAATAGCATCACTAGCCGCATCAACTAGATCTCCAGCAGCTGTTAGGAAAGGCTGACCTGAAAGGTTCCAGTCAATCTCATACTCAACGTTGTGCTTCGCTAGGATTGATTCAACACGTGTTCGCAGTTCGGTGTCAGTCACTTCAGTAGAGAAGCGGAAATTGAACTTTACTTCGACTTCGCCGGGGACGACGTTGGTCGCACCGGTGCCTGCGTTGATGTTGGAAACCTGAAAACTGGTGGGTGGAAAGAAGTCATTACCCTTGTCCCACTCGGTTTGCGATAGCTCTGCTAACGCTGGCGCGAATTCGTGAATCGGGTTACGTACCAAATGAGGGTAGGCGACGTGGCCTTGAACCCCTTTCACTTTAAGGGTGGCGCCGAGCGAACCACGGCGACCGTTCTTAATAACATCGCCCACCAGCGTTGTACTTGAGGGTTCACCTACAATCGCCCAGGTGATCTTTTCATTGCGAGCTTCCAATGTATCAATAACACGCGTTGTGCCATTCACGTAAGGGCCCTCCTCATCACTGGTAATCAGCAGCGCAATAGAGCCTTTATGATTTGGGTGTTTTGCAACGAATCGATCCAGAGCGGTCATGAATGCTGCAATGCTGCCTTTCATATCGGCAGCACCTCGACCATGCAACTGACCATCGATGATGGTCGGTTCGAAAGGGGGCGTTTTCCAACGCTCAATTGGGCCGGTTGGCACAACATCAGTATGCCCGGCAAAACAGAGTACAGGTCCCTCTTGATTGCGGCGTGCCCAGAAGTTAGTCACCTCTTCAAAAGGCATCTGGTCGATAGTGAAACCCAGCGCTTCCAAGCGCTCACACATCATTGCTTGGCAACCTGCATCCTCAGGTGTAACTGAAGGGCGGCTGATTAAATCGCAAGCAAGTTCCAGAGTGGCGGAGCGCTGAGTCATATTCTTTCTACCTATGTATGTCAGGATTAGTTGTGAGCGTGTAGCTCTTCGTTCAACTCAATCGCTGATTTGTTTGTTTTCACTTCAATGCGACCGTTTTGTGAGTTACGACGGAACAGTAAATCTGATTTGCCAGCAAGTTCAGACGCTTTAACCGTTGTCACTTCGTTGTTCTGGTCATCAAGAATGGTTACTTTCGAACCGCCGGTCACGTAAAGACCAGCTTCTAGAGTACAGCGATCACCGAGTGGGATGCCCAGACCAGCGTTAGCGCCTAGCAGAGCGTTCTCGCCGACAGAGATGATGACATTGTTACCGCCGGAGAGTGTGCCCATGGTTGAACAACCTCCACCTAGGTCAGAGCCGTTTCCGACAACAACGCCTGCAGAGATACGACCCTCAACCATGCTGACACCCATGGTGCCGGCGTCAAAGTTGATGAAGCCTTCATGCATAACGGTTGTGCCTTCCCCAACGTGCGCACCTAGACGGATACGTGATGCTGCACCAATACGAACACCATTTGGAACAACGTAGTTAGCCATCTGTGGGAACTTGTCTACTGAGTGTACGTGAAGCATGCGACCTTGTGCACGAGCCGCTAGCTGGCGTTTAGACAGTTCATCGACTGC
Organism: Marinobacterium sp.; assembly: GCA_018623095.1. Lineage (GTDB taxonomy): Bacteria > Pseudomonadota > Gammaproteobacteria > Pseudomonadales > Balneatricaceae > Marinobacterium_E. Next base: position 3,117 of record JAAZVX010000077.1, on the reverse strand, counting down.
GATTGGACCTTCGTTAGTCCAAGCGATGTTTGGCAATAGACCAAAGATACCTGTTAGGTTTTGACCGTGTGGTTTCACTAGACGATGCGAGATCAGTGACAGCTTTAGGTAGACTTCAGCCGTTGTGGTCGGTGTGTCGTCAGATTCAAGGATTGTTAGAATAACTGGCTGAGCAGTCCCCTCAAGAACTTCTACGATCTCTGCCTGATCTTCTGCACCGACGCTTAGGAAAGCCGCTTCCAGAGCTTTTAGCTGAGCTGCATCTACTTCGATTGCCGCATTACCACCGGTGTAACCCAGTGCGTTGCCAGCCGCTTCAACCATGGCTGAATCCGCATTAAGAAGGGGTTTGTTGTAGTAGACCTCTAGCAAGTCGCCAGCTGCCGATTTAGTACCTACACCTAGGCCAAATGCAAAGTTAGTCATCTATATATCCTCGTGTTAAATCGTTAATGCCGATTGAGTGTCAGGTGTGAACCCCACCTCAATCTGACCATTGAATTCAAAAATTGGGCGTTTGATCATGCTTGGCTGTTCGCTCATTAATTTGATCAAAGCGGATTCATCGGTAGTTGCTTTAGTGGCATCGTCGAGCTTACGCCAGGTTGTTCCCCGTTTATTGAGTACAACCTCAATGCCGGCTGCATCTACCCACTGTTTGATCTGTTCAGCGGTGGGCGAACTCTTTTTAAAGTCGATGAAGTTATACTCCAGACCTTGTTCAGTGAGCCACTTGCGCGCTTTTTTAACGGTGTCGCAATTTGGAATGCCGTAAACGTTCATAGCCATCCTTATAGTGATTCAATGTAACGGCGAATTCGCCAAGCCGCTTCAACACACTCTTCAACTGTTGCAACCAGTGCCATGCGAACATAGCCTGCCCCTGGGTAGAGGCCTGCCTCGGTCTCGCGCGATAGGTAGCGACCAGGCAGTACTGTCAGGTTTTGTTGCTCAAACAGGCCTGCGGTAAAGGCGTCATCATCGATTGGTGTCTTAGCCCAAAGGTAGAAACTAGCGTCCGGCATTTTGACATCCATAACCGGTTCAAGAATCTCCAGTACAGCCGCAAATTTCTGGCGGTACTGTTCACGGTTCTCTTGTACATGGGTTTCATCATTCCAGGCGGCAATAGAGCCTTTCTGAACTTGAAGCGGCATCGCACAACCATGGTAGGTGCGAAATAGTAAGAACGGCTTCATTAACTTGGCATCGCCAGCAATGAATCCTGAGCGAAGTCCAGGAAGGTTCGAACGTTTAGAAAGGCTATGGAACACAATACAGTTTTTGTAGTCGTGACGGCCTAGTTGCGCACAGACCTCTAGAAGCCCCACCGGCGGGTTCGCCTCGTCAAAGTAGATCTCTGAGTAGCACTCATCGGAAGCTAGGATAAAGTTGAATTTATCCGCTAACGCAATCAGCTTTTTGATGGTCTCAGCAGAGTGTACTGATCCACTGGGGTTGTTGGGTGAGCAGATAAATAGAAGCTCACAGCGTTCCCAAATATCATCAGTGATTGCATCGTAATCTGGAATAAACCCATTCTCAGCGAGAGTAGGTAAGAAGTAGGGCTCTGCTCCCGCGAGGTAGGCCGCACCTTCGTAGATTTGGTAGAAAGGATCTGGGGAGAGCACTAGGGCGCCTGGTTTGCGATCGACGGCACACTGAGTAAAAGCAAAGATCGCTTCACGTGTGCCCATTACGGGTAGTACGTTATGCTCTCCGGTCAGGCTTTCACTTTTAAGTTTAAAGCGACGCGTAGCCCAAGCAGCAATGGTATCGCGAAGCTCGGCGCTGCCTTTTGTCGTTGGATAGTTAGCAACGAGATCGACAGTGTTGCTCAGTACCTTGGTCACACATTCAGGGGCAGGGTGCTTAGGCTCCCCAATGCCAAGTGAGATGTGCTCGATCTCTTGAGGTGGTTGTAAACCGCCCAAGAGCTTGGCCAGTTTTTCAAACGGATAAGGCTGTAGTAACGAAAGATCTCGATTCATAAATACTTTCTCAAATGGCCAAACGCTTTAGTCATAAAAATAGGTGCAATAGTATAACGTAAGGCGGCGATCCAATAAATGGACCGCCGCCTTAGATCGCCTGTCTTAAATTGCTTTAAGGGGTGTCGACGGAGTACGAACTGATTGGCTTCATACCAAGCTTTTCACGACCACCTTCGATCAGAGTCAGTAGGGATGGAACTACGACCAGAATCAATAGGGTGCCATAACCTAATCCAAACACGATGGCTGCAGCCATTGGGATCAAGAACTGAGCTTGAATGGAGGTTTCAAACAGTATCGGAGTAAGGCCGCCAATCGTGGTTAAAGATGTCAGCAATACCGCTCTCAGACGCTGACAGGAGGCTTCAATTGCCGCCTCTTTAATCGCCATACCCTGTTCACGTAACTTCTTGTAGAAGGTCACCAAAACGATCGAGTCATTGATCACGATCCCAGACAGGCCGAAGAAGCCAAACAGTGACAGGATGGTTAGATCCAGTCCAAGTGCCCAATGGCCTAACAGCGCACCGGTCAAACCAAGTGGAATGGTTAGCATGATCGTGATCGGCCAGCTGTACGATCCAAAGACCCAAGCCAGAATCACGTAGATCAGCACCAGTGCAATGACTAGGCCGGTTTTCATATCACCAAGGGTTTCACGTTGATCGCGGTTTTTACCTTCAAAGCTCGCCTCAACGCCATATTTACCGAGGATCTCAGGCATCACCTTCTGTTGCAGATCGGCAATGATCTCATTGGCATTGTTAGCGCTCTCATCAAGGTCAGCCGATACGTTGATCGACAGCAATCCATCAATACGTTGGAGTGAATCGAACCCTTGACGTGCGGTGAAATTCACCACGTTCGATACTGGAGTGACTCGGCCATCGGGTAAAACAATCGGCAGTTGGCTCAATGAGCTTAGCTGATTCTTCTGTTCATCCAGCATCTGAACGCGCACGCTGATCTCATCACGACCTTCAAAGTAGCTCTGCACCTCCTGGCCATCAAATGCCGCTCTTAACTGTCGACCGACCTGTTCCAGGCGTAAACCTGCCGCTTCACCGGCGGGGGTCAGTGTGTAGATCAGCTGTGATGTGCCAAAGGGTAGGTCATCATCGAT
>JAAZVX010000019.1 GCA_018623095.1 Marinobacterium sp. | reverse complement strand
CAAAAAACCATTGAAGAGGTGAAGTCAGCGAGCCGTAAATCGAGCTCTGGCAAAACCTCCAACGCCTTTTATAACAACCCACGTATACGCGGTTTCTTCTATCAAATCGCACTCGTCGCTGGGTTGCTCTATTTTTTTGGCACCATCATTGGCAACACGCTGGCCAACATGGAAGCGACAGGGATTAAAACCGGTTTCGATTTCCTAGGCGCAGCAGCGGGTTATGATGTCTTGATGTCGTTGATCTCATTTGAGTCGACCGACACCTACGGGCGAATATTTGTTGTCGGTTTCTTAAACACACTGTTAGTCTCTGCTATCGGTATCTTCTTCGCGACGCTGCTTGGATTTATTTTTGGGGTGGCGCACTTCTCGCATAACTGGCTAATCCGCAAAATCGCATTGGTCTATGTCGAGCTTTTCCGAAACGTACCGCTACTTCTACAGGTGTTCTTCTGGTACTTCGCTGTTCTATCCAGTCTTCCTGGTGCTCGCCAAAGTCTGAGCTTAGGCGAAGCAATATTCCTAAACGTTCGAGGCCTATATCTTCCTAAGCTAATCGGCGGAGACTTGTCATCTCTAGTCTGGATCGCCCTAGGAGCCGCAGTAGCAGGAATCTTTGTGCTGCGTCGCTGGGCCAAAAAACGTCAAGAGCTGACTGGCCAGCAGTTTCCAGTACTCAAAACCAGCATCGCTATGGTTATCCTGTTCCCATTGGTCGTTGCTGCACTGACAGGTTTCCCATTCACCGTTGAATACCCAGCTCTAAAAGGCTTTAACTACTTCGGTGGAATCACCGTCATCCCTGAGCTAATGTCTCTAGCCATTGCGCTGTCGGTCTACACCGGTGCGTTCATTGCCGAGGCTGTGCGTGCCGGGGTGCAATCGATTCCGCACGGTCAGACTGAAGCCGCACGCAGCCTTGGGCTACGTGAGAATAAGATCATGTCGTTGATCATTGTTCCACAAGCGATGCGCGTCATTGTACCGTTGCTTAACTCTGAGTATCAGTCGCTGGTAAAGAACTCTACGCTTGCGGCGGCCGTCGGTTATCCCGATCTCTTTAATGTGTTCGTCGGAACCGCGCTTAACCAGACGGGGCAAGCTATTGAGACCATCTTCATGACGATCGTCGTCTACTTTGTCGTCAATATGGTGATCTCATTCCTCATGAACCGATTTAACAGCGCGGTTGCGTTGGTGAGCCGATAGGAGAGCACAATGAAAGAATTTCAGCCTATTGCAGCCCGTCAGGCACCGATTAAAACCGTAGGTTTTACCGCTTGGCTGCGTGACAACCTTTTCTCTTCAATTCCAAACTCCGTAGTCACTCTTTCAGTTATTGCACTGTTAGCTTACTACTTGCCTCTGGTCTTTGATTGGGTCTTTTGGTCAGCAAATTTCACTGGCACGACAGAAGATGCTTGTGTGAAAGAGGGTGCTTGTTGGGTCTTTATTAACGCTTGGTCCTACCAATTCTTCTATGGAACCTATCCGGTTGAAGAGGTGTGGCGTATCAACCTAACGTTGGTGCTATTGGTTATGGTGATTGCAGCGTCCTTCACGTTACCAAAATCGATTCGCCTGAAAGCATCCATCACTTCGTGGTTACTTCTACCTATTGTAGGCATCGCTATCTTAGATGGCCGTTGGTTAGGCCTAGAGGTTGTCAGTACTGACCTTTGGGGTGGATTTACCCTGAACGTCTTTATGGCGGCAGCCAGTATCATTGTGGCTTTCCCATTTAGCTTCTTGTGGGCACTGGGTCGTCGCTCAGAGATGCCCTTTATCCGTTCAGTTTCGGTTATCTTTATCGAGTTCTTTCGCGGCGTACCAGTCCTATCGCTCTTCTTCATGGGCTCGGTCATGCTGCCGCTCTTCTTTGCAGAGGGAACGAATGTCGATAAGTTGATTCGTGTCTGGTTAGTATTGATCTTCTTCATGTCTGGTTACATGGCCGAAGTATTCCGTGGTGGCTTCCAAGCCGTCCCATCAGGTCAATACGAAGCGGCAGATTCGATCGGCCTAAGCTACTGGCAGAAGATCCTGTTGATCATCTTGCCACAGGTTATCAAAGTGTCGATGCCGAACATTCTGGCAACCTTTGTCATGCTGTTTAAGAACACCACGTTCTTATTGATCATCGGTATTCCAGAAGTGGTGCAAACACTGCAGACAGCCCTGTCTAACTCCTACTGGCTAGGTGGCCACGCGCTTGAAGGTTACCTATTTGTCTTCCTCGTCTTCTGGGGAAGCTGTTTCAGCATGTCGGTGCTTGCTCGCCGCATCGAACGTCAAATGAATACTGATAAGAGAGACTAATCATGACCGCAACTAACTCAGCAGCAGACTCTCAAGATGTCATCGTTATTGAGAACTTAAACAAGTGGTACGGTAATTTTCACGTTCTGCGTGATATCAATCTGAAAGTTAAAAAAGGTGAACGTATCGTTATCTGTGGCCCATCAGGTTCAGGTAAATCGACCACCATTCGTTGCATCAACCGCCTAGAGGAGTTCCAAGAAGGTTCTCTAGTCGTTGACGGTGTAGAGATGATTGAAGACGTTAAGAATATTGAGAAGATCCGCCGCGATGTGGGTATGGTATTCCAGCACTTCAACCTGTTCCCGCACCTAACCATTCTAGAAAATCTAACACTCGGCCCGATCTGGGTTCAGAAGAAGCCAAAAGCGGAAGCTGAAGAGATCGCAATGAAGTACTTAGAACGCGTTAAGATCCCAGATCAGGCTGATAAGTACCCAGGCCAGCTATCGGGTGGTCAACAACAGCGTGTTGCTATTGCGCGCTCTCTCTGCATGAACCCAAATATCATGCTGTTTGACGAGCCAACGTCTGCGCTGGACCCTGAGATGATCAAAGAGGTACTCGACGTAATGGTTGAGCTAGCAGAAGAGGGGATGACCATGTTGTGTGTAACGCACGAAATGGGCTTTGCTAAGAAAGTCGCTGACCGTGTCATCTTCATGGACGCTGGCCAGATTGTGGAAGAGAACGAACCAAACGAGTTCTTTAACAACCCACAAAATGAGCGTACTAAACTCTTCCTAAGTCAGATACTCGGTCACTAATAGAGAGCGTTCACCTCTAAACCAAGGGTACAGCTATTGATTTAGCTGAGTTCTCCACATAGCGATTGTTGCCATTGGGCCTCAATCGCTTTTTTGTCTGCGCCCTTGGCAAACAGGTAGTGAAGTTTGGCAAAGGCTGCTTCGGGTGTCATATCAAAGCCGGGCAACGCGCCCAACTCAGCTAACAGTGCCCCGGTCTCATAGGCACCTTGAATGACTCGGCCTTTCAAGCACTGAGTCATATTTACCAACAGCACACCTGTTGCATGAGCACGTTTAAGTGCTTCACCGAAATCGCTGCCGGCAGTTGGAATGTTGCCACTACCAAAGCTCAACAAGATAATCGCTCGCAAACGATCATCCTGAAGAACGCCATCAATGACGGCTGCTGAAATACCCGGATAGACCAAAATTAACGCTACCGCGCCCGTTTGGTAGTTCAGATTGACTGGCTGCGCAACCTCATTGTTATATGAGACCTCTCCGTTCGGCATCTGAAAAGCGACATAATCTTGAGCATCCACTTTTCGAACACGATTAGCTTGCAAGTTAAGCCCACCAAAACAGACCCTAACACCTACAGTATTGGGCTGCGCTACCAAGTTCAATGAGTCCAACAGGTTTGTGGGGGCATCACTACCCTCGACACCTAAGGGATACTGAGATCCGGTCACCACAACAGGTTGACTCAACCCTCTCAACGCGAAACTCAAGGCTGATGCTGTATAAGCAAGTGTATCGGTGCCATGAATGACGACAAAGCCGGTGTAACTATGTTGCGCATTAAGGATCATCTCGCAGATGCGCGACCAATCTTCTACTCGAAGATCTGAACTGTCGATAAGGGGGTTCAGGTCGATAAGATCAAACGAGTGATGTTCTAGCTGGGAAACCTGTTCACGTAACCGCGATTCAAGGTCTGCAGCGGGAGTGAGGCCTGCATCGCCTTGCACCATACCAAAGGTACCACCGGTGTTAAGTATCAGGACTTTATTCATCAACCGCTCCTTGTGACATTCCACGAATAAAGCGCGCCGTTCTCAGCGCTAATTGACCGATTGAAGGGTCATTCAATAGGTCAGAAGAGACCGATCGAGATCGTTCTTGAATGGTCTTATAGAAGGTAGGAGAAGACCCACTGAAATAGGCCAAATCGTAAAGTGGCATGATACGAATGAGCAGCGCTTCATAATCCTTGCGTAACCCCACAGCCGTCTCTAGATCGGTCAACTGACGTAACAGTGCAATCTGCTGCTCAAGAGCAGAGCAAAGAGTCGTAATCACCGTTGGGGCGAGTGTGATTGGAATCAATTCATAGCAGCGCTGCCAACAGATGGTCAGCGCAGAGAGGCGTTCGATCCGCTCAGACATATCGCCACGCTCCATAATTAGCGAGGGTAGCTCAGGGGCAGGCGGGTGTTCAAATCGCAACTCCCAGCCACGCTGTGCTTTGCTCCGTTGGCCGATCCAAAGTGGGCTTAGGCGAGTCAGCTGTTCAGCTAAATCAAACACAGCATGGGCCTCACCCTGTTTTAGCTCTAGCTCTACCTCAGAGATCGGCTCAATCCGATTACCGGTTCTTACTTCACCCTGGTCGCACGCAATCTCGATCTGCGTCTGTTCGCGTTGATAGAGCCAGGTAGTGCGCTTAAAGTTAGTAGAAAAGACCGGATAGAGGCTGTCTCCCTCAATATCCGAGGGAAGAAGCCCTTCCAGCAGATCAAGTTTGAGGTTGGGCCCGTCGATCACCCACTCATATTCACCGCGACTAGAGAGACCCGACGCATCTGTAGTACCCGTTGTTTTAAGGGTCTGTAGCCATTGATCACCTGATTTACGAATGCGCAGGGCCATTTTCATTCGTTTCAGAGACTCCTCCGGCGTATCGTAATAGAGATTCAGAAGCAGTTTAGATTCACTTTGCAGGCCGCTTAACAATGGCAAGGCACAGACCTGTGCTGCAACAGTTGGCAGGCAACCTAACTTTAACTCAAGCTCTTTAGACATGATTCCAATCTCAATAACACGGGGATTTACATCATTGTACAAGAGTTTTGATCTCTGAATCAGTGACCAACGGATTGGAACAAGATAAAGTCAGATGAAATGATTTTGGAGAGTCGACTATGCCCCTGCCACCCAAGCCGATAGAGATGATCAGCTCACTGATTGCCGTTCCCTCTATCAGCTCAACCACACCGAAATGGGATCACTCAAACCTTGGCGTGATCGAGCTACTGCACGCTTGGTGTGAGTCACTGGGATTTCAGTGCGAAGTGATGCCGGTTCCTGACCAACCAGGCAAAGCCAATCTAATCGCAACTCTGGGAACAGGTCCAGGCGGCTTGGTTCTCTCTGGTCACACCGATACCGTACCCTGTGATCCAGAACTCTGGAAATCCGACCCTTTCAAAGTCGAAGAGCGGGATCAAAAACTTTACGGGCTTGGCACCTGTGACATGAAAGGCTTCTTAGCTCTGGCGATTGAAGCGGCTAAACAGTACAAAGATACACCACTACAGGCACCTCTGATTATTCTGGCTACCGCAGATGAGGAGTCTTCAATGTCAGGCGCCAGAGCCTTGGTGGATGCGGGCAAACCAAAAGCGCGTGCGGCGATCATTGGCGAACCTACCGGTCTTAAGCCAATAAGAATGCATAAAGGCATGATGATGGAAGGGGTCCGCGTTGAGGGGCAGGCGGGTCACTCATCCGACCCATCACTGGGTGCCAATGCGCTAGAGGCGATGAATGGTGTCATGAATGAGCTGCTGACCATTCGTTCTGAACTGCAGGCCAACTACCAAAACTCTAATTTCAGAATCGACGTCCCAACAATGAATCTTGGCTGTATTCACGGCGGAGATAACCCCAACCGTATCTGTGGGCAGTGTGAGCTTGAGTTTGATCTTCGCCCACTGCCTGGCATGTCGCTTGATGGTCTGCGCAATATGATCAGCGAACGACTCAAACCGATTGAACAGAAACACAGAGTGGACCTCAATGTTCGCTCACTTTTTCCGGGCATTCCGCCGTTTGAGCAGAACGAAAGCGAATTTGTGGATTGCGTTGAACGCCTCACTGGACACAAAGCGGAAGCTGTCGCATTCGGAACTGAGGCTCCCTTTTTACAACAGATGGGGATGCAGACACTGGTACTGGGACCTGGATCGATTGATCAAGCTCACCAGCCAGATGAGTTCCTAGCTCTGGATCAATTCGCTCCAACCCTCGATCTGTTGCATAATCTGATTAATCAATACTGTGTGAAAGGCTGTTAACGATGGATAGCTCATCGAACTATGTAAAGTGGTTTAGGCACTCATCGCCCTACATTCATCATCATCGTGATAAAACGATGGTGATGATGCTGACGGGTGAAGCGGTTGCCAACGACAACTTTGCCAACATTATCCATGACATTGCGCTTTTGAATGGCTTAGGCGTTAAGCTCGTTCTAGTGCACGGTGCGCGTCCACAAATCGATCAACGCCTTCAAGCAGCAGGCAAAGAGGTTCGGCTGCACCACGATCAACGCATTACCTCATCCGATCTGATGGGCGAAGTAATCGATGCTGTCGCCAATGTCAGAACCGAGTTTGAAGCGCGCCTCTCAATGGGCTTAGCGAACACACCTATGCACGGTGCCAAGATACGTGTCGTCAGTGGTAACTTTGTCATGGCCAAGCCACTCGGTGTGGTCGATGGTGTCGATATGGGTCTAACAGGCGAACTGCGTCGCGTTGATAGTGAGGGCATTCAGCAGCAGTTAGCCTCAACGAACATTGTATTAGTGAGCAACCTTGGATTTTCGCCGACCGGTGAGGTTTTTAACCTATCAGTTGAAGAGGTAGCAGTGAATGTTGCGGCGGCTGTGAGCGCTGATAAGCTGGTTCTATTTGGTGCACAGCAAGGCATCCGTGACAGCCAGGGTGAGCTACGCAGCGAACTACTCGCATCCACCGCTAAACGCCTGGTTTCGCACTACTTAGCCAACATTGATGACCCGACTCAACCTCATTCGGAAATTGCCACATTACTGGGCGCCGCAACCGATGCCTGTGAGCGCGGTGTGCCTCGCTGCCACCTGGTGAGCTATCAGGAGGACGGTGCACTGCTAACCGAACTGTTCACCCGAGACGGTTACGGTACCATGGTAAGCCGCCACTCCTATGAGCAAGTGCGGGAAGCGACAATAGACGACGTCGGTGGGCTCGTTGATGTCATAGCCCCTTTAGAGCAGGCTGGTGTGCTGGTCCGTCGCTCAAGGGAACTGCTTGAATCTGAAATAGCGCGCTTCTCGGTGATTGAGCGTGATAGCGCCATTATTGGCTGTGCTGCGCTTTACCCTTTCCATGAAGAGGGTGTTGGTGAACTAGCCGGGATTGCAGTGAGTGATGAGTATCGTGGCGGTGAGCGTGGTGACAGGCTGCTTGAGCACATCACCGAACGAGCCAAAGCCATTGGCCTAAAAGAGCTGTTTGTCCTGACAACAAGAACGGCGCACTGGTTTTTAGAAAGAGGCTTTGTAGAGCGGGATTTGAGTGCACTGCCCACTGAACGTCAGGCGCTCTATAACTTCCAAAGAAACTCAAAAGTCTTTTTTAAACCAGTTGAGTAATCACTCTTCACCGGCCGGAAGGCGGAGTCTAATCATTGCTCCGCCAAGTTCCGACTGCCCAATCTCAATGCCACCGTTGTAACTGCTGACGATATCGGTAACCACAGCTAAGCCAATGCCTTGACCGGGTCTTGATGTGTCGAGGCGCGCACCACGCTCAATAACTACCTGATGCTCCTCTGTAGAGATCGCCTGACCATCATTCTCAATGACAATCTCCAACCACTTCTGCTCCAGTGACGCTGAGAGACGAACCTGATGATCACAGTACTTAAAGGCGTTCTCTATTAGGTTACCCAGCATCTCCATTAGATCGCGCTCATCGCCTGCAAAGAAGTGGTTGAGACCTTCACGTTCAACGTCGATCTCTTTAGCGGCATAAACACGACTCAGAGCATTCACAATTCGATCGACCGATAACAACAGACTGGTGGCACCTGTTATCGCCTGCTCTTTCGACTTCACCGCTCGGCTCAGCTGATATTGAACAATCTGCGTCATGCGATCGCTCTGCTCATCAACCAGGCGTTTATAACTCGACAGCGAGTGCTGCTCCTCTCCAGCTCCTCGTATCACGGCCAGTGGTGTTTTCAAGCTGTGCGCCAGATCACCTAGGGTGTTGCGGTAACGCTCTCGTTGCGAGCGCTCGGACTCAATCAAACGGTTCAAGTTCTTGGTAATACGCTCCACCTCAAAAGGGTAGACGCCTTCAAGTTTCTCAGCCTCGCCTTGCTCGATCATGGAGAGATCGTCCGCCAGATCATCCAGCGGTTTTAACCCCCAACGCAGAATCAAGAACTGAAGTAACAGGGCCAACAGGTAGACGGCTAATAGCCAACCCCACAACTGGCGCTGGAACGCAAGCAACTCTTCCATCGCAGCGGCGTCAGAACTGACAATCGCGATGGTGTAACGAAACTCCTGCTCTTCAATCTCCCAAACCAATGGGTAAACATAGAGGTAGAAGCCTTGATCTTTAAGGTGTTGAAAACGGCTACTGCCCGGCTCAGGCTGATAAGTTGAGAGCTGCATAACAAACTGCTCATCGAGCAGTGAGCTCGACTCAGACTGCCAACGCAGCAGACCTTGGGCATCAAATACCATACCTGACAATCCAGATTGGACCTGACTGAAGCGCGGTTCTTGCAATCGACGAGGCAGAACAAGCTCTCCCTCGACCAAATCGGCAGACCCCAATATGCCATAAGTCTGCAGTTGAGCTTGGGATCGTTCAGACGCAAACAGGCTGCTCTCATAGGCGTTCTGTAACGCCGCACCGGCAAAAATAATCAGAACAGGAAGCAGCACAATCGACGCCCAAAGGAGTCGAGTCTGCAGAGAACCAGGCACCCATTTAATGCCCGAGAAGAACTTACTCAGAGGCTTCCAAAGCAAAACGGTAGCCTAGACCTCGAACAGTCATGATCGGATGCAACGTCTGATCAGGATCCAGTTTTTGACGAAGACGACGAACAAACACCTCCAATACATTGGAGTCGCGATCGTAATCTTGGTGATAGAGATGCTCAGTTAACTCAGCTTTAGAGATTGTCTTGCCCGAGTGAACCATCAGGTACTCCAAAGTACGATACTCATAGCTGGTCAATTTGATCTCTGAGCCATTTACAAATACGGCCCGAGCGACCGTATCCAACGTAATCGGGCCAAACGTCATCTGTGGGGAGGCGTGGCCCGCTGCACGACGCAGCAATGCATTAACGCGAGCATTAAGCTCTTCCATATGAAAGGGTTTAACAAGGTAATCATCAGCGCCAGCCTCTAAGCCCTCGACCTTATCTTGCCAATCACCACGTGCTGTTAAGATCAATACAGGGAACTGTCTCTGCGCTTTGCGCCAGCCTCGAATCACATCAAGACCTGACATGCTAGGCAAGCCAATGTCCACAATGGCCAGATCGTATTCAAACTCACTGCCTTGGTAGAGTGCTTCGTTACCATCGCCACAATCTTCAACGGTGTAAGCACGGCCAGATAGACCGCTCACTAATTGACGACGTAGATCAGGATCATCTTCAACGACTAGGATTTTCACTGAGCAGCCTCCTCAGTAACAGGAGCTTCTTCAGCGTCACTCTCTGCTTCAGATTCAGACTCAGCCGACACGGGCTCTTCAAGCGGCTTGATGATGTCACCATTTGCAGCATCGATAACGACGTCTTTAACACGCCCTTCGTTAACAATACGAATCGTAAACATTAGAAGACCGGCTTCATCCGGAGTCTCTTCAGCTTTGACCACTTCGCCGCCAAAAGTTTCGATAGCCAGATCAGCAGCAGCCTTAAGATCAAATGGCAACTGAACATCGGCAACACTTACCTCGGCAGCGCTGGTCGACTCAGGCGTCACAACAGGATCGATGACACCGTCAGAATTGGGCACAACCTCAGGGGTAGACGATTCTTCTTCAACGACCGCAGTCACTGCATCTGCCACGGCCTCTTTATCGGCAGCACTCGCACCAGAAAACCCCAGAAATGCAGGGGTTAACATCAATAAAAATAAGTGTTTCAAACACTCCTCCAAACACGAGGATGGAACAATATTTATTAGAATAACTCAGTACATATTAATTGAGTCTGAATCGGTAAAAAACCCTACAGAGACTCAGCTGATCATTTCGCTCAATCTGATATACTGAATGGATAATTTATGGGCGTAATCAAAAGAGAGAAGACGATGCCACAGTACCGTTCAAAAACATCCACCGCTGGCCGCAACATGGCTGGTGCCCGCGCACTTTGGCGTGCAACCGGAATGAAAGACGATGACTTTCACAAACCGATTATCGCAGTAGCCAACTCATTCACTCAGTTCGTTCCTGGCCACGTTCATCTGAAAGACATGGGGCAACTGGTAGCACGTGAGATTGAACGTGCAGGCGGCGTAGCAAAAGAGTTCAATACGATCGCTGTTGATGATGGCATCGCAATGGGTCACGACGGCATGCTCTACTCTTTGCCAAGCCGCGACATTATTGCCGACTCCGTTGAGTACATGGTCAATGCACACTGTGCCGATGCCATTGTTTGTATCTCTAACTGTGACAAGATCACACCGGGAATGTTGATGGCCTCTATGCGCTTGAACATCCCTGTCATCTTCGTCACCGGTGGCCCAATGGAAGCCGGTAAGACAAAACTGGCCGAGCACAAGCTAGACCTAGTCGATGCAATGGTTCTTGCCGCCGACCCAACGGCATCTGACGAGCAAGTTGATGCTGTAGAGCGCTCAGCTTGTCCAACCTGTGGTTCTTGTTCTGGCATGTTTACAGCCAACTCAATGAACTGTCTTGCAGAGGCGTTAGGTCTTGCGCTGCCAGGTAACGGTACCGTAGTAGCAACGCACGCTGACCGTGAAAACCTATTCCTAGAAGCGGGTCGACGCATCGTAGAGATGGCCAAAGATTATTACGAGAATGATAACGAGCGCATTCTGCCTCGAAGCGTTGGTTTCAAAGCCTTTGAAAATGCGATCACGCTTGATATTGCAATGGGCGGTTCTACCAACACCATTCTTCACCTTCTGGCGATTGCGCAAGAGGCCGAGATCGACTTCACACTGGCTGACATCGATCGCCTGTCACGCGAAGTACCCCAGCTATGTAAAGTGGCACCGAACACTCAGAAGTACCACATCGAAGATGTTCACCGTGCCGGTGGCATCATGGCCATTTTGGGTGAGCTTGATCGTGGCGGTAAATTGCATACCGATGTACCGAGCGTGGCCGGTAAAGATATGGCTGACGTCCTAGATAAATGGGACATCATGCGCAATCCAACTCCGGAAGTGGTTGAGTTCTACAAGGCGGGACCAGCAGGCATTCCTACTCAACAGGCTTTCTCGCAATCTACTCGTTGGCCATCACTTGATGGTGATCGCGCCGAGGGCTGTATTCGTTCAGTAGAGCACGCTTTCTCACAAGAGGGTGGCCTAGCTGTTCTATTCGGTAACCTAGCCCAAGATGGCTGTGTTGTTAAAACGGCCGGAGTTGACGAATCCATCCTTGTGTTTGAAGGTCCCGCACACATCACCGAATCTCAAGACGAAGCGGTTGATCACATCCTAAACGACCAGGTCAAAGCGGGCGATGTCGTGATTGTTCGTTACGAAGGCCCTAAGGGTGGCCCAGGCATGCAAGAGATGCTCTACCCAACCTCGTACATCAAGTCGAAAGGTCTCGGTAAAGCCTGTGCTCTTCTTACTGATGGTCGTTTCTCTGGGGGTACTTCAGGCTTATCGATCGGTCACGTCTCACCAGAAGCTGCTGGTGGCGGTAACATCGGCCTTGTTCGAGATGGCGATATGATTCGTATCGACATTCCAAATCGTACCATCGACGTACTTGTCAGCGATGAAGAGCTAGCCACTCGTCGTGCAGCACAAGATGCAGCTGGATGGAAGCCTGCCAAAGAGCGTCCTCGTAAAGTCTCTGCTGCGCTAAAAGCCTACGCTAAGCTTGCAACCGCCGCGGACAAAGGCGCGGTGCGAGATCTAAGCCTGCTAGACTGATTGCCAACGCCACAAAAAAGCCGGCTTGTATGCCGGCTTTTTTGTGAACGTAGGATTTAGAGCATCGGTTTTAAGAAACGTCCAGTCTCTGACCCTTCAGTCTCGGCAACCTGTTCAGGGGTGCCTTCGGCCACAATACGGCCACCACCACTGCCACCCTCTGGTCCCAGATCGACAATCCAGTCAGCCGTTTTAATCACATCCAAGTTATGTTCAATAACAACGATGGTGTTGCCGTGATCACGCAAGCGATTAAGGACCGTCAATAACTGCTCAATATCATAAAAGTGCAGACCGGTGGTCGGCTCATCGAGAATGTAGAGTGTCTTGCCGGTATCCCGTTTAGAGAGCTCTTTCGCCAACTTCACACGTTGTGCTTCACCACCTGACAGAGTCGTTGCAGCTTGGCCTAACCGAATGTAGCTCAGGCCGACATCGATCAGTGTCTGCAATCGGCGGGCCAGGGCTGGGATAGCATCAAAGAACTCTCGTGCATCCTCGACCGTTTGATCCAGTACCTCGTGGATGTTTTTACCCTTGTACTGCACCTCAAGAGTTTCGCGGTTATAACGCTTCCCTTTACAGACATCGCAAGGCACGTACACATCAGGCAGAAAGTGCATCTCTACTTTAATGACCCCATCACCCTGACATGCTTCACACCGTCCGCCTTTGACGTTGAAGCTGAATCGACCCGGTTTGTAACCACGCGAACGAGCTTCTTGGGTTCCCGCAAACAACTCGCGTACCTGTGTGAAGATACCGGTGTAGGTTGCAGGGTTGGAGCGAGGGGTGCGTCCTATAGGGCTCTGATCGATATCGATCACCTTATCGAAGTGATCCATACCCGACACCTTTTTGTAAGGCGCAGGTGTTAAGGTGGTCGCATTATTGAGTTCAGTTGCTGCAATCGGATAGAGCGTGTTGTTAATAAGCGTCGATTTACCTGAGCCCGATACACCGGTGATACAAGTAAACAGACCGACCGGTATCTCCAGGTCGACGTTTTGCAGATTGTTACCAGAGGCCCCTAAAAGCTTAAGCGACTTCTTAAGATCACGCTCATGACGCTGCTTGGGCACCTCAATGGCACGCTTGCCAGACAGGTATTGACCAGTGAGTGAACGCTCACTATTAACAATATCATCGTATGTACCCGAGCCAACAACCTCACCACCGTGTACGCCGGCTCCAGGGCCAATATCAATAATATGATCAGCTTGGCGAATTGCATCCTCGTCATGCTCGACGACAATGACGGTGTTACCAAGATCACGCAGATGCTCCAGCGTCTTAAGCAGACGCTCATTGTCGCGTTGATGCAGACCGATGGAAGGCTCATCTAGGATATACATCACACCAACAAGCCCAGCACCAATCTGACTGGCTAGACGAATACGTTGAGCCTCGCCCCCGGATAGGGTCTCAGCACTGCGCTCTAAAGATAGGTAATCCAGCCCGACATTAACAAGAAAACTTAGCCTTTCACGGATCTCTTTAAGAACCTTTTCTGCAATCTCGCCCTGCTTACCTTCGAGCTTTAACCCTTCAAAATAGTCCAATGCAGCGCCAATCGGAAAACGAACCAATTCCGGCAGAGTCTTATCATCAATGAATACATGGCGTGCTTCACGACGCAGACGGCTACCAGAGCAACTTGGGCAAGGCTGCATGTTGATATACTTCGCTAAGTCATCACGCACCATGTCCGACTCAGTCTCTTTGTAGCGACGCTCTAAGTTATTAATAACCCCTTCAAATGCGTGTGATTTAGAGACAATATCGCCTCGATCATTCAGGTATCTAAATGGCACTGCCTCAGTACCACTACCATAGAGAATCACCTCTTGATGCTTTTTACTTAAGTCCTTAAACGGCGTATCAATATCAAAGCCGTAGTGTTCAGCCACCGCTTTAAGCTGTTGAAAGTAATAGAGCGTGCGTCGATCCCAACCACGAATCGCGCCCTCTGAAAGGGTCAGAGTGTTATCCTGTACCACCTTATTCGGGTCAAAATACTGCTTTACTCCCAATCCATCACAACTTGGGCATGCCCCGTGAGGGTTGTTGAATGAGAAGAGACGCGGTTCAAGTTCTTGTATTGAGTGTCCACACTTTGGACAAGCAAAGCGCGCTGAGAAGATCATCTCTTCGCCGGCACCCTCATCCATCCAATCAACCGTAGCCAATCCGTCGGTAAGATTGATGGCGGTTTCAAACGACTCAGCAAGACGTTGCTGCAAATCAGAACGCACTTTAAAACGATCCACAACTACATCAATGCGGTGCTTCTTGTTCTTGTCGAGCGCAGGAACATCATCTAAATCAACGACCGTGCCATCAATGCGGGCGCGAACGAAGCCTTGGGCTCTTAACTCATTTAAGGTATGAAGATGCTCACCTTTACGATCCTGCACGACAGGCGCCAGTAGCATCAACTTAGATCCCTCAGGCAGTGCCAATACCTGATCGACCATCTGACTGATGGTTTGGGCCTTAAGCGGCAGATCATGATCCGGACAACGAGGCTCACCGGCACGAGCATAGAGAAGGCGCAGGTAATCGTAGATCTCCGTGATGGTACCAACGGTTGAACGGGGGTTATGAGAAGTCGACTTCTGCTCAATGGAGATGGCCGGTGATAGACCTTCGATATGGTCCACTTCGGGCTTTTCCATCATCGACAGGAACTGACGTGCGTAGGTAGAGAGCGACTCTACATAACGTCTTTGTCCTTCAGCATAGAGCGTATCAAATGCGAGTGAGGATTTACCTGATCCTGACAGGCCGGTAACTACAACTAGCTTATCACGGGGTATCTCTAGATCGATCCCCTTAAGGTTATGGGTGCGCGCACCGCGTACCAGAATTGTGTCCATTACTGCTCCGGCCGTGAAAAAACGAGTACTATATCATGCAGTTCAATACGACAGATAAGTAGATTGCAATTACGGCTGAATCACCGCTTTTGATCTGTTAAAGTAACCTAAATTGAATAAAGTTTCTGTGCGGAGATAAGAATGGCACGCGGTATAAATAAAGTAATTCTAGTGGGTAACATTGGTGGTGACCCTGAGACTCGTTACATGCCCAATGGTGGCGCGGTTACCAACATCACACTGGCAACTAGTGACTCTTGGAAAGACAAGAACACAGGTCAAATGAACGAGCGCACAGAGTGGCACCGCATTGTCTTCTTTAACCGCCTTGCTGAGATTGCTGGTGAGTACCTTCGCAAAGGCTCAAAAGTTTACGTTGAAGGCGCACTGCGTACACGCAAATGGCAAGGTCAAGATGGCCAAGATCGATACACAACTGAGATTGTTGCCAGCGAAATGCAGATGCTTGACGGCCGCAACGGTGGTGGGGACAACATGGGCGGTGGTTACCAGCAGCAGCCACAGCAGCAGAGTGCACCGCGTCAACAAGCGCCTCAACAGACGCCGCAACAACAAGCACCACAGCAGCAACCGCCAGCATTTGATGACTTTGACGATGATATCCCATTCTAAGCTGCCACTTAGATGAGATAGACAACAGAAGCCACGCACTCCGTGGCTTCTTTTAGTTTGGAACGACAACTCTATGTTGCCAACCGCTTACATGACAGGTGCCATTACCGGAGCCAGCTTAATTGCTGCTATCGGTGCGCAGAATGCCTTTGTATTAACCCAAGGGGTTAAACGGCACTACTTTTGGCAGATCGCACTGACCTGCGCCGCAATCGACACTCTTTTAATATTCGCAGGTGCCGCCGGCATGGGGGCTTTGATCAATCGATCCGAGCTTTTTTTAACCTTGGTTACCTGGGGCGGCGCCCTCTTTTTAATACTATACGGCTTCAAAGCTGGGTTATCGGCATTAAAGAACAATACCCTGCAAGCCAATAAAAGCAGTGGCTTCAACAACCTCTCTGCAGCATTGTTGGCAACCGCCGCGCTAAGTTTACTCAACCCCCATGTCTACCTTGATACAGTGGTGCTGTTGGGCAGCATAGCCGGTCGATATGAAAGCGTTGATACGTATTGGTTTGCAGCCGGGGCATCAAGCTTTTCTATCATATGGTTTTTAACCATTAGCTACGGTGCAAGAGCGCTTACCCCGCTGTTTGCCAACCCGCTGGCTTGGCGAATATTAGATTGCTTGGTAGCGATCACCATGTGGACCATAGCCTACTTGCTGTTAACTGACTCTTTAGGGAAATAGGGATAGATATGAATGAAGCTCAATGGTGGATATTCCTTCCTGCTTGTATCGGGATGAACTTTTTTCCAGGTCCCAATAACCTGATTGCTCTAATACACGGAACACGCACCTCACTGTTTGCCGCTTCAGTAGCAGGACTTGCGCGCCTTCCTGTCATGGTCGTCATGTTGATTCTGTTGGCCTATGGCCTAGAAGCGCTGCTTGCGCTGAGCGAATATGCCTTTCTTGTGATGAAGCTGCTCGGTGCCGCTTACCTGCTCTACATGGCATGGCAATCACTCCGTACGCAGGTCAACCTGAACAGCGTCGAAGCACAAGAGACGAAAATCTGGGAGATGGCACGCTCAGAAGCGATCGTAGCGTCAACCAACCCTAAGCTAATCCTAATCTTCACGGCGTTTTTTCCGCAGTTCATGGACCCGACTGGCAATATCGCAGATCAAGTCACCATTATGGGTGGGACCTTTATCTTGATTGAGATTGGTGCGTTGATTGCATACGCATCAGGGGGCCGCTGGTTGCAGAAGAAGCTATCAGACGAATCAAACACTAAATGGTTGGCACGTTTTACCGCAACCGCACTCACGACAGCGGCGGGCTTAGTATTAATGCCCTAAAAAGCCTCGATTCCCTGCCATAAGAGGCGCAGTGCCAACAGAGTAATGACTAACCGAAACAGTTGGTTAAAAAGATCCGAAGAGATCTTGTGCAATATGTTGAGCCCAACCCAAGTACCCACTGCTCCCGCTAGAATCATCAGTGCGATCAGTGGCAGCCACTCCAAAAATGAAAAACCAACAAACGCGAACACCACACCTTTCAGTAGATGCTGCCCTGTTAGTGCAGCAGCCATAGTCGCGACTTTTGTCAGCTTTTCTGCACCTGTGCGATAGACAAGCCCACCCACTAACGGACCTGTTGCCCCAACAAACATCGAGATAATCGTCGTTAAACCACCCGCCACGACTGCGCCCTGGGGGGAGAGGCCGCCTCCTTTAGGTTTGGGACCCCAAACGATCCATAAGATGAACAGACCAACCGCAATTTGAATCCAGGTCAGGGGTAACTGAACAACAATGAACGATGCAATCACTGCGCCGATGACTGCACCGACCATAAATTGAGCGATCAATGGACGATCAATATGACGCCACGTCAGGAGAGCACGATTAAAGTTAGAACCAAACTGAACAAACCCATGCACCGGAATTAGGGCAGCAAGCGGCATGATCTGTGCCATCACCGCTAACAAAAGCGCACCACCACCAATGCCAAGCGTTGCCGTTAACAGAGAGGTAAAACCTGCAAGAACAATCAAAAACCAAGATTCTGATACTGTTAGGTGGTCAGGAAGCAGGGCACTAAAGGCTTCAAACATGATTAATGAACTAACGCCGGCTGAGTTGCAGAAGGTGATTGCTGCAGCCAACTGGGCCACTTCTCATAGTGCCACTCGGCAGCCTCAAACAATCGCTGCATGATATTCAGCCACTGACGAGCATTTACACGCGGCATGGGAAGGATCGCACAATCATCATCTAAGAATAGCTTTAACGTCAGCCGCTCATGCGACACATTCAGATCAATTCGGTTAATTAGCCACTCCGCACTGCCCTCGACCGCCTCAACAGGTGACTCTTCAACCTGTGCTTGTTGAGCACGGTGTTGAGTAAATGATTGCAGAGTATCAGACTCTGGGCGTCCTACTGTTTCTGACTCAATCGCTTTAACCATCGCCTCAATGAGCCGAACCAAAAGACGACGCGTGAGCCAAATAACAATCGTTTGCTGCTGATTGTCCTCAACCACCATTCGAATTCGATCCTCAGACGGTGAGAATTCGGTAGTAAAGCGATTAATAGTGAAATCTAATGACATAGGACTAGATGAACGGAACGAATGGCACGCAACCTGACATAAGCAGGGTGGTAATTAAAACGATTATTGAGCGCATATCCAAATCCTAAGCTATAAATAAGAGGCTCATTATAGAGTTTGCTCCAGTAGTAAGAAACCGACGTACATGCAAAAGAGTATCTGTTAACTGTAAGCACAGGAGTGCACCATGGATATGCAACAAAAAGAACAAAAGACGCTCACTATTCCTCAGGTAGCGTTTGATTGGTACGACGAATACGCACATGGCGATATCGATCGACGCACCTTCCTAGCACGCTTGGGGACATTGGGTATTGCAGGCTTAACGCTTGGTGCTATGACAACCGCACTGACACCCAATTACGCCCTAGCCGAGCAGGTATCATTTAACGACCCTGACATCAAAGGGAGATATGTAGAATTTGAGTCACCTAAGGGGCATGGAAAAGGCCGTGGGTATCTGGTTATACCAGCTGGTGTAGATGAGATGAATGATGCACCTACCGTTCTAGTTGCCCACGAAAACCGTGGTCTGAATCCATACATCGAGGATGTCGCTCGACGTTTAGCTAAGGCAGGCTTCATAGCCTTTGCACCCGACGCTCTCTATCCATTAGGAGGATACCCGGGCAATGATGACGAAGGGCGAGCCATGCAGCGAACCCTAGACCGAAGCAAGATTGTGCAAGACTTCATTGCAGCCGCTCAGTTCATTAAGAATCACGATTTGAGCAATGGCAAACTCGGTATGGTTGGATTCTGCTTTGGTGGATACCTCGTCAACCAACTGGCCATTGATCTTGGGCCTGACTTAAATGCCGGTGTCCCTTTTTACGGCACGCCCGCCGAGGATGGCTTTGAAAAAATTACAGCACCACTGCAATTCCATTTTGCAGAACTGGATAAGCGTGTAAATGGCACTTGGGTAGATTACCAGCCGATACTTGATGAGCTAGGTAAAACCTATACAGCGCATACCTACGCCGGCGTAAACCACGGTTTCCACAATGACTCAACAGCACGTTACAGCGAAGCAGAAGCGGAATTAGCTTGGGAGAGAACACTGGCGTTCTTTACAGAGCATTTAAAAGGTTAATACAAGCGGTCTTGCAAGGCCGCGATGGGTGCGTCATTAGAGAGAGGTGTCAGACCCGAGGTCAGACACCGGTGTGCCTAACTATCTACGGAGCTGCGGGTCTGACCTGCGGTCTGACCCGACTTTCAGATCTGGCAGAGGTCTTTGTCGAAGCTAGTAAGGTCCCAAAAACAAAAAACCCCGACCACATAGTGGACGGGGTTTTCTGTTTATTAGGTGCCTGGCAATGACCTACTCT
>JAAZVX010000018.1 GCA_018623095.1 Marinobacterium sp. | reverse complement strand
GTCATTACCATCAAGACGAATCAGCGCAACGGAAGGACGCTCTTTCACTCGTACAATCAACACGCCTTGATCTTTGAGCAACTCTACATCATCAAAATAGCCGGATTCGAAAAGATCTTTTGTCGCTTCGTTCAGTGCGCGCTGATCAACTTGATCGCCACGATTAATGGGGAAGTTACGAAAAACAATCGCTGGATCAACCTGCTGCAGACCTTCGATACGAATATCATCTACTGCAAAATCACTCGCAACAGCCCGAACCGAAAAGATCAGACCTATGAGTGATAAAAGTGTGAAGCGTTTCATCCAGTGATTCCTCAAGTACGCTTAAAGACGCGCCAAATCGTTAAAAAATGCAAGGGCCATCAAACTAAACAGTAAAGCCATACCCAACCTCATTCCAAAAGCTTGGGTTCGCTCGCTGACAGGACGACCTCGAATCAACTCTACAAAATAGTACACTAAATGGCCGCCATCTAGCATCGGAATTGGTAAAAGATTTAATACACCTAAACTGATACTTAGATAGGCTAAAAAGCTGATAAAGGATTCCAGTCCTGATGAAGCGGAGTCACCGGCCACTTTGGCAATCGTGATTGGGCCACTCAGGTTTTTCACTGAAATCACACCAAAAATCATCTTCTTAATAGAATCAAGTGTCAGACCGATCATTTGGACGGTCTTATCATAGGCGCTGAAGAGAGCATCGAACGGGCCCTGAGATAGATCTCTGAGCATATCTTCTGGCCATTGAGGAACGACAACGCCGGCACCGATATAGCCAACTGAAGCATCATTACCAGGTCTTAAACCAGGACGAACAATTAACGCTTCGGTTTGACCATCACGCACAACGTCAAAAGTCAGGTCAACATCGTAAGAGGCCTGCACCTTGCTAACCAAATCCATCCAGTTGTCTACTGGTGTGCCATCTATACTGACAACTTTATCGCCCTGTTGCATACCTGCTTTGTACGCTGGCCCATCAGGAGAGATTTGGCCAATAACGGCAGGCACTTCCGGCTGCCAAGGTGACAATCCAAAAGCGCGAAGCGGCGAAGTAGTCTCTAGATCAACATCCCAACTTTGCAGTTCAGCCGAGTAGCTTCTTAGCCATCCAGAATTGGGCTCACCAGCACGAAGAGTTAATATTCCGGACTCTCCCACTCGAGCAGCAAGCGCTAAATTGATCTCTTCCCACGAAAGCACTTCGCGTCCGTCGATTTCAGCAATCTCATAATTGGGCTGAATACCGGCCTGTTCTGCAAGCGAGTCAGGTGCTACAGCGCCAACGACCGGCTTCACAACAGTGACACCCCAGATAAATAGGAACCAGTAGGCAAAGAGGGCAAAGATTAGATTGACAAGCGGACCTGCCGCAACGATCGCAATTCGTTGATAGACGCTTTTATTGTTGAATGCCTGAGATTTCAGATCATCAGGAACAGGACCTTCGCGTTCGTCGAGCATTCGAACATAACCACCTAAAGGGATAGAGGCGACAGCATATTCAGTGCCATCTTTACCCTTGCGCATCCAAATAGGTTTGCCAAAACCGACAGAGAAGCGAAGTACCTTGACGCCACAACGACGGGCTACCCAGTAGTGACCCCACTCATGAATTGTGACCAATATACCAAGCGTTACAAGAAGAGAGAGAACCGTTTGGATAAAATCCATCACTTACCCTTAAAGAATCGGAAGCAGTTGAATTCCTAACAGAAACAGCGGCGCAGCAGCCGTAAGGCTGTCAACACGATCCAATACGCCACCATGACCAGGCAGGATCACACCACTGTCTTTAATACCACGCTCACGCTTAAACATACTTTCAAATAGATCACCAAAGACCGAGACAACCACAACCATGACCGAAAGCGCCAATAGCAGAATAATGGATGAGGATGAGAGACCCAAGACAATCGAGAAAACCAAGCCAATCATCATGGCGGCTAACAGACCGCCATAAACCCCTTCTCGCGTCTTGCCAGGGCTCACCTTCGGCAACAACTTAACTCGACCAAAGCGTTTACCAGCAAAATAGGCACCAATATCGGCCCCCCAAACAAGCAGAAAAAGCAGCAGTAACAATAGATGAGCACTTTCGTGAGCTTTCAGACCAACCATGGCTACCCAAGCAGGCACCAGTACCAACAAACCGGTCACTAGTTTTGTTAGGGTTCCATCGATTCCTAAAGTATTGGGGTAGCGAATCACTCGAGTGATCGCAAAGACCCAAAATATAGCGGCGATAATTAAGATAGGTAGCGTTAAAATTGCAACGAATGGGTAGATTAGGGCGATCATCCCTCCCACCAGCGTCACGAAAAGCGCACGCATTCGTCTTGAATAGAGTGCGAAATTACCCCACTCCCAAGCACCAATCATCAACACGAGCGCCATGACAATAGCAAAACCAGATAAGGGTAAAAGAAAAACAGAGCCCAACGCTAAAGGCGCCAATATTGAAGCGGTAATGATACGCTGCTTAATCATGAGTCAAAGCCTCTAGCTGCTCGCTAGTTCGACCAAAACGACGCTCACGAGTTTGGAAGTCATCGACCGCTTTCAACAGCTCTTCACGATTAAAGTCTGGCCAGTAGAGATCACTGTAATAGAACTCTGTGTATGCAAACTGCCAGATTAGAAAATTAGAGATACGCTGCTCACCGGCTGTTCTTATGCAGAGATCTGGAAGAGGCTGATCGGCCAGCGTAACAAACTCAGAGATCAGTCCAGGGCAAATATCAGATGGCTCTAGATCACCCAACTTCACCTGCTCAGCAATCTGCTGAACAGCCTGAGCGATATCCCACTGCCCCCCATAGTTGGCTGCAATATTTAGATTGAGCGCAGTACAGTGCTCAGTTGCTTGCTCACCTTTTTCAATGCGTTTCTGCAGTGATTCAGAGAAACCGGATTTATCTCCGATAACACGAAGGCGAATATTATTTTTGATGAGTTTTTTGACCTCGCGATCGAGGGCAAACTTAAAGAGGTCCATCAATCCACGGACCTCTTTTTCAGGACGGCGCCAGTTCTCTGAACTGAATGCAAACAGCGTCAGAGACTCTACCCCCGACTCCATGCAGCCTTGAATGACATCACGAACACTATCGACGCCCGCTTTGTGACCCGCCAGAGAGGGTAAGCGACGCTCTTTCGCCCAACGATTATTACCGTCCATGATGACGGCAATATGGCGCGGAGCAGGACGTGAATTGACAATGTTATCTTTATTGTCGGCCATTGGAGGTCGTATCCTAATGCGCTAAGCGCGAATTTGATGGATTAGATTTCCATCAAATCCTTCTCTTTTTGAGCCAATAGCTTATCGATCTCAGCAACGTGCTTATCAGTCGCTTTTTGGACCTGATCTTCGCCACGACGCGCATCATCCTCAGTGATCTCTTTCTCTTTCAAAAGATCTTTAACATCACCATTGGCATCGCGACGAACATTACGCACGGCCACTCGAGCGTTCTCAGCTTCACCACGCGCCTGACGAATGTAACCCTTACGAGTCTCCTCTGTCAGCGCCGGCATTGGCACACGGATGACATCACCCGCAGTCGCAGGGTTCAAACCAAGATCTGATTTCATGATCGCTTTTTCGATCTCTGGAACCATGTTCCTTTCCCATGGGATGATCGAAAGCGTACGTGCGTCTTCCACAGTGACGTTAGCAACCTGCTGAATGGGCATATCTGAACCGTAGTAGTGCACCATTACAGAATCAAGGATCGCTGGAGTCGCACGACCTGTACGAATTTTTTTAAACTGCTCTACAAGAGAATCAACGCTTTTTGACATACGCTGATCAGCGTCTTGAACAATCTCATTAATCATTATTTATCTCCGTTAGCGTTACCGCTATCGATCAGTGTACCCTCGTCGCCACCTACCACTAGGTTAACAAGAGCACCATGCTTGTTCATATTGAATACGCGAACTGGCATATCGTGGTCACGAGTCAGACAGATTGCTGTCATATCCATCACACCCAGTTGGCGCTCAAGCACTTCATCAAAACTTAGACGATCGTAACGCTCAGCAGCAGGATCCTTCATTGGATCCGCTGTGTAAACGCCATCAACCTTCGTTGCCTTAAGTACCACATCAGCTTCGATCTCTATGCCTCGTAGACAAGCGGCAGAGTCGGTTGTAAAGAAAGGATTGCCGGTGCCAGCTGAGAAGATCACCACATCACCTTGAGAGAGGTAACGCATCGCATTGCGACGATCATAATGATCAACAACGCCGCTCATCGGAATAGCCGACATGACACGCGTCGCAATGTTACAGCGCTCAAGCGCATCACGCATTGCGAGTGCGTTCATAACTGTGGCCAACATACCCATATGGTCGCCAGTCACTCGATCCAACCCCGCTTCGCTTAACGCTGCACCACGAAACAAGTTACCACCACCAATCACCAGACCAACCTGTACACCGATACCAACTAACTGACCGATCTCCAGTGCCATTCGATGAAGAACTTTTGGATCAATACCAAAGTTCTCTTCTCCCATTAAAGCTTCACCGCTTAATTTTAGAAGAATTCGCTTGTATTTGGAGTTAGGCTTATTTGCAGGCATGGGCACCCCCGGTAGGCGATTAAAAGACGTGTGGTAAAGGTATATCGAAAACAACTAGCCCCGCAAGTATGCAGGGCTAGTTTGATACAGAATTAGCCTTGCAGCTGCTCTGCTACTTCTTGAGCGAAGTCTTTCTTCTCAACTTCAATACCTTCACCAACTTCTAGACGGGTGAAACCGTTGATGTCAGTGCCTGCATCTTTGATGAGTTTGCCAACTGTCGTTTCAGGGTTCTTGACGAACGCCTGCTCAACAAGGCTATTTTCAGAAAGGAACTTCTTAACACGGCCGATCGCCATCTTCTCTTTGATCTCTTGTGGCTTACCTTCCATGTCAGGCTGGGCCATGATGATCTCTTTCTCGCGATCAAGCTCTTCCTGTGGCATATCTTCAGGCTTACATACGCGAGGGTTAGCCGCTGAAACGTGCATTGCTACGTCGCGAGCTACTTCAGCGTCACCACCAGCAAGTGAAACAAGACAAGCGATACGGTTGTTGCTGTGAACGTATCCAGCAACAACAGCACCTTCGACAAGAGCGATACGACGAACAGTGATGTTCTCGCCGATCTTCTGTACTAGCGCTTCACGAGCGGACTCAAGATCACCCGCCATTAGGGCAGCAACGTCAGTCTGCTTGTCGGCAAACGCTTTATCAGCAACTTGGTCAACAAAAGCAAGGAAACCGTCATCACGTGCAACGAAGTCCGTTTCAGAGTTAACTTCAACGATTACACCGAAGCTGTTATCGTCAGCAACGCGAACCACAACAACACCGTCAGCGGCAGTACGACCAGCTTTCTTAGCCGCTTTTAGGCCTGAAGACTTACGTAGATCTTCAATTGCCTTATCAACATCACCGCCCGCTTCAGCAAGTGCTTTTTTACACTCCATCATGCCAAGGCCAGTGCGGTCACGCAGCTCTTTTACCATTGCCGCAGAGATATTTGCCATTTTGCAATCCTCATTTAAGAAATTAGTTAGATAAATCTAAAAAAGGGGAGCCTGGCTCCCCCTTTTGAAAGTATGTTCGTTAAAGGTTACAAACCTAAGACTGAATTACTCAGCCGCTTGCTCTTCAACTTCAACGAATTCGCTTGCAGCACCACCCGTTGCATCAGAACCTTCTAGGCACGCATCAGCAACAGACTGAGCGTAGATCTGAATAGCGCGAAGTGCGTCATCGTTACCTGGGATAACGTAGTCAACACCGTCTGGATTGCTGTTAGTATCAACAACACCAATAACAGGGATACCAAGTTTGTTAGCTTCGTTGATAGCGATGCGCTCGTGATCTACGTCGATAACGAATAGAGCATCTGGAAGACCGCCCATATCCTTAATACCGCCGATAGAAAGCTCAAGCTTAGCCATTTCACGGCTACGCATTAGCGCTTCTTTCTTAGTCAGCTTTTCGAAAGTACCATCTTGTGCCTGAGCTTCAAGATCACGTAGACGACGGATCGACTGACGGATTGTCTTGTAGTTAGTCAGCATACCACCCAACCAACGGTGGTTTACATAAGGCATGCCTGCACGTGATGCTTCTTCTTTAACAACCTTAGCCGCTGCACGCTTGGTACCAACAAAAAGAATTTTGTTTTTGTTAGACGCCATGTTTTTAACAACGTCTAGTGCGCTGTTCATCGCTGGCAGAGTGTGCTCAAGGTTGATGATATGAATTTTGTTACGCGCACCGAAGATGAACTTCGACATTTTTGGGTTCCAGTAACGAGTCTGGTGACCGAAGTGAACACCTGCTTTAAGCAGATCGCGCATATTTACTTGTGCCATTTTCTATTTCCTCTATGGGTTTAAACCTCCACACCTCCCATTTATCAACCCCAAAGGGCACCCAGATAAACGTGACGAAGTGTGTGTGTTTTAGTTTAGTGCCGAAGCACGATTTTTGGGAGCGCAGTTTATACCATAACGACCAGCAAATTAGAAGCAATTTTCATACTATCCATCTAGACCCGACCACTACCTCCTGTACAATAAGATGTATCAAACTGTCTTCGAATTTCAGAAGCACGAATCACCGATTTAAAAAGGACCCACCGATGACCATCAAGATCAAAACCGTTGACGAAATCGAGAAGATGCGAGTAGCTGGACGCTTAGCTGCCGAGGTCCTTGAGATGATCGAAGAGCATGTTAAACCTGGCATCACAACCAATGAGATTGACCAGATTTGTCATAACTACATTATTGATGTGCAAC
Organism: Marinobacterium sp.; assembly: GCA_018623095.1. Taxonomy (GTDB): domain Bacteria; phylum Pseudomonadota; class Gammaproteobacteria; order Pseudomonadales; family Balneatricaceae; genus Marinobacterium_E. The sequence continues at coordinate 12,886 of JAAZVX010000018.1, read as the reverse complement.
AAGCCATACCGGCCCCTCTTAATTATCACGGTTTTCCAAAATCGATCTGTACATCTGTCAATTCTATCGTCTGTCACGGCATCCCAAATGATAAGGCACTGAAAAACGGTGACATCGTCAACATCGACATCACTGTCATCAAGGATGGATACCACGGGGACACCAGTAAAATGTTTTTTGTTGGCGACGTGGCACCTCATGCCAAACGCCTGTGCGAGATCACCCAACAGTGCATGAATATGGGAATCGAGCTGGTAAGACCAGGAGTGAAACTTGGCGACATCGGTGCTGTGATTCAAAAACATGCTGAAGCCAACCACTACTCGGTTGTCCGAGAGTATTGCGGCCATGGCATCGGTGCAGAGTTCCATGAGGAGCCTCAGGTTCTTCATTACGGAAAAGCAGGAACCGGCGAAACCCTTGAAGAAGGTATGTGCCTCACCATCGAGCCAATGATTAATGCCGGAAAACGGCAAGTGAAGCTCAATAAACGTGACGGCTGGACTGTAGAAACAGCCGACCGCCGCCTCTCCGCTCAATATGAACACACGATTCTTGTAACGGCTGACGGCCATGAAATTCTCACTCTACGCAACGAAGAGAAAGGCTAAGTTTAATGAGCCAGGCTATTAAGCTAACACCAGCACCGCTCAATGGGATCGAGAAGTTTTTAGACATCAAACAACTCAAGCAAAAGATCGATGAGGGCAACTTAACCATTGCTCTAAAGAGCGCGGTCAAACATGCCACTGAAACCATGCATGACAGTTTCAAAGCGAAAGAGGATATTCGCAAACTTATTTATGGTCGCGCCTGGGTCATTGATCAAATACTGAGAATTGCCTGGCAACATTTTGATTGGCCTGAGGAAGAGAAAGTCTCTTTGATCGCAGTCGGTGGCTACGGTCGAGGTGAACTTCACCCTCACTCAGATGTCGACATATTGATTCTGATTGATGGCATTACAGCCGAAAGCTTTGAAGACTCTATTAGCGGCTTTTTAACACTTCTATGGGATATCAATCTTGATATCGGTTCTAGTGTTCGCACTATTGAAGAGTGCTATAACGAATGCCGCAACGACATTACGATCGCCACCAATCTGATTGAGTCGCGCACTCTTACAGGCGATCCATCTCTACAGCTTAAGATGTTCGAGCGCGTAACGCAGGATGATGCCTGGACAGACTCTGAGTTTTTCAAAGCAAAAATGAAAGAGCAGACAGAGCGGCACAAAGGAACTAACAATACCGAATACAACCTTGAGCCCAACATAAAAAACTCACCTGGTGGCTTGCGGGATTTACAGACCATCGGTTGGGTAGCGAAACGACACTTTGGTGCAACCTACATTAGAGACTTGGTCAGCCACGGTTTTTTAACTGAATCAGAACTTGAAACACTGAACAAAGGTGAACTTTACCTCTGGACGGTTCGCTACGCACTGCACATGCACTCCAAACGCCGTGAGGACAGACTTCTGTTTGATCACCAACGCACGCTAGCCGAGTACTTTGGATACTCTGATGACAAGGGCTCGTTAGCAGTTGAGCAGTTCATGAGTCGTTATTATCGTGTTGTTAAAGCGATGTCCGAGTTCAACGGCATGCTGCTGCAATACTTTGATGAGGTCATTCTTAGAGCCGATGTCGAACAACAAATTCAAAAGCTTAACTCTCGCTTTATTGTTAGAGATAACTTTTTAGCAGTTGCTCACAATAAAGTGTTTGAGCAGAACCCTTTTGCCATCATGGAGCTGTTTGTATTGATGGCGCAAAACCCAGAGATCAAAGGGGTTCGTGCGTCCACCATCCGACTGCTTCGCGATCACCGACACCTGATTGATGATGATTTCAGATCGGACCTCAGAAACACTAGCCTATTCATGGAGCTGTTGCGCTCACCGGAACGGGTATCAACTGAACTAAAACGAATGAATCGTTACGGCATCCTGGGCCTCTATTTGCCTGAGTTCGGCAACATCGTCGGCCAGATGCAACACGATCTGTTCCACATTTACACGGTCGATGCTCATACGCTCAAAGTGATTCAGATGATGCGTCAGTTCCGACACACCGAATTCAGAGAGACCTTCCCTGTTGCTCACCGGGTCGTTAACAATCTACCGAAGATTGAGCTGCTTTATGCGGCAGGCTTGTACCACGACATCGCCAAAGGTCGTGGCGGAGATCACTCAGAGCTTGGCTCCGTTGATGCACTGGAGTTCTGTAAACGACACCACCTAGGCAAATGGGACAGCGCGCTGGTCGCTTGGCTAGTAGAAAAACATCTTATCATGTCGATGACGGCCCAGCGTCGCGACCTTTCAGATCCCGAGGTCATTCATGAGTTCGCTAGCATTGTTGGTGACGTAACCCACCTCGACTACCTATACGTCATGACAGTAGCAGATATTAATGCGACCAATAATGAGCTCTGGAACAGCTGGCGGGCCACCCTACTTCGCCAGCTTTACGCTGAAACCAGACGAGCGCTTCGACGCGGTCTCGAAAACCCTCTTGGCAAAGAGGAGTTGATCGAACAGACCCAGTTTGAAGCGATGCAATCTCTGAAGCGCATCGGTGCCAATGAGGAGAACGTCAAAAACCTATGGCAACACTTTGGCGATGACTACTTTTTAAGAATCGATACTCAAGCGGTTGCTCGTCACACCCAAGCTATTCTTGAACATGGCAATCGGCCAATGCCTGTCGTAACCGTGCACCAACACAGCTATCGCTCTCATGAGGGTGCGACAGAGATTTTTATCTTTGCTGAAGACACAACCAACCTCTTTGCAGCAACGGTTGCCTCTTTAGACCAACAGAATCTAAGCGTTCAAGATGCTCGCATCATGGCAACCAATGACGGTTACACACTCAGCATCTTCACGGTACTCGATGAGAACAACCAACCACTGAATGACAACCCCGACTATCAAAGAGAGATACAACAACAGCTAGTTGATGAACTCGATGACCCGGCTGACTTTCCAGATATCATTCATCGCCGAGTACCGAGACAGCTCAAGCTCTTCCCGATCAAGACCAGTGCTTCAGTGCACACCGATCCGAATCTCAAGCAGACCGTGTTAGAGGTCTTCACAGCAGACCGCCCTGGTCTACTCTCTCGAATCGGGCGTATTTTTGCACAGTTTGAGATCAATGTTCACAACGCCAAGATCGCTAACATTGCCGAACGGGTTGAGGACTTTTTCTATTTAACTAACGCCGACAATCAGCCGATTACCGATCCAGACATGTGTGAGCAACTCACCAGTGAGATCTGTAAAGAGCTCGATCAACATATGCAGTAAGGAACAGAGATGGAAAAGCAGACTAAAACTGAAATCGAAGCGGCGGTATTTCGCCGCCTGGTGGAGCATTTAGACAACCACAAAGAGGTTCAGAACATCGACCTTATGAATCTAGCGTCCTTTTGCCGTAACTGCCTGTCTAAGTGGTACGTAGCCGCAGCTGAAGAGCGTGGTGAAAGCGTCGATTATGAGCAGGCACGAGAGCTAGTTTACGGAGAGCCCTATGCTGACTGGAAACAGAAACATCAAAAAGAGGCTAGCGCTGAACAGTTAAACACATTCAACAAAGTGACTGGCGCCAAGTAACACTTTACTGGAGCTGATAACCAGGGGCGCTAAACGAGCGCCCCTGATTTTTTAGACTTCCACCCCACGAATCCAAATTTCAACGCGTCGATTCTGCGCGCGCCCGGCGCTTGTCTCATTGCTAGCCAACGGATAGCGCTCACCAAAACCACGCGTAGCGATTCGAAGCGCATCAACACCTACTTGCCTTAGATAGTTTGAGACCGCGGCTGCACGCCGTTCAGAGAGCATCTGATTGTATTCAAAAGAACCTGTCGAATCGGTGTAACCATCTACATTAATGCTGGTCTTTTCATACTTAGCTAACACTTTAGCGACTGAATCTAAGACCGGATAAAAGGCATTATCAAAACGCTCACTATCAACAGCAAAGGTAATGTTACTCGGCATGACAAGGCGTATTTCATCACCAATACGCTCGACGCGCACACCAGTTCCTTCTAGCTCTTGACGCAACAGCATCTCTTGCTGATCCATGTAGTAACCGACACCAGAACCAACCGCACCGCCAACGGCAGCACCAATTAAAGCCCCCTCCGCTCGGTTGCCTTTGGAGACAATGGCACCTAACACGGCGCCGGCAGCTGCACCGATTCCCGCCCCACTGGCTGCATTGGCCGTCTTCGTTTGCTGCGTGTAGGGATCGATGGTTTGACAGCCCACCAAAGCACAACAGACAGCGATCGAGAGTATTGAACCTTTCATTATGTTCCTCCTATCAACAGAGTCAGTTTAGCTTCAAAATTCACACCACGCATGGGAGTTAACATTTTTTTACATTTGCAGCTTCTGCGTCTAGCCAGAACCTGACCCGCAAGTTACAATTTCCTGATATTTTTTGTGTCATTTATGAGGAGCAAAGCAGTGTCTCATTTACCGGTCATCGTTGGTTTTGGTGGCATTAGCCCCGCCGGTCGCTCCTCATTCAACCAAGGTTATAAACGACTTGTATTTGACACCTTATCCGATTCTGATCAACAGGATGTACTCCAGGATCTAGCCGTTCTCACCAACAGCAATGCTGGTGATAGACAGGCTCTGCTGGATGCCACCCTAATTCGAAAAATTCCAAGCTCATTTTTTGACGCCAATCGCGTTTTAATGAACAAAGCGTCGAGGATTCACCCAGCCGGTGCCGACATTAAGTTTACGCTTCGTAGACGAGATCTTCCGAGCAATATCCCAGACAATTGGACCCTAACAGAGAGCAGTGCAGACCAGGTCGAAGTAACCGTTAGCGGTGCGCTAGACCTTATCTTTAATGATACTCGTGTGCTACCTGTTCAAAGTGCCGGCATGCTACCAGCAGGATTTGAGCCGGGTTCACTATACCAATCACGCAATCACCCACGCGCTCTGCAGATGGCGATCTATGCAGCCTCTGACGCTCTGGCTGCTACTGGTCTCGATATCGACAAACTGCTAGACACACTGGCACCTGATCAAATCGCAGTATTTGCTTCCAATTCAATCGGTCAACTAGACGACTTAGGCTTTGGCGGTCTCAATAAATACCCCGCGATTGGTAAGCGTACGACCTCTAAACAGATGCCATTAGGCTATGCGCAGATGCCGGCCGATTTCGTCAACGCTTATATGCTTGGCAACTTAGGAACCACCGGCGGTGCACTTGGCGCCTGCGCCACCTTCTTATACAACCTACGCAATGCCGTGGAAGCGATTCGCACCAACAAAGCAGAGTTTGTTCTGGTTGGTGGTTCGGATGCCCCAGTCACTCCAGAAGTGATCGAGGGGTTCCGTGCCATGGGTGCACTGGCAGAAGATAAACAGCTTCAGGCTTTGGATAAACTGGCGTCACTGACCGATGTCGATCACCGATCAGCCTGTCGTCCATTTGGTGAGAACTGTGGATTCACCATTGGTGAGTCTAGCCAATTTATTGTGCTCATGAGTGATCGCTTAGCGATTGAGACTGGCGCGCAGATCTATGCCTCAGTTCCTGATGTCTATGTTCATGCTGATGGCTATAAAAAATCAATCTCCGCACCAGGAGTTGGTAACTACCTAACACTAGGCAAAGCTGCCTCTTTGGTTGAAAAACTACTAGGATCTGAAGCACTTCAACAGCACTCAATGATTCAAGCACACGGTACCAGCACCCCACAAAACCGGGTGACTGAGTCACACGTGCTGAACGAAGTCGGAAAAGCGTTCAACATCAATGATTGGACAGTCACTGCGGTTAAAACTTACCTCGGCCACTCGCAGGGTACCGCCGGCGGCGACCAACTGGTCTCTACACTAGGCGTGTGGGAACACGGAGTCATTCCAGGGATTGTCACCACTCCCGCAATTGCTAGTGACGTTCATCAAAGCAACCTAGAGCTACCTCTTCAACATAAAGAGGTGGGTAAGAGCTCTATCTCCAATGCACTGATCAACTCTAAAGGCTTTGGTGGTAACAACGCGACTGCAGTACTGATCTCTCCACAAGAGACACTCAAGCTGCTGCAAAAACGCTATGGCGCTGAAGGGATGCTGGATTGGCAAAAACGTTCGGAGGCGACTGTAGCTCAAGCTCAAGAGTACAACCAAGCAGCATTAAAGGGCACGACTCGCCCTACCTATCGTTATGACTATGCGGTGCTTGCCGGTGAAGATTTAGAGATAGACCACAGTGGCATTAAGGTACCTGGACGCTCTCTGCCAGTTAGTTTCGACGTAACAAACGCTTACGACGATCTCTCTTAGAGTTCGAGCAAAGCGGTAACATTGTGATGAGTTTGCTGTGCAATCGACTCAGTAGACTCGCCACGCAATTTAGCAACTGTCTTAGCAACCTCTGCAACCCTTAGCGGGTGATTTGGTATCCCTTGATAGCCACTTAGCGGCATATCCGGTGCATCCGTTTCAAGCGCTAAGCTTGTGACTGGTAATGAACAGACAACTCGTCTCAGTCGCTGTGCTCGCTCATAAGTCACAGAACCACCAACCCCAATTAGAAACCCTTGTGCCACCAGCTGATCAGCCTGTTGCTGGCTTCCTGAAAATGCATGCGCGATACCGCCACGTCGTAGTCGATGTCGCTTTATACGCTGCGTAATCAGATCCACAGAGCGTCGCAGGTGCATCACCACCGGCAGGTCATAGTTGGCGGCCAACTCAAGTTGAGCGTCTAATAACTGCTGCTGCACCTCAAGCTGGGGGTTATCAATAAAAAGGTCTAATCCACACTCACCGATAGCGACAATGTCATCTCTCTGCTTCAGGTGCGCCTCTAAGGTTAATAGATCTCGATCGATGTCGTGTTCAGGAAGAAAACAAGGGTGCAAGCCAAGGGCAATATGCCGCTGGACGGGGTGATTTAAATGGCAGGTATCGATCACTTTAGGCCAATCCTTGGCCGTTACACCCGGCACAAGAATATCGGAAACCCCATTAGCTTCTGCCTGATTTAGATGAGTATTGATTCCCACTGCAAACTCGGGAAAGTCGAGATGGCAATGGGAATCGAACAGCATGTTAGTGCTCGCGAGTGGCGCGGAACTGAATATCCGGCCAACGCTCTTCAGTTAGGTTTAAGTTCACTCGAGTTGGTGCCAAGTAAGTCATTAGACCAGCACCATCCTCAGCAAGGTTGTCATACCCTTTTTTACGGAAGTCATTTAGCATTTTATCGTCAGCACACTCGACCCAACGGGCCGTTGCGACACTGATCGCCTCATAAACGCAGTCAACCTTATACTCATCTTTAAGACGGTACATAACCACATCAAACTGCAGTTGACCGACGGCGCCAAGGATCAGGTCGTTGTTACGAAGCGGCATAAACAGCTGCACTGCCCCCTCTTCGGACAACTGCTGTAGACCTTTCTGAAGCTGCTTCATCTTCAATGGATCGGTAGGACGTACACGCTTAAATAACTCAGGAGCAAAGTGAGGAATGCCGGTAAATTTAAGCTCTTCACCTTCAGTGAAGGTATCACCAATTTGAATGGTACCGTGGTTATGTAATCCGATGATATCACCCGACCACGCCTCTTCGACGGCATCACGCTCACCAGCGACAAAGGTGACTGCGTCAGCAATACGAACATCTTTACCGATGCGCGTATGTTTCATCTTCAACCCTTTAGTGTATTTGCCCGAACAGATACGCATAAAGGCAATGCGGTCACGGTGTTTAGGATCCATGTTCGCTTGAATCTTAAAGACAAAACCGGAGAAATTTTCTTCATCAGCCTGCACAACTCGACTCTCTGTCGCACGATGAGAAGGTGCAGGAGCCCAATCAACAAAATCATGCATCATCTCGCGCACACCAAAGTTACCCAGTGCTGTGCCAAAGAAGACAGGCGTCATAGTACCTGCTAAATAGGACTCTTTATCCCATTGGTGAGTGGCCCCTTGTACCAGCTCAATCTCATCACAAAACTCTTCATAGTCTGCACCCAGAAGTTCACGCGCCTCGTCGCTATCCAATCCTTGAATGATCTTCTGCTCTGCTAGCAGGTGCCCCTGCCCCTTAGTGAATAGGTGTATCTGATCTGTGTAGAGGTTATAGACACCCTTAAAGCGCTGACCGGCACCAATAGGCCAGTTAATTGGGGCAGCTTCGATTTTTAGAACCGACTCGATCTCGTCTAACAACTCAATCGGATCCCGAATCTCACGGTCTAGTTTGTTCACAAACGAGAAAATAGGAGTGTCACGAAGGCGACAAACCTCCATCAACTTAATGGTGCGATCCTCGACACCCTTTGCGCCATCAACAACCATCAAAGCAGAGTCCACTGCCGTCAAAGTACGATAAGTATCTTCTGAGAAGTCCTCGTGCCCCGGCGTATCAAGTAGGTTCACAATACGGTCACGGAAGGGGAATTGCATGACGGATGAGGTGATCGAGATACCACGCTCCTGCTCCATCGACATCCAGTCAGAGGTCGCATGACGATCACTGCCTCGACCTTTAACGGTGCCAGCTACCTGAATCAATTGACCTAGCAGCAGAAGCTTTTCAGTCATGGTTGTTTTACCCGCATCGGGGTGAGAGATGATTGCAAAGGTGCGGCGGTTAGCCACTTGATCGTGAACTGCGTTTGACATGAATCGTTCTTCTAGAAAATTGAAAAGAGCCATCGCTCAGAATGACGCGTATTTTCGCTGATTCTAAGCGATTAAACAAACGACTCGACTGTTTTAAAGCAGATTGACTAGGAACCCATCTCTTCTGCTTTGGTTTCGACCGTCGGTTGCGGCACTTTACTGCCATCTTCGCCGTAGATTTCACGAATAAGCCTTTGCAGATCGACACGCCATGGACGCTGTCGTATCCCGAAGGTATTCAAGATTTTTTTACAGGTCAGTACAGAAGAAGTAGGCCGTTCTGCCCCCTCCTCTTCTGCACCAGCGACTGGGCGAATTTTGCGAACCGCAAGCTCTTCGTATTGTCCAGCTGCCGCGATAATCGCCTCGGTAAAGCGATATCGCGTTGTAATCTCAGCACCAGAATAGTGGTACGTACCCCAATGATCAGCGCCTTCTTCAAGCTGCTGTATCACCGCTAAAATCACCCGAGCAACATCATGTGCTGCCGTTGGACATCCTCGACGATCATCCACAGCGTCAATGGTTTTAAACTCACGGGCCCTGTCGAGCATTTTGGTCAGGTAGTTGACGCCTGACTCACTGAATACCCAGCTAACTCTAAGAATAATATGTTTAGGTAGGTAAGTCCTTACATACTCTTCACCACGCAGTTTGGAATCACCAAAGGCACCTAAAGGTGCCGGTTCATCCAATTCAGTGTAGCCACTAGCATAGTGACCATCGAACACATAATCCGATGATATATGGATCATAGGGATACTGAGATCATTGCAGGCTTTCGCCAGATTAAGTGGGCCATCCGCGTTAATCGCAAACGCTTTACCTGGATGCGCTTCAGCGGCATCGACCTGATTAAAACCCGCACCATTGAGAACATAATGGGGAAGCACATCAGCCAACTTCGCTTCAATAGCAGCCGAATCGGTCACATCAAAGCTACGGTGATTGACAGGGATGATCTCAATGTTCTCCAGCTTTTCAGCGACGCGGCAAAACGCTCGTCCAATCTGACCTTCCGAACCCGTCACTAAAATTCTAATTTGATCGCCGTACAACTCTGAAATACTCCCACTGCAGTTAGTAAGAGTGTAAAAAGGGGGAACTTGAGGTGCAACCGTTAAATCGCGTAAATATTACGCCGATACTGATTGAGCCTGATGGCCGATCATATCGATCAACACTTGAGAGGTTAAATAACGTGCTATGTCATCATTTCGCAGGCTAATGACCGAATCGACAATATCGCAAGCAGCAAGAGAGATCTGCTTTTCAATTAAAACGCGGGCAATACTGGCAAATTGGTCACTAGAGAGTCGAGAGAGATCATATACTTTGCTAAGAAGAAGGGCATCGCCCGGTTTCAAGCTATTAAGTAACTCAAAGAGCTGCACTGAATCATTAGACTCTTCAAAAACGACAGAGAACAGCTCGCCACCTGCTACTAGAGCATTATTGGCTAGACGAGCCTGAAGTTGAGATTTTTCCTCATCGCCATACAATGAGGCGTAACCAAACAGTGACATAGAACCTTAGGCTTTAATGCGTTTAAGACTTTCTTCTAACCAGTCTACAGAATCCTTATGCACTTCTTCAACAGTTCTTTTATCCGTTTCGATAGATTTGCTTATAAGCACATCGACAGTACCAGGGTGTTTAATAAATCCCTTACCCGGCCAGAATCGACCCGCGTTGTGCGCTATAGCGACGAGAGGCACCTCACTGCTGACAGCTAACATTGCACCACCTTTGTTCCAACGTCCTAACTCACCCACCGGCAGTCGGGTACCTTGTGGGAAAATGAGTAAGGGCACACCGGCCGACAACTTTGCCTTACCCTGATCCAACAACTGTTTCAGGGCACCTCGGCGTTTACTGCGATCAAGAGCAATCGGCTCCAAAAGCGCAAGCGCCCAGCCAAAGAAAGGGATTTTCAGCAACTCTTGCTTAAGTACAACCACCTGAGGCTGGATCAGCAGCTGGAAGTAGATCGTCTCCCACTCACTTTGGTGATTCGAGATAGCAACGTAAGCACCTGACTCTGGCAGATTTTCACGACCCTGAACATTAACCTTAATGCCACAGCAGACGCGCAACCAGACAATATAAAAGTGATTGATCGCAGTGACAAAATAGAACCTTTTCTTAAATGGCAGTGCGCGAGCAACGATAAGACAGAGCAATGCCCAAACGATTGTCACTGAGTAGAAACCAGCGTAGAAGAAAAGGGCACGAATAAAACCAATCAATTTAGTCACCTGATTAACCCCCTGTTACAGGCGGGAAAAATGCCACTTCATCGCCCTCTTTAACCAGTGCGCTTCGATCAGACATTTCATGGTTCACCGCAACCAAGACCGTCGAGCCATTAATGATAGTCGACCACTCATCACCATGCAGTGCAGAGAGGTGATCAATCAAAGAGTCGACTGAGTCGATCTGCTCAGGAAGGTCAAGGCTCTCTTCAGAGCGACCAATACGATCTTTTAAGCTGGCGAAATAGACAATTTTTATCATGTAATTCCCAATACAGTGGTGTTATTCAGCAACCCAGTGGCCAGACTTACCACCTTTCTTCTCTTGCAAAGTGACCTGATCGATAACCATCCCTTTATCGACCGCCTTGCACATGTCATAGAGCGTCAAACCGGCTACAGAGACCGCTGTCAGTGCCTCCATCTCAACACCGGTTTGGCCGCTCAATTTACAGATAGCTGTGATCTCAACACAACTTTCTGACTCATTCGGGGTCAGCTCAACCTTAACACTCGATAACATCAGCGGATGACACATAGGAATAAGGTCAGAGGTACGTTTAGCGGCCATAATGCCTGCAATTCGTGCCGTCGCCAGCACATCGCCTTTTTTATGTCCGCCATTAATAATCATGGCGAGCGTCTCCGGCAGCATGGTTACTCGGCCATAAGCTGTTGCTTCACGGAAGGTGACCTCTTTCTCGGAAACATCAACCATTCGAGCCTGCCCCTTCTCATCGATATGAGTAAACTCTGACATCAGTGGCTCTCCGTTTGCGCATTGTTGTAATTTAGGACCGGTTTAGCGTACATCGCTTTTAAGATGTCTCTCGCCGCGCCATCGACTTGACTCAATCGTGACTCCAGCAATGCGAGCCCCTCTTCTGTCGCCTCACCAGCAGCAGCCAAATTGGTAGCATGTAAGCGGTAGTTTTGATGTATCTGCCGATCAATCTCTGCCGCTAGCTCCTCGGCTGATTCAAATTCACCTCGAATAGGCTCACCAAATCCAACATGGACGCGACCTTTGTCACCGACGATCCCTTTGACGATGCTCTGAATATCTTCAAACTCTCCCTTTTCATAAGCACCACCCTCAGCTTTGGCAGCCAACTCATTGGCTTTAGCAGAGTCGCAAGGGTCTAACTCATAAGCGATAGAGACAGGAACAATGTTGAGTCGCTCCACCATCTCAGAAAAGCTACGCTTCTTTCGCTGAGACATATAAAACATTTTTAACAGTGCTGGATCAGTTCGATCGTCACCATCTTTCGCGCGCCCTTCACGTTGCGCGATCCAGACCGAGTGCCCTGAGGTCACACTGTGATCAATGTAACCTGAGAGCTGAGTTAATGCCGTCATCATTTCACGCCCCTTAGCAGAGCGATTCACTATGAAAGACTTATTAAGACGCATCAGGTCTGATACAAAGGGTTTACGCAGCAGGTTATCGCCAATGGCAATTCGAACCGTGTCCATTCCAGCATGGTAGAGCATCCAGTTAACGAAGGCTGGATCCATTGCGATGTCGCGGTGATTCGATACAAACAGATAAGCATCCTCTTTATCGAGCTTATCCAAGCCACTACAGCTTAACTTGGTTGTTGATCGTTTAATCATCTTGTTCATGTAACTTTCAACAAGTTGCTGAAACTCACGAACAGTATCAACATCACCCATGTGCGCAGCTAGATACTGCTTCACGATCGGTCTTAAAAACCATCCAGCCCAACGCGAGGCCTTTGGGAACTGATACTTCGTAATGGCATCCACAAACTCGTTATTGTGGAGTAGATCGAACAAAACCTGCCCCACTTCTTCATCTCGGTAGGGGCGAATCTCTTTGTAGGGGTCGTCGTTGTTGACAGCAGAGTGACTCATAGATATCCAGTGTTATAGCAATAGCCGCCTATTTTAGAACGTTAAGCGATAATTAGCACCT
>JAAZVX010000017.1 GCA_018623095.1 Marinobacterium sp. | reverse complement strand
TGAAAAGGATGGTCCAGCTATCACCAATAAAATCATGAAGCTTAAATTCACCCTGATCGGTGACAAGGTCAAGATTCGGAACAGTATCATTAATACGTAAAGCCATGGTTGATCTCCATTGTTAATCTAATGTCGACGTATGTTCAGTCGATAAAGTTATATTCACATAACAAATGAATATAATAAATTTTATTATCTTTATGGCTTTAATAAATATTTTCTATATTGAGATTTAGCGTTTAGGCCGGAAAATATTAAACTAACTCGCCTGTATCACGATCACGTTTGGCTAAACGGCCACGACTTGCGACGTAGTGCTGGTTAAAGCGATGGAAATAGGCATTAAGGTGGTTAGCGGCTGGCGCGTCGCCTAACTGTTCCAGCAGTGCAATAGCGACTTCTGCAGTACAGAGCTGTCCTTCATGAATCGCTTTGCGTAATCCATAACTGGACTCTCTCACCTCATCCAGACTGATCACTGGAAGGTGTTGCAGGTAGTCAGAATGGCGGAAGATCCTACGCGCTTGTCGCCAGGTGCCATCCAGCAGAATCAAAAGTGGTTTACCCGAGTTCTGTTTCACTTGAACGGGTGTTGTCATTCGCTCGAGGTAGTCCTCTGCGGGCGGGAATACAATAATAGGCTGGTAAGCGGGGTCGTTCAGCAACGCCGTTAATTCATCTCCGGGCTCTTTTCGACCTTGCCACTCAATGACTCGAGTGTGGGCAATGCTGTCGGCAATCAACCTGCCAGTATTGGTTGGCTTGTAGGTCTCATAGCGATGCATCAACACCACAAACTCAACCTGAGAATCGATTTCAGAACGATACTCACAGATACAGGCGTTAACAGGCAGGCGACACAGGTCACAGCGTTTTACATTAGCACCACGCGTGACAAAAGGTTTACGAGGGGGGTTATCAACCTGAGGCATTGAGCAGCGTTAAAACTTAGCTTTTAGCGCTGCTATCAGTCTCATCTGAGTCTGAACGGTTTGCTTCGTCCTCTGCTTCGGCTGCGGCAAACTCTTCTTCAAACTCCTCTTCCTCAGTATTGCGTACAAAGATACGGCCCATGATTAGACCCACTTCAAATAGCAACCACATTGGCAGAGCCAGTAGAGATTGAGAGATGATATCTGGCGGCGTTAGCAACATACCAACGACAAAACAGCCAACAATAACGTAAGCGCGCTTTTGCCCAAGTGACTCCGCCGTGGTGGCGCCTGACCAGATCAATAGCAAGGTTGCGATTGGGATCTCAAAGACCACACCAAAGGCAAAGAAGAGTTTCAGTACGAAGTTTAGATAACTACTGATATCAGTCATGACCGCAACGTTCTCTGGGCCGACGCTGGTGAAGAAGCCAAATACCAGTGGGAAGACCACATAGTAGGCGAAGGCGATACCGGCGTAGAACAAGACGATAGATGAAATCAGCAGAGGAATTGCTAGATGTTTTTCATTTTCATAAAGACCTGGCGCAATAAAGCTCCAAATCTGATGAAGAATATAGGGAATACCGATGAATACGGCCAAGACCAGCGCCAGTTTAAAAGGAGCGAAGAATGGCGACGTAACATCCGTCGCGATCATACTGGTGCCCTCTGGCAGCAGCGCAGTTAACGGAGCTGAGAGATAGGCGTATAGATCATTAGCGAAATAGAAAAGACCGGCAAAAATCACCAACACGAACAACACAATGCGCATAACGCGCTGGCGAAGTTCTATAAGATGGGAAATTAATGGCTGCTCTTTATCAGCTGTGTTTGTTTGGCTCATTTTGCTCTGTATTATCCGCTAGCTGTTCAGCTGGTTCTGCGCTAGGTTGCTCGGTAACGTCTGACTCAGCGACTTGGGCAGCACTCTCTTCTTGAGCGTTCTCTTCAGCTACGGCGGTAGGCTTGTAGGCTTCGTGAACAGAGGGGTCACCTGTAAATGAAGTCGGGTCAAAATCAGCCTTTGGAGCCTCTGGCGCTGCTTTTTCAGCAGGCGAGCCATCACCAAAAGGACGCTGGAATGATTCAGTGACATCACCCAACTCTTTTTCTAACTGATCTTTACTCATTGCCGTTGTACGTTTCAGCTCATCAACTTTCAGCTCTTCGTTGATCTCACGTTGAATTGAGCCAATAGAACGGCGAATGCGACCTACCCATAGACCAACCGTGCGAGCTGCTGTCGGCAGTTTCTCTGGACCGAGTACGACCAGACCGACTACACCAATAATGAGTAGCTCGGCAAAACCGATATCAAACATCTTAAATTAAGACTTAGATTCGGTTTTATCTTCAGTCTTTTCAGCGTCTGCAGCTTTAAACTCTGCATCACTCTCTTGAGCGATTGATTTAGGCTCCTCTTTTGCGCTGTCGTCAGACATTGCTTTTTTAAAGCCTTTTACAGCTGAGCCTACGTCGCCACCCAGGTTACGTAGCTTCTTAGTACCGAATAGCAAAATGATAATGCCAAGTACGATAACCAATTGCCAAATGCTGATACCACCAAAACCCATTACATTTCTCCTAACGCGTTGTTGTTCTATTTTAGTTTGTAATACACCTATTATTTGGTGCGATTTGCTTTTTCTTCAAGGCCTGACAGACCAAAACGTCGTGCCAGCTCCTCTAAAACCTCTTCAGGTGACACATCTAAGTGCTTTAACGCCACCATGGTATGGAACCAAAGATCAGCAGTTTCGTAGATTAGCTCCGAATTGTCACCACTCTTTTCTGCATCTTTAGCCGCAAGGATGGTTTCTGTTGCCTCTTCGCCTACTTTCTCTAAGATTTTATTTAACCCTTTAGAGTAGAGACTGGCGACATAGCTCGAATCCGCTGATGCTCCTTTACGTTCTTCAAGAATAGCGGACAGTTCGCCTATAACGTTATTCACCTTTGGTATCCTCTTTAGCATACAGCAGCGCTGGATCCTTCAGCACGTCCGTTTCAACTTGCCACTCTCCGGTCTCACTATCGAGCTTACGGTAGAAACAGCTGCGGCGACCTGTATGGCAGGCCACATCGCCAATTTGCTCAACACTCAGCTGAATCACATCAGCATCGCAATCTAAATGAATCGCATGCAGCTGCTGAACATTACCCGACTCTTCACCTTTACGCCAAAGCTTTTGACGAGAACGTGACCAATAGATCGCACGCCCTTCTGCCACACTCAGCTCTAATGACTCGCGATTCATCCATGCGACCATCAGATTTTCACCGGTTTTGTAGTCTTGAGCGATCGCCGGCACTAAGCCACGATCGTCCCACTTAATCTCATCTAACCAAGACATCTTACTTTCCTATGCCCGCCATACCAGTAGCCAAGCTAAAGCGGCTGGCAACCAAGCATAACTCGGTAAGGACTCTACCCAAGACAATATGGTTGGCTCAGCGAGTACTGTAGCCGCCGCTAAAGTAGCTGCCAAAAGCAGTGTACGACGTGTATTGCGTGATCGCTGCTCCTGCGCATGTTGCAGAGCGACCATACGTTGGTACTCTAACTCGCTCGCTTGACGATTTTGTTGCAGATTATCAAATACCAGTTGTGGAATTTGAGGTAATTTCTCAATCCAATCCGGCGCCTGCTGCTTGATGTTCTTTATCATCGCTTTAACGCCCATACGCTCTTTCATCCAGTTCTCTAGATAGGGTTTACCCGTTTTCCAAAGATCCAATTCTGGGTAGAGCTGTCGACCAAGCCCTTCGATATTGAGCAAGGTTTTCTGAAGTAGAATCAGCTGTGGTTGAACCACCATGTTAAAACGACGCGCTGTTTGAAAGAGCCCCAACAACACCATACCAAAGGAGATATCTTTCAAAGGCTTTTCAAAAATTGGCTCACAGACACTGCGAATAGCGGTCTCAAACGCATGAACATTGGTATCTGCAGGCACCCAACCTGAGTCGATATGCAACTGGGCGACCAAACGGTAATCGCGCTGAAAAAAGGCCAAAATATTGCGGGCTAAATAGCTCT
Source organism: Marinobacterium sp. (assembly GCA_018623095.1). Classification (GTDB taxonomy): domain Bacteria; phylum Pseudomonadota; class Gammaproteobacteria; order Pseudomonadales; family Balneatricaceae; genus Marinobacterium_E. The sequence continues at coordinate 15,936 of JAAZVX010000017.1, read as the reverse complement.
GATCTTCAGGTGATAGAGACCCGACGATGCCAAAATCCACGGCAATGTATTGCGGGTTCTCAGGGTTATCACGCGATACAAAAATGTTACCTGGGTGCATATCGGCATGGAAAAAACTGTCACGAAAGACCTGAGTAAAGAAGATCTCGACGCCACGTTCGGCCAGTTTTTCCATATTGGTGCCCTGAGCGTTTAACGCTTCAACGTCCGCTACAGGAATTCCAGAGATACGCTCCATTACCATGACACTTTGACGCGTATAGTCCCAATAGACTTCAGGCACATAGAGAATATCGGAGTCGGCAAAGTTTCTACGTAACTGGGTAGCATTGGCCGCCTCTTTACGCAGATCGAGCTCATCAAAAATGGTCTGTTCGTACTCTTCGACGACCTCAACAGGGCGCAGACGCTTACCTTCGGACCAAAGATTTTGCACCATGCGTGCCATCACATAGAGCAGCGCAACATCTTGACGAATCACGCGCTCAATGCCAGGGCGAATCACTTTAACCACCACAGCACGGCCATCTTTCAAGCGTGCAGGGTGAACCTGAGCGACCGAGGCCGATGCCAGTGGTTCGACATCAAACTCCGCAAACAGCTCATCGACACTGGCACCCAGCTGTTTCTCGATCAGTTTACGCGCTTGTATGCTTTCAAAGGGGGGAACTCGATCTTGAAGAAGCGCCAGCTCATTGGCGAGATCGGGCGGTAGTAGATCACGACGGGTTGATAAAGTCTGGCCAAACTTAATAAACACTGGACCCAACGCAATCAAGGCACCGCGTAGACGCTCTTCAGAGCTACCGTTGGCACGAAAGAAGAGTCGCCAAGGCAATAACGTGATCAGTAAGCGCAGGTACCAGGGCAAGCGTGATGTATTGATAAAGGTATCAAGACGAAAACGGGCAACAACCCAGTAAATTTTGATAATTCTAAGAATGCTTTGCACGAAACGGCCGCCAGCACTGATCAATAAATAATGAAGCGGCTATTATGCCACCTTCAGAAGGTACAAAAAACAACTGCCCCAAAAGGAGCAGTTGTTTTGAGCATGTAACAGGATTATTTGGCGTTGCGCTCTCTCTCTATAAGGTGATCTGCCACTTTCAACATATTGGCATGCGAGCCAGTCAAAGTAGAAGTCACCAGGTATTTACCATTAACGATAATGCTTGGTACGCCCTGAATCTGATAGCCACGGACACGAGCATCGCTCTGTTTCAACTGCATGCCGACCGCAAATGAGTTGTAGGTTTTAAGAAAGTCCTCTTTTGATACGCCATGCTCTTCAAACACTTCGGCGATATCCTCTGGACTGCGAAAACGACGGCGTTCAACGTGAATCGCATCAAACATCGCTTGGTGAACTTTATCTTTCACGCCCAACAACTTGCCAACATAGTAAGCACGAGCAAGTGGTTCCCAACTACGTCCAAAGACCACGGGCATGTTTTCAAAGGTCACATCATCTTCAAGCTTTTTGCTCCAAGCGTGTAGCATCGGTTCAAAGGCATTACAGTGCGGACAGGAGTAACCAAAGGCCTCAACCACCTCGATTTTATTCGCATCCGCTGTCGGTACAGGCTGTTTAAGAACAGTATAGTGTTCACCCGCTTTCCACTCTGACGCGTGAGCAAGCGTTGCTCCTAGCGATAGAACGGCAACAGCAAACAGATTAAATGAACGTCTTAGCATGATTTGGTTCCTTAGAAAGTATCTTTAATAACTAACTTAATGGTGATGGCTGAACGGAAGCTGAAATCAAAAAAGGCAGCCGAAGCTGCCTCTTTACTCGTTTATACGATTACTCGTATAGACCCTGGATGTAAGCGGCTACCGCTTTCATTTCGTCCTCTTTCATTTTAGCAGCGATCGTACGCATCATCGCGTTTGGATCGTTGTTACGCTCACCTGAGTAGAACTTCTTAAGTGTGCTCTCAGTGTATTGAGCGTGCTGACCCGCTAGTGCTGGGTAGCCTGCCGAAGTGATGCCTTTGCCTGCAGGACCGTGACACGCAGTACACGCTGCTACGCCACTCTCTGGGTTACCGGCACGGTAAATCTTCTGACCAAGCTCAACCAATTCAGGATCGGCCTGACCACCAACCATCGTTTGACCAGCATAGTAAGCAGCAATGGCATTAAGCTCTTCATCGCTCATCGCATCAAGAAGACCGGTCATTTCAGGAATAGCACGTGCACCAGACTTGATCTCTTTAAGCTGTTTTAGAAGATACGGCTGACCCTGGCCTGCAATCTTAGGAAAGTTACCAACCATGCTGTTACCGTCAGCACCGTGACAGCCAGCACAAACAGCCGTTAGTTGAGCGACATCTGCCGCGTTCGATCCGCTAACCAGACCTAAGCTGATCAACATTCCGAGTAATACTTTTTTCATGGCTCTCTACCCACATTTCATCTTTGAAAAGTTTGAAACCAGTGGTGCTGGCTTCGTCGAATCCGTTCAACGCGCTCGTTTTTTTCACTTTTGGTGGTTACGAGTTGACGACAGCGCTAAAATTGCGGTGCATTATAAACCTAATCACCTATTACGAAAACCAATAAACCCTGTACTGACATAGTACTAAAGGCCAGATATGACTGAAGAGTTAGAACAAATTCATTACAATACAGCACGTTTTCTTATAAGCGCGGCAAAGTTCAGTCAATGTCCTGAGGATATCGGTGCAGAAGTTGCCTTTGCTGGTCGCTCCAATGCGGGCAAATCGAGTGCAATTAACTCGCTCACCAATCAGAACAGCTTAGCGCGCACCTCAAAAACACCAGGCCGAACTCAGCTGATCAATTTTTTCGATCTAAACGTCGAAGGCGCACGCATTGTCGACCTACCAGGTTATGGCTATGCGAAGGTGCCCATTGCGATGAAAGAGCACTGGCAAAAGCATCTCGATGACTACCTTCAGCGCCGCCAGTGTCTTCGCGGTGTTGTGTTGGTGATGGATATCCGCCACCCGATGAAAGAGTTCGACGAGATGATGATCGACTGGTGTGAGTCTACCGGTGTGCCACTGCACATATTGCTCACCAAAGCCGACAAGCTAAAACGCGGACCTGCACAGTCAACGTTATTGAAAATTAAAAAGCTGACCAAAGAGCGCCTTGCCGATAAAGTCAGCGTACAGGTCTTCTCTGCGTTGAAGAAAACTGGGGTTGATCAACTTCGCAATCGTTTAGACAGCTGGCTACTGCCAGAGCAGTTCGAAGAAGAGTAGGATTGATAAGGGGGCAATCTTAGTGAGCTTGCTCCCAGTTATCACCAACTCCCACTTCAACCAACAGCGGCACACTCAGCTCTGCAGCCGACTCCATCAGGCGTTTAATCTCTTCATTAAATGCATCAAGCTGATCTTCAGCCACTTCAAATACCAATTCATCGTGCACCTGCATGATCATGCGTGCATCAAAGCCACTCTCCGATAACCATGCATCGACCGCCAACATGGCGCGTTTAATGATATCGGCGGCCGTACCCTGCATCGGCGCGTTGATCGCAGTCCGTTCTGCCCCTTGGCGCAACATTGGGTTTCGGGCATTGATCTCTGGCAAATAGAGACGACGACCAAAAATTGTCTCAACGAACCCCTGCTCGCGCGCCATGTCGCGTGTGCTCTCCATGTAGTTCTGCACACCTGGGTAGGTTTCAAAGTAGTGCTCAATGTAGGTCTGCGCCTCTTTACGCGAAGTCCCTAACTGTTTTGCCAAACCAAATGCTGACATCCCGTAGATCAAGCCGAAGTTGATCGCTTTCGCACTGCGGCGCTGATCGGTTGTCACCTCATCGGGTGAAACCTTAAACACCTCAGCAGCCGTAGCTTTGTGAATATCATCGCCATTGGCAAAGGCATTGACCAAACCCGCATCGCCAGAGAGGTGCGCCATAATACGCAGTTCGATCTGTGAATAGTCGGCCGCCACCATGCGGTAGCCCTCTGGCGCGACAAAGGCGTGTCGAATACGACGACCTTCTGCGGTTCTAACCGGAATGTTCTGCAGGTTAGGGTCGGTCGAAGAGAGGCGTCCAGTTGCCGTCACCGCCTGGTGATATGAGGTGTGCAGGCGACCGGTATTGGGATCAACCATCGTTGGCAGTTTATCCGTGTAGGTTGATTTCAATTTAGTTAGACCGCGGTGCTCAATGATCAGCTTGGGCAGCGGGTACTCCAGCGCTAACTCTTGCAGTACCTCTTCAGCCGTTGAAGGTGCGCCTTTTGGTGTCTTCTTAATCACCGGCAGCCCCAGCTTTTCAAACAGAATGGTCTGCAGCTGCTTAGGTGACGAAAGGTTGAACGGCTCGCCTGCCGCTTCATATGCATCGTTCTCAAGCACCTTTAGACGCTGTTCAATCTCAGCACTCTGCTGCGCCAGCATCACTGATTTAATCAGTGCACCGTTACGCTCAATACGCGACAGGACTGGAATCAGTGGGATTTCGATCTCATCCAGAATCGGTTTCACTGAAGGCACGTCATTAAGAGCCTGTTGCAAGGTCTCGTGCAGACGCCAGGTGATATCGGCATCTTCAGCGGCATAAGGGGCGGCCTGTTCAATTTCAATCTGATTAAAGGTTAGCTGTTTTTTACCTTTACCTGCCAAGGTTTCAAAACTGATGGTGCTCTCGTCTAGATAGAACTTGGCCAAGCTATCCATATCGTGGCGGGTCGCTGTGCTGTTGAGCACATAGGACTCCAACATGGTATCGGCTGATACCCCTTGAACATGGATGCCATAGCGCGCCAACACATTCATGTCGTACTTGATGTGCTGCCCCACTTTTTTCAGTGATGGATCTTCAAGCAGCGATTTAAGCTCAGACAGCGCCCAATCAAAATCGACCTGCTCTGGCACGCCAACGTAATCATGACCTAGCGGCAAGTAAGCTGCCTTGCCCGCCTCACAACAGAATGAGACACCCACCAACTGCGCTTGCATGTAATTTAGGCTGGTTGTCTCAGTATCAAAGGCAAAGGTGCCTGCGGCACGCAGTCTGGCAAACCAGGCCGAGGCCGTCGCCTGATCCAAAATGGTTTCGTAGTGACGTTCAACACTTGGCTTAGGGGCAACGGGCTCATTGGGCGCTGTAGGATCTTGCATCGCTTTTCCATCAGGACCCTCGAGCAGTGCCACCCAAGAGCGAAACTCGTAATCCTTAAACAGCTCAATCAGCGATGCGTTATCCGGTTGCGGAAGGTGAACATCCGATAGGGAGATCGACAGCTCAACATCCGTTTTAATTGTGGCCAACAGGTACGATAGCTCAGCAGCCTCACGATGCTCTTCAAGCTTCTTGGCCATGGTTTTAGAACCACGGAAGCTTAGATCGGCGATCTTATCGAGATTTTGGTAGAGGTCACTGATGCCCCCAATACCCTGCAGAAGCGCCAAAGCCGTCTTCTCGCCCACGCCTGGCACACCTGGAATGTTATCGACCTTATCGCCCATCAACGCCAGATAGTCGATGATCAACTCAGGAGGGATGCCAAACTTCTCCACCACACCATCACGATCCATCTTGGTATCCGTCATGGTGTTGATCAACGTGACCTTGTCATCAACCAGCTGCGCCATATCCTTATCGCCCGTGGAGATAACCACGTCTAGGTTGTGCGCTTCGGCTTGGCGCGCCAGCGTTCCAATGACATCGTCCGCTTCGACACCCTCTTCCACTAACAGTGGCAAACCCATCGCTTTAATAATCTTATGAACTGGCTCAATTTGCTCACGCAGATCATCGGGCATCGGGGGACGCTGTGCTTTGTATTCGGGATAGATCTCATCACGAAAGGTTTTACCCTTCGCATCAAAGATGACCGCCACAGGGGAGTTAGGGTAACTCTTCAGCAGACTGCGCATCATTGAGGTGACCAGTCGCACCGCACCGCTTGGTCGTCCATCGGATGTTCTTAAATCGGCCTGTTGTGACGCAAAAAAAGCACGAAACAGATAAGAGGAGCCATCAACGAGAACTACAGGGGCTTTTGTGTCGGTCATAATAAGATATATATTGTATTTTTAAGCAAGGCACACAATCATAGACAAAAGCGCTGCTGCACCCAAGCTTTAGCAGCAGATAGCCCCCTGATCAATGAGAACCAACCATGGCTGTATACACCCAGGTGTCTGACACCGACCTCGATAAACTGCTCGCTGATTTTGATCTTGGCAAAGCCTTGGCACTTAAAGGCATTGACGGTGGTATCGAAAATACCAACTATTTCTTAACGACCGAGCAAAATGGCTCGCAAGCGGAGTATGTACTCACTCTGTTTGAAGAGCTAGGTAGAGATGAGGTTCCATTTTTTGTTGAACTGGGCAGCTGGTTGGCAAAGCGGAATGTGCCTGTCTCTTATGCCATCGAAGATTGCAACGGCATTGCCCTGAAACAGATCTCAAAAAAACCGGCCATTATTCAACCTAGATACCCGGGGTCACCACTAAAACGCGAATTGCTAAACGCGAATCACTGCGCTCAAATTGGAACCGCCCTTGCCCACTACCACCAGGCCTCTAATGATTTTTATCTGCAGCGTCAGGCACACCGAGGGGTGTTTTGGTGGCGCCGAGAGAGCGAACGACTCGCTCCTTTCATCGACCCAGAGTCACGTGATCTACTCTCTGAAGAGGTCGCACGTTTTGATGAGCTACGCGATACCTACACTAATCTGCCGAAGGGAATCACACACGGCGATCTGTTCCATGACAACGCTTTATTTCATGAAGATAAGCTAACCGCAATTTTGGATATCTATAATGCGGCCACCGCTTACTGGCTCTATGACTTAGCGATTGTGGCGAATGACTGGTGTCTTAACGAGGATTTGCAGATCGATCCCGTTCGAGAACAAGCACTAATAAAGGCCTACTCAGCGATTCGTCCATTCACTGCAGAAGAGTTTGAGGTTTGGCCACAGCTAACCCGTACCGCTGCCATGCGCTTTTGGTTATCGCGCTTGGAGCCTTGGGTCGATGCAGAGCAAGGCAATGGCAGCGATAAGACACTGAAAGATCCTGATGAGTTTAAGAAGGTGCTGATGCACCGAATTGAATCGCCGAGCCAACTGTAGGAACGAATTCTTGCATTTGAGAGAGTGGTGTCAGACCAAAGGTAGGACACTTGTGCGGAATCTATGGGTCTGACTTCTGGTCTAACCCAGCAAGCTGCCTATGTCAGGGACAGCAGTGCTTCTGCCAACTTAGTCTCATCGTAACGATCTGAACGTTCAGGATCGGCCAGATCAATATCCAAAAGCTGAATACCACGCTTGTCTAGCCAATTTAAAAACTCTGCATCAATTCCACTTAACAGTGTGGAATCGGTTAGTAAAATATCGATACAGCGCTCTACTCTACCCTCAAAAACAGCGCCTGCATCTCGAGCAATAAATCGTTCCAACTGCTCAATCTGCTCCTGCAATGTCATGCCGAACTGCTCAGGATCATTGCCTAAATTGGGCACATACACTTTACTGGCAGGGTTATCCATGATCGCTTTACCCACACCTTTAGGGAGTAGGTTAGCCAAAATACTGCTGTAAAAACTTCCGGGCGGGAAGACTATGAGATCCGCTGAATTGATCCAGCCTCTCTCTTGATCCGCCAAATGCGATTCCGAGCCCTGCGGCAGCACTAACTCAAGTGACGAGATGCGCTCATTTAACGGTTGAGACTCCTTACCTGTCATCCGATGCTGTCCGATGACCTGTCGCCCACTCTCCGTCGTCACTTTCAGTTCACTACACTCATCTGTGACAGTGCGCACCTGGCCTCTTACCTGGACCAGACGACTGAACAGCAGAGCAATAGGGTCTAATGATCGATTATGGCTTAAGTAACCTCCAGCCAATATCAAATTGCCAATACTGGCCCGCTTGAAGTCAAAGTCCTTGGGAACTGACTCAAGAAAGTAGTTTAAAAAATCACAAATAATGCTCTGGACTGGCTCTGGAATGGACTGGACGCGCTTATCGTGACCTTGTTGCATCGCCTCTACCCTTTCACGCAGCTCCGACTGCGATTCATTCGTCGGCAGACGGTAAGCAAACAGCTCCGTCACTTGGGGGTGGCCAGCAAGTGAAGCGTCCGCTAACGCCATCATGCGGGAACGTAAATCGCCCACGGCAGGCATATCAAATGCTTTTCGCAGCACAGCAGAGCTCCCGCCAGAGTCGAAGGGGGTCACTAAATGAATAGAGTTGTGGGTGTAGCGTTTGAGTATCTGCGAAAAGCCATTCAACGCAGTGCCACCGCTGAAAAAGAGCAGCTTAGGCCCGACTTCAGGGTTGGCTTGATACTCAGCCAAACGGGCAGTGGTATGGTCAGCGGATAGGTGCATTCACTACTCTATGAAGGTGGATTGATCATCCCAGTGTAAGTTTGCTGCGTAGGAATGCCAAGACTCCAATAACAATTGTGCGTATACTGTACGCCCATTCAGTAATTTCTCTTTTTGAGCAGTGCGACACTATGGATGTAACTCACATTATCGACTCCCTCAACGATGCGCAGCGTGAAGCGGTTACCGCGGATATCAGCAACCTACTGGTACTGGCGGGTGCTGGTTCTGGCAAGACCCGCGTCTTGGTTCACAGAATCGCTTGGTTAATAGAAGCCGAGCAGATTTCACCCTACTCGATATTGGCAGTTACCTTTACCAATAAAGCGGCTAAAGAGATGCGTGGACGTATCGAGAGTCTGCTCAACGTCAATGTGCATGGCATGTGGGTCGGCACCTTCCACGGCTTGGCGCACCGACTGCTTCGCTCGCACTGGCAAGAGGCGGGGCTGCGTGAGAACTTCCAAATCATGGACTCCGATGACCAATTACGCTTGGTAAAGCGCATCTCTAAGGAGATGGGGTTAGACGATTCACGCTGGCCGCCGAAGCAGATTCAGTGGTACATCAATGCACAAAAAGATGAAGGGCTGCGCAGTAAACACCTAGAGCGTACAGGGGACTTAGTCCAAGATACCCTAATACGAGTGTATGAGGCGTATGAGCAAGCCTGTGATCGTGGCGGTATGATCGATTTTGGTGAACTCCTACTGCGCTGCCTTGAACTGCTGCGCGACAAAAACCCACAGCTGCTACAGCACTACAGAGAGCGATTCCGTTACGTCTTGGTAGACGAGTTCCAAGATACTAATGCCATTCAGTACGCTTGGCTGCGTCTGCTTTGCCAAGGTGAACACAAACTGATGGCCGTGGGCGACGACGATCAGTCAATTTACGGTTGGCGTGGCGCCCGTATTGAGAATATTCAAAACCTTGAGGCACATTTTGGTGGACTGAAGACCATCAAACTCGAGCAGAACTACCGCTCGACAGACAACATTCTGTCTGCGGCCAATGCCGTCATTCGCAACAACTTTGGACGACTAGGTAAAGAGCTGTGGACAGAGGGCAATCAAGGCGACCCGATCAGCCTCTATGCCGCTTTTAATGAACAGGATGAAGCGCGCTTTATTGTTGATCGCATTGCACAGTGGGTATCGGATGGTAATCGCCGTGATGAGAGCGCCATTCTCTACCGTTCCAACGCACAGTCTCGTGTTCTTGAGGAGATGCTGATTCGTGCGGCTATTCCGTACCGCATTTATGGTGGCCAACGATTTTACGAGCGTTTAGAGATTAAAAATGCGCTCGCCTACCTGCGCCTTATAGCCAACCGCGATGACGATACCGCGATGGAACGCGTCATTAACGTGCCAACCCGAGGTATCGGTTCGCGTACCATTGAAGAGGTTCGCGACTACGCGCGCAGCCAAGGTATCTCAATGTGGCGCGCTGCCAACGAGATCATCGAACATAAGAAACTGCCGGCACGTGCTGGAAATGCGCTACAGGGATTCTTAGATCTGGTCAATCAACTGACGGTTGATACCGAAGAGGCATCACTGCAAGAGCGGACAGAGCACACCATTCGCTTCTCTGGGCTGATTGCTCACCATGAAAAAGAGAAAGGTGAAAAAGCCCAGTCACGCATCGAAAACTTAGAAGAGCTAGTGACTGCAGCGCGTCAGTTTGAGCAGCAGTGGTCCCAAGAGGAGAATCCAGAGTTCCCATCGGTATTAGCTGCTTTCCTTGATCAGGCTGCGCTGGACGCCGGCGAATCGCAAGCGGACCCCAATACCGACAGTGTACAACTGATGACACTGCACTCGGCGAAAGGCTTGGAGTTCCCACTGGTCTTCCTTTGCGGCATGGAGGAAGGTCTCTTCCCACACAGCATGTCTGCAGAAGAGCCCGGCCGTTTAGAGGAGGAACGCCGTCTCTGTTACGTAGGCATCACTCGTGCCATGCAAAAGCTTTACATCACTTACGCAGAGTCCCGTCGTTTGCATGGCCAAGACAACTACAACCGCCCTTCACGCTTTATTCAAGAGATTCCATTGGAGTTAGTAGAAGAGGTACGCCTAAATGCCAGCGTTCGCCGACCACTCTCCAGCGGCTCGGATAATGAGGTCAGCTTCACGCCAAAGAGCGCCTTTGCCAGTGAAGTACCCGATACGCAACTCAGTCTAGGACAACGCGTCAATCACCCTAAATTTGGCGATGGTATGGTCATTAACTTTGAGGGATCCGGCCCGAAAGCCCGAGTACAAGTGAACTTCGACTATGAAGGCACCAAATGGCTGGTCGTTGGTTTTGCTAATTTAACAACACTGTGAATGAACCTAATTTAAAAAATTACACCTTTGTAACAATGCTGTAATAAAATAAAGTTTTAATACTCCCAAGTTCAAACACACACTGTGATTGTTCGAATATTTTTAAAACTTTAAGGAGTTACAAATATGTTCCTACGTGTTGCTACAGCTGCTGCTACAGTAGCCGCTCTAATGAGCACTCCAGCAATGGCTCGTGATAACGTGAGCATCGCTGGTTCATCGACCGTTCTTCCATTCGCAACAATCGTTGCTGAGCGTCTAGGTCGTAACCCAGCGTTCAATACACCGGTTGTTGAGTCAGGCGGTTCTTCTGTTGGTAAAAAAGGCGTTTGTGACGGCATCGGTACTGAGTTCATCGATATCGGTAACGCTTCTTCACGCATGAAGACAGGCGAACTAGAGTACTGTGACGCAAACGGCGTAAAGATCACTGAGATCAAAGTCGGCTACGACGGCATCGTATTTGCTAACTCTAAAGAAGCTCCACAGCTAAACATCTCTCGATCTGACCTAGGTAAAGCCCTAACTGCTAAAGTGGCGGTCAACGGTGAGCTAGTTGATAACCCATACAAAACTTGGAACGAGATCAACCCTGCTCTTCCAAATGTTGCGATTCGTGTCTACGGCCCACCAACGACTTCTGGTACTCGCGCATCATTCGCTGAAATCATCAACGAGAAAGCATTCTGTAAGAAAGACGATGAGATGAAAGCGGCTCTAAAAGCTGCAGGTAAAAAAGCGAAAACTTGTCGCGCAATGCGTACTGACGGTGCTTACATCGAAGCGGGCGAGCAAGACAACCTAATTGTGCAGAAGCTACAAGAAGACACTGCAACTTTCGGTATCTTCGGTTTCTCATACCTAGATCAGAACTCTGACACTCTTCAGGGTGCTAAACTGGACGGCGTAGCTCCAACATTCGAGGCGATTGCTGACGGTTCTTACAAAGCATCACGCGCACTGTTCATGTACGTTAAGCACCAGCACGTTGGTGTTGTACCAGGCATTTCTGAGTACATGACTGAGTGGACTAAACACTGGGACGAAGATGGCATCCTAGCGGACGCTGGCATGATCCCACTGCCAACTGCAGAACGTGAAGAGATGGCTGCACGCATGACAGCACTGCCAGTTCTTACTGCAGACGCTCTAAAGTAATCAGATAGTCTGATATACTTCGATCCGGCCTGTGTAAGCAGGCCGGATTTTTCAACGTCTAGGACATAGAAATGACGCTCTCAACACTACTAATTTTACTTGTTGCGATCGGGGTGGCCTTTTATTTTGCTGGCAACATGACGGTTAAAACCGCACGTTCCAAAGGTAAAGTATTCCACTCACTTCCAAACTACTATGGCCTTTGGGCCGGCTCGTTAGCCTTCTTCCCAGCGGTCGTCGTACTGATTCTCTGGTCTATCATCGATATTCAGCTATTCCAGAGCTGGGTGCGTGATTTCTATCCTCCTGAAATCCTTGCTGCCGGTGGTTCACAAGCCATTGTGGCGCTCGCAAAGGTCGAAAACATCGTCGCAGGCATACGTTTTGGCGAACCCGAGGCTTGGGTACTGCAAGCCGGGGAAGCGTGGATTGGCTGGGCTGCAACCTCTACGATGCTGAAGTCAGCCGTAGTATTAGGCCTAGCAACTGTGTGTGGTTTAATCGCTTACCGACAGATCGATACCGATTTTCGTGCACGAAACGGTGTAGAAAAACTGATCTCATATGGTTTGATTGCAGCATCAACCATCGCGATTCTAACAACCATCGGTATCGTACTCTCTGTACTGTTTGAAACCATTCGATTCTTCCAATTGGTTCCTCCAACAGACTTCATCTTTGGTACTGAGTGGAATCCTCAATTCGAAGGCGCAGAGCGCGCAGGATCGGGTGGCGGTGAAGCCAAATACGGTATGCTACCAATGTTCGCGGGTACCCTATTGATCTCCGCTATTGCGATCATCGTTGCCGTACCAGTTGGCTTGGCAAGTGCTGTGTACCTAGCGGAGTATGCGTCACCTAAAGTGCGCTCGACTGTTAAACCGCTTCTTGAAATTCTTGCAGGTGTGCCCACCGTTGTGTACGGCTTCTTCGCTGCACTCACGGTTGCGCCAGCGATCAAAGGGTTTGGCGAATCACTAGGCCTGACCGTTGCGTCTGAATCAGCACTCGCAGCGGGTCTAGTAATGGGCGTGATGATCATCCCATTTGTCTCCTCACTTTCAGATGACGTTATCAATGCAGTGCCTCAATCACTTCGCGACGCAGCATACGGATTGGGCTCTACTAAGAGCGAGACGACTCGCCAAGTCGTTCTACCTGCGGCACTACCGGGTATTGTCGCAGCCGTCATACTTGCGGTCTCTCGTGCAGTGGGTGAGACCATGATCGTTGTGATGGCTGCAGGTCTTGCTGCCAACCTTTCGTTCAACCCACTCGATGCTGTCACAACAGTGACATCTCAGATCGTTACAATTCTGGTCGGTGACCAAGAGTTTGAGTCGGCGAAAACACTATCGGCATTTGCGCTATCTACGATGCTGATTATTTTGACTTTAGGTCTAAACTTCTTCGCCCTTCAAATTGTTAAGAAGTACAGGGAACAATATGACTAACAAGGCATTCAAGGGCCTCTCACCTCAAGAGGCGACTGCGCGCGTTGAAGCGTCACTGAAACAACGTCGTAAGAAAGAGAAACGCTTCCGTCTGATGGGCTTATCCGCCGTCGTTCTAGCGTTAACATTCCTAGTCATTCTGTTCTCGGGAATCTTAACTAAAGGCCTACCTGGCATGTTCCAGCACTACGTTCAGCTAGATGTGGTATTGGACAAAGCGCGCCTTGACCCGCAGGGTGATATGTCAGATGCCTCGCTCTTCTCAGGCGATGCCGACAAAATCATTTTGGAAGCTTCACTCGCCTCTATTGGGGAAGAGGGTGGCCGAAAAACCAAAAAAACCCTACGTAAGATGGTCTCTTCAGGGGGGTCACAACGCCTAATCGAATTCGTAAAGGCGAATCCTGAGCTGATGGGCACGACGCAAACGATTAAGTTTGCTGTTGATGATGATATCGACTCGTTCCTACGTGGATTCATAAAACGTGAGACCGCAGAAAAGGATCGTCGCATCAACGACTTCACAATCGAGATCGTAGACAAGTGGCAAGAGGCTGGTTTAATCAGCTACGAGCTAAGCGACTACCTCTTCTTCGGTTCGGCGTCTCGTGATGCTGAAATGGCCGGTATTAAAGGAGCGCTTTTCGGATCGCTACTGACGTTGGCTATCTGTGTCAGCATCGCCTTTCCATTGGGTGTTGCTGCAGCGGTTTATCTTGAAGAAATTGCTCCAAAAAACCGTTGGACTGAGATGATTGAGATCAACATAAACAACCTAGCAGCGGTGCCTTCAGTGGTATTTGGTATCATGGGCTTGGCGATCTTCATCGTCACCTTTGGTATGCCACGATCTATTCCGCTAGTGGGCGGTATCGTACTGGCACTAATGACTCTGCCGACGATTATCATCTCCTCGCGCGCGGCGATTCGTGCAGTACCGCCGAGTATTCGTGATGCCGCATTGGGTATTGGCGCGTCAAAAATGCAGACCATATTCCACCATGTGCTTCCGTTAGCGATGCCGGGCATGCTAACAGGCACCATCATTGGCATGGCACAAGCACTCGGTGAGACCGCACCATTGTTGATGATCGGTATGGTCGCCTTCATTGTCGATATTCCTGGTGGATTTACCGACCCTGCGACGGTATTACCGGTTCAAATCTTTATGTGGGCTGACTTTGCAGAACGTATGTTTATTCAGAAAACCAGTGCAGCAATTATTGTGCTACTGGCCTTCCTTATCACTATGAACGCTGCTGCAATCATGCTTCGTAAGAAGCTAGAGCGTCGCTGGTAAGCGATAACATGAACCAATCTAACGACTTAAACAATTCAACGGACAAGAAGATGGAAAACAGTAATATCAAAACGACGGGTAATGTGTTTGTTGATAACCCGCGCATGACTGCTCGTAATGTTGACGTTTACTACGGCGACAAACACGCCATCAAAGATGTCACCATCGATATTGGTGAGCAAGAAGTCATCGCGTTCATCGGTCCATCTGGCTGCGGTAAATCAACCTTCCTTCGTACCTTGAACCGTATGAACGATACAATCGACATCTGTCGTGTCGAAGGCACTATCTCACTGGATGGCGAAGATATTTATGCCCCTTCAGTCGATGTGGTACCCCTTCGTGCCCGTGTCGGTATGGTTTTCCAAAAGCCAAATCCATTCCCTAAATCGATCTACGATAACATCGCTTACGGCCCTCGCATTCATGGCTTAACGAAAAGCAAAAGCGAGTTGGACGACATCGTTGAGTCAGCACTAGAGAAAGCGGGCCTTTGGAACGAAGTTAAAGATCGTCTAGATCAACCAGGTACAGGATTATCAGGCGGCCAGCAGCAGCGTCTATGTATCGCACGCGCAATTGCGGTAAGCCCAGAGGTGATTCTGATGGATGAACCCTGTTCTGCACTGGACCCAATTGCGACAGCAAAGGTTGAGGAGTTGATTGAAGAGCTGAAGAGTCAGTACACCATCGTTATCGTCACGCACTCAATGCAACAGGCGGCGCGCGTCTCTGATCGTACAGCTTATTTCCACCTGGGTGATTTGATTGAGGTAGGTAATACTGAACAGATCTTCACCAACCCATCACACCAGCTGACACAAGACTATATTACTGGCCGATTTGGTTAATTTTGAACCGAGCCAAAAAAGCCCCAAGAATGCTAAATTCTTGGGGCTTTTTCGTTTCATATAATTTAAATAATAGTGACGATTTTCCGTAACATAACTTGCTTAATCTAATTTCCGTAAGATCAAACCAATTCTCATCGGAGTTAGTATGAAACTGAACAAGCTCACTTTTGCTGTTGTAGCAGCATCAATGACAATGGCAACTGGTCATGCAATTGCTGGCGGTCATGGAAGTAAAACCATCGGTCAAACGACTGCTCTAATTGCAGAAGCTGGATTAGCTACCACTGAATTGAAAGATGGTGAAAGCGCTAATACCAATTTCCCTTTTGCCGACTTCAAAGCACTGGCAACCGTGGGTGAAGTCGATGCTAAAACAGGCTTAGCTCTAACCGGTTACCCAGATGGTCAAGCCGCTTGGCTAGCAGATGAAGAGACTGTGCGTGTTGTTTATCAGTCTGAGTCATACGCCACTATGGGCAGA
>JAAZVX010000076.1 GCA_018623095.1 Marinobacterium sp. | reverse complement strand
TGCCTGTGCCGCAAGTTCAAGTGCCTGTCTCATCCAATACTGATCGTCCACAGCTCGCTCCAAGTGGTTAAAGGGATATGGTAACCCGCACCTAAAAAACAAAAAAGCCGCACAAAGTGCAGCTTTTTGAACGTGTTGTGACTAGTTTGTCATTACTCAGCTTTTAACTGGTAAGTAGAGCTTCGAGGCCCTTCAACACGCTTAATCAGCTCAACATCTTCAAGCTTTTTCAGAGACTTAAAAAACTGCGAGCGTGAGACTTTAATCCCTTTTGCGAGCGCAGACTCTGCAAAAACATCGTAGCTTAGGGACGCTCTTGCACTGTTTTGGTCAGCCACTTCCCAAAGCATGTTAAGAACTTGACGATCCGAATCCGTCAACGAATCAAGTCCTAACTCTTTCGAAGTAGAGTCGATCAGTTTGATCAGACCGAGGTAAAATTTCAACGTGCTCATATGGTGTACCTGTATATATTTATGCGGTTAAAGCCTTATGCAGGCCTTATACTGCTGATTCATGGTCTAGTATAGCAGACTAATTAGACCTAGCAATCAACTAAGGTATTCCACAATACAAAATTGACTAAGAAGTCAGCTCATACGCTTTTTCATAAGACTCACGAGGCGCTTTTTTACCAGCAAGAGCAGAGTCAACACGAACAGAGTCCCTAGCATGTCACCTGTCATGAATCTAAACGACAATAATCCGATCGGCTCATCATCGAACAGCAGAGTGTGCAATAGTGCATTAAACAGTGATGAGACAAACGCAACGGCTAATACAATCCTAAATAGAACCACCTTAGATTCATCAGCAATAGGCAGAGGTGCAAACAGAGGCGCGAGTCGATTGAAGTTCCAAATCACCAACGGGATAAACACAACCAGTGTACTGACCAGGGCATCCAAAGCGATCGACGGTGTCGGAACCGCCCATATCACATAGGCCAAAAGGTGGGCCGTAAAAATCGGTAGAAGCGCTCGGTAACCCGATAACACCACCATAATGACCTTCAGACCATGCGGAACGTAAAAGAAGCTAGCCGACGAGGCAGGCACTAAATAGGACTCTAACGGAAAGATCACCTCATATTGGATAACCAATCCAACTGACAATAGAACAAATAAAGTAATTTGCAGCATGGCTAAACGAGCGATTTACGAACAAATCGAGAGAGCAACCCCCAAAGCAGAAGCGCCACGAGAATACCCAAAAGATCACCGGTTAAATATCGAAACGCCAAAAGCGTTATACCGCTGTCGCTGTACCAGGCTGCATTCGCCAAGGCATTAAGAATCGCAGCAATCAAACCAATCGAGAAGGTCAGTCTACCCACTTGAGGTAGTGAGAACCCAAACCCCATAACGCCAGAGAAGAGTGAGCGTTGGGAAACGTAATTAAACATCAACACCGGTATCAACATGACGACCGAGCTAATAAACGCTGAGAAGAAAATCCTATCAACATCCACTCCGATAAGCATATCGGTCGTTAAATGAGCTAAGGCGATCGGTAAAACCGCGATCGGCCCGACCAATACGATCAATAGCGCTTTAATCCCGTGGGGAAGAAAAAGAAGACTCGCAGGCCCTTCGGACCAGTGTGACAGTAGTATAGCTTCAGCAGGCCAAATAATCTGGAACTGAAGCAGCATTGAAAACATTAATACTGCGTAGCCAATCATTAACGGTTTCAAAGCATTCACACCTAACTACTCAAGCCTGTGCTAGCCAAAAACTGGATATCCCAGTTTCATATGAGCCATTGCGATGGCGCCAAACAGAACGGCTGTGACGATGGCAGAGATCAGCTCGCGAACCAGGCTTATCGGACGCTTCTCAAGTTCTGGCTTACCGGCTTTGTTAACGAGTATGACACTGATCACCGCCCACACAAGCAGACCACCGAAAAGAACAAAGGAGGCACTGTCACCATTAACCATCAAATGAGCGATTGCCCATGCTTTGACAGCGCTGAGCTGAAGGTGGCGTACACGGTTAGCTAGCGCACTTTTAACAACTGAGACGACCATTAGGTAGACCGCCAACAGCATCAAAAGGTTATTGATGCCAACCATCGCTGGATGGCGACCCCAATAATGAGTCGTCTCAACCTGTTGGTAACCGAACACCATCATCAAAACAGAGATCAGAACCGCAATCGCAACCAGACCCTTTCCTAGGTTTCCCAAGGAGGCTCTAAAA
This sequence comes from Marinobacterium sp., assembly GCA_018623095.1. GTDB lineage: Bacteria > Pseudomonadota > Gammaproteobacteria > Pseudomonadales > Balneatricaceae > Marinobacterium_E. The sequence goes on along the minus strand of JAAZVX010000076.1, from coordinate 3,804 downwards.
GAGGGCGCTATGCGCTTGAGCAGGTGCGCTAATGACCAGAGAAAAACCCCCGAAGTTAGAAGAAACATAAATTATTCCCACTCGATAGTTGCTGGTGGTTTGCTTGACACATCGTAGGTTACACGTGAGACCTGAGGAATCTCGTTGATGATGCGTCCTGACACTGTCTCAAGCAGTTCGTAAGGTAGATGCGCCCAGCGAGCGGTCATAAAGTCGATCGTTTCAACGGCACGAATCGCAATCACCCACTCGTAGCGACGACCATCACCCACAACACCGACTGACTTAACAGGGAGGAATACGGCGAAGGCTTGACTCGTTTTGTGGTACCAATCAGCTTTGTGAAGCTCTTCGATAAAGATCGCATCCGCTTCACGCAGAATATCCGCATACTCTTTCTTAACTTCACCCAGAATACGAACACCAAGACCCGGCCCTGGGAATGGGTGGCGGTAAACCATATCGTAGGGTAGACCCAGCTCTAGACCGATCTTACGGACTTCATCTTTAAATAACTCGCGAAGCGGCTCAACCAACTCAAATGCCATATCTTCTGGCAGACCGCCGACGTTATGGTGTGACTTGATTACGTGGGCCTTGCCGGTTTTCGAAGCGGCTGACTCGATCACGTCAGGGTAAATAGTACCCTGAGCCAAGAAGCGGCAGTCAGTCAGTTTAGCGGCTTCATTATCAAACACTTCGATGAAAGTATTACCGATAATTTTACGCTTCTTCTCTGGGTCCGCTTCACCCTCAAGGCGGTCCAAGAATAACGCTTCTGAGTCAGAGCGAATAACACGAACACCCATGTTGTTCGCAAACATCTCCATCACCTGATCGCCTTCGTTTTTACGCAGAAGGCCATTATCAACAAAGACACAGGTCAATTGATCGCCAATCGCCTTATGAAGAAGAGCAGCCACGACAGACGAATCCACACCGCCCGACAGGCCTAGCAACACTTTATTGCCGCCAACCTGAGCTTGAACGCGCTCAACAAGATCCGAAATGATGTTAGCGGGAGTCCAAAGCGCTTCTGTACCACAGATCTCACGAACGAAACGCTCAAGAATGCGAAGACCCTGTTTAGTGTGAGTAACCTCAGGGTGGAACTGAACGCCGAAAAGTTGACGAGCTGGATCACACATCGCTGCAATCGGTGCAGACTCTGTCGCCGCGATGATTGAGAAACCATCGGGTAGCTCGACCACCTTATCACCGTGGCTCATCCAGACATCCAGAGACATCACGCCGTTGTTGGCCATATGATCTTCGATACCCTCGAGCAGGCGGCTTGCGTTATCCATCAAACGCACACGCGCATAACCAAACTCACGCTCATCCGAAGAGGCCACCTTACCGCCGAGCTGTTCCGCCATGGTTTGCATGCCGTAACAGATACCCAACACAGGGACACCTAAGTCAAAAACAACCTCTGGAGCGCGTGGTGAATCCAACTCAGTTACCGACTCTGGGCCACCTGCGAGAATAATACCCTTTGGATTGAACGCACGAATATCAGCTTCGTCCATGTCCCAAGCATGAATTTCAGAATACACACCGATCTCACGAACCCGACGTGCGATTAGCTGAGTGTACTGCGATCCAAAATCTAGAATTAGTATGCGTTGCGAATGGATATCTTGGCTCATTTCTTTCTGATTCCAACTGAGGGCAAGTTGCCCTTAAAACTAAAAATGGGGCAACCTGAGTTACCCCACTGAATATCTAACAACCGAGTCTTAACCGACGCGGTAGTTCGGTGCCTCTTTTGTAATGCTCACATCGTGCACATGGCTTTCGCTCATACCGGCATTGGTAATGCGAACAAACTCTGGTTTGGTTCGCATGGTATCGATGTCAGCCGAGCCGGTGTAACCCATCGAAGCACGTAGGCCACCCATCAACTGATGAACCACACCAGCCAGGGGACCTTTCGACGGAACACGACCCTCGATGCCTTCTGGAACAAGCTTATCTTCACCCGCTTTTGCATCTTGAAAGTAACGATCTGAAGAGCCTGTCGAACCTGACATCGCGCCCAATGAACCCATACCACGGTAGGACTTAAACGCTCGACCTTGGAACAGCTCAACTTCACCTGGCGCTTCATCGGTACCAGCCAGCATAGAACCCACCATGACAGCAGAAGCACCTGCGACGATTGCTTTGGAAATATCGCCTGAGAAACGGATACCACCATCGGCGATTAGCGGAACGCCTCGTTCAGCCATTGCGGCCGCGACATTCGCGACAGCACTAATCTGTGGTACACCAATACCTGCAACGATTCGAGTCGTACAGATAGAGCCAGGACCGATACCAACTTTCACACCATCTGCACCGGCGTCAGCCAATGCGATCGCTGCATCAGCCGTCGCGATATTACCGCCGATCACTTGAACATCTGGGAAGTTCTGCTTCACCCAACGTACGCGATCAATAACGCCTTTAGAGTGTCCGTGTGCCGTATCAACTACAATCACGTCTGCACCCGCTTCAGCAAGTGCGGCTACACGATCTTCAGTATCAGCACCGGTACCTACAGCAGCACCTACTAGAAGACGACCTTGTGAATCTTTTGCCGCATTCGGGTAAGCCTGAGCTTTGTTCATGTCTTTAACGGTGACCATACCAGTCAACTGAAACTGCTCATTCACTGTAAGAAGTTTCTCGATACGGTGTTTACGCAAAAGTTCTGAAATTTCAGTGTGTGTCGCCTTTTCACCGACAGTGACCAAGCGCTCTTTTGGCGTCATGATGTTAGATACAGGAGTATCTAGGTTCTCTTCGAAACGAACATCACGGCTAGTGACGATACCAACCAAGTCACCCTTATCGACAACAGGAAAACCAGAAAAGCCCACATCACGAGATAGTGCGATGATTTCACGAACCGTTGTCGTCGGCTGACAAGTGACTGGGTCAGTAACAACACCGGCCTCAAACTTCTTAACACGACGAACGTTATCAGCTTGCTGCTCGATAGTGAGGTTTTTGTGAATGATACCGATGCCACCCTCTTGGGCCATGGCAATTGCAAGACGAGACTCAGTCACAGTATCCATCGCCGCTGAGACCAGTGGCATATTAAGCTCGATACCCTTAGTTAGACGCGTTTTCAAACTAACTGCGTTCGGCAACACCTCTGAATAAGCGGGAACGAGAAGGACATCATCAAAGGTCAAAGCCTCTTCAACAATTCGTAACATTCTAAAAAACCTGTCTAAATGGGCAAAAAATTAGGGTAATATATTACTAAAAACCGCCTTTTTTATCAATCTAAAGTCGACCTTTATGGCGTCATTTTTCACCCTTTTTTCGGCGCTGCACAATACGATTTTTACTGTTAAAGAAAGAGAACAACCGCTAGCATGGGCGTATGAATTTTCAAACGTCCCAAAACCGAGCTGCCATTGCTGTCAGCGAGTTAAATAAGCAGGTTAAATCACTGCTGGAGAACTCTTTTCTCTCGATCAGAGTGGTCGGCGAGATTAGCAATTTAGCCAGACCTAGCAGCGGTCACTGGTACTTCACGCTGAAGGATCAGAAGGCTCAAGTTCGATGCGCCATGTTTCGTGGCAATAACCAGCGAGTGAATTTTGCACCTAAAGAGGGTGATCAAGTGGTGGTCACAGGCCGTGTCAGCCTATACGAGGGGCGTGGTGACTATCAGATGATCTGTAGCGCCATGGAGCAAGATGGCCAAGGTCAACTCCAGATTCTATTCGAGAAGTTAAAGCTAAAATTACAAGCACAAGGTCTGTTTGAAGCGGACCGCAAAAAACCGATCCCTGAGCACCC
>JAAZVX010000075.1 GCA_018623095.1 Marinobacterium sp. | reverse complement strand
GTTACTAGCGCAACCTTATTTTCTAAACTCATCTTTTATTCCTTAGCTATTTTGTGCTTCAAGGGCTTTTTCAAGGCCCGCTGAATCACCAATATTCAAAACGGTTAGTGCACGATCGACTTTCTTATTAAGACCTGACAGTACTTTACTTGGGCCACACTCAACGGTTCGATCGACACCTAATGCCAGCATCGCCTGAACACTCTCGGTCCAGCGAACTGGGCTATAGAGTTGCTGAACAAGTAGGTCACGTAATTCCGCCACATCCTCACAAGTCGATGCGTTAACGTTGTGAATGACCTTAATGGTGGGCAATGAAATATCGATTTCAGTTAATGCTTCAGCTAGCTTTTCTGCCGCGGGCTGCATCAATGCACAGTGGGAAGGTACCGATACCGGAAGCTCAACCGCACGTTTGGCACCAGCTTCTTTACAGGCCTCAACGCCACGCTCAACAGCAGCTTTCTCACCTGCAATAACCACCTGTCCAGGACAGTTGAAGTTAACCGCAGAGACCACAGCCCCCTGAGCAGCTTGCTCACAGGCTGCCACAACGGCCGCATCCTCTAAACCCAGAATAGCCGCCATCGCACCGGTACCAGCAGGCACTGCAGCCTGCATTAGCTCGCCACGAAGTCGAACTAAGCGCACACCGTCAGCCAGGGATAAGGCACCCGTGCAGACCAGAGCAGAGTACTCACCTAAAGAGTGCCCTGCTACAACCGATGGTGCTTCACCACCCTGCTGTTGCCACAAACGCCATAGCGCGACACTGGATGTGAGCAGAACGGGCTGTGTATTTTCAGTACTATTAAGAACCGCTTCAGGCCCTTCTTGAGCAATCGTCCAAAGGTCCTGACCTAATGCATCAGAAGCCTCTTTGAATGTATCAGTAATAGTAGAATGTTGTGCAGCTAGATCACCCAGCATACCGAGTGATTGTGAACCTTGGCCTGGAAAGACCAATGCAAGTGATTGAGACATGTTGTCCTCGATTGACTAGCGGGGATTGGCCCCTTAAAAATCCTATGACGGAGTTTACATCATATTTGTAATATCTGAACCCTTATGGGGAACAGTTTAGGTCGCGAGCAACTTGAGCTGCCAACTGTTGAGGCAGATCCGACTTCAGCATCTCCAGTGTATTTTCCAATGCCGCTTTAAAGTCATTCACTTTAGCCGCCCCATGACTTTTCACCACTAGACCATTTAAACCCAAAAAGAGAGCACCATTTCTTTGACCTGCATCGAGCGACTTAATCAAGGTATTGAGCATCGGGCGAGCAAACCAAGCTACGACCCTAGTGTAGAGTGAACTGGCAAATACCTGACGCAGTCGATGGGCCAATAACTTAGCCACCCCTTCGCTACTCTTTAATGCGACATTACCAACCAAGCCGTCACAGACTATGAGGTCCGCTTCACCAACGAACAGATCAGCACCTTCGACAAAGCCAATGTAGTTGATGTCTGACAACTCAGCTATTTGAGCGCTCGCCTCGCGAAGGGTTTCGTTGCCTTTGGTCTCTTCGGACCCAACATTGAGCAGCCCAACTTTAGGGTCTCTACCTGTCGTTACACGAACCAATGCACGCCCCAATACAGCAAACTGCTTTAGCATCTCTGGTGAGGAGTCCAAGTTAGCACCTAAATCGACTACCTGGCAGTCACCTTTCAAGGTCGGCATAGCCGCTGAAATAGCGGGACGATCGATTCCTGGAATCATTCCCAACGTGCGTCTTGCCAAGGCCATTAAGGCACCTGTATTACCCGCACTGACAACGGCACAAGCTGAACCGGATGCAAGCCTGTCTAGAGCCAACTGCATGGAGCTGTCTGACCCCTCGCGAAGCGCCGACATAACTCTCATATTAGACGCAATAACAGACGGAGCATGAGCGACAGATAAATTCGGTTGAGACTCTTTAGGGAGGTAAGGAGCGATTTGCTCTTGATCACCAAAAAGGGTGATCGATAGATCAGGGTGATCTTTAAGAACTGCGAGGGAAGCCTCGACAGTAATACGGGGACCGAAGTCCCCGCCCATTGCATCAACAGCGATGCAATACTGGTGTTGCACGGCTACGTTTTACTCGTCGCCTTTTGCAACAACCTGACGACCGCGGTAGAAACCGTCAGCAGTCATGTGGTGACGACGGTGAGTCTCACCAGTCGTTTGTTCAACTGATAGAGTTGGGTTGCTAAGTGCATCGTGTGAACGGCGCATATCGCGACGTGAACGAGACTTTTTGTTCTGTTGTACTGCCATGGTTTTTACTCCTGGATCTTACTTTACTAGCGCTACTTCTTGAGGCTCGCTAGCACACTAAATGGATTCGGTTTTTCAATTTGCTCCGCCGGCATCTCGTCTTCGCCGAAGGAAGTTTTTACTGAACAGTCATCATGATAACAGACGGCTGGTAAGCTCAGTATTATCTCTTCTTCGACCAATTCTGCGAGATTAACATCATCCTCTAAAAGTAGAGGATCATAGTAACGGGGCAAATTCTTGGCCTGCTCTTCGTTTAACACAACGGCTAAACTAAACTCTGCTTCCAATTGTAATGTCACTGGCTCCAAGCAACGCTGACACTGTTGCTGAACTTCAACGTTCGCTTGTCCGGTCACAGTTCTTAGCTTTTGCTCATCAAGGGCAAAGGCCAGTTCTACATTGACGTCACCACAAGGATTCACCAGCAAAGAGCAGAGCTGAGGCATAGATTGCAGTGCAACTGTGCCTGTTAAAACTGCTTCCCGCTCGGCTAGTTTCCGAGGGTCGACTTTTTTCGGAAGAGGGCCGTTCGACATAAGCGCGCAATTCTAGGGATATGGAGCCCAACTGTAAAGGAATATATGCCATTAATTGATGATATTTGTTAGGTTAGAGGCTCTTTTACTGACAAAAGCCCAATCTGTATAAATTCGCAGTGAAGTATTGATGCAAAACCACGAATTTCCGATCGTTCTAGCCTCAAGTTCAAAATATCGTCGAGAACTATTAACTCGCATTTTGAGAGAGTTTGAACACGCCTCTCCCGACATAGACGAAACACCCATTTCTGGTGAGTCGCCTCAGGAGTGCGCCTCGCGATTAGCCAAACTAAAAGCCAAGGCACTGGCTCAAGCATTTCCAGCACACTGGATCATCGGATCGGATCAACTGGCCACTTTAGACGGGCTTATCTTGGGCAAACCCTTAAGCAAAGAGAGAGCAATCGCACAGCTCACATTGTGTAGTGGCCGGCAAGTTTGTTTTATAACCTCTTTAACACTTTTTAATAGCCAAACTGAAGAGACTAAAGAGTATCTTGAAGAGGTTATTGTGGCGTTTAGAGACCTGACAGAAGCAGAAATATTGGCTTACATTGAGCAGGAACAACCACTGGATTGTGCTGGCAGCTTTAAGTGTGAAGGGTTAGGTATCACTCTGTTTGAATCGATTAAGAGCAAAGACCCCAACACATTGATTGGCTTACCCCTAATCGGTTTGACCCGTCTATTACTAGAAGCGGGCATCAACCCGCTTCTAAAGTAGAGCCCGCTGAGCGGGCCCTGTCTATATCAAATTTATTTAAGCTCGACAGCCCCAGTAATACCCAGTGTATTCATGACCTGACTGGCAACTCCAACGCCTAATCGCTCTGCCAAACGTTCAACCGCGTTTGGACGATAACTGTAATCGATTAGGTGATCCGTATTGAACTGTTCGCGAGCCACCGAACTAGCACTTCCTAGTCCATCAATCAGCCCCAAATCAACCGCCTGTTCGCCGGTCCAGAGAAGCCCAGAGAACAACTCAGGGTTATCGGCAAGACGATCTCCCCTGCCCTTCTTAACCGCTTCAATGAACTGTTGATGCGTGGTATCCAGCACGGATTGCCAAAAGCGCTTCTGTTGATCAGAGAGAGGTTGGAAAGGATCCAGCAGCGCTTTGCTATCACCGGCGGTAAGAGCGCGGCGCTCAACCCCTAGCTTCTCCATCAAATCGACAAAACCAAATCCGCTGGAAATGACACCAATAGAGCCGACCAAACTGGCTTTATCTGCATAAATAGCATCGGCAGCACTGGCTAGGTAGTAACCGCCACTGGCACCAATATCGGTAATAACGGCCATCACCTCTTTTTCAGGGTATAGAGCACGGAGCCGAACAATCTCATCATAGACATACCCAGCCTGAACAGGGCTACCGCCAGGACTGTTGATACGAACAAGTACACCAAGGCTATCTGTCGCTTCAAACGCATCGCGCAAAGATCCGATCAACAGATCAGCACTGGCTTCGCTATTGTCAGAAATCACACCACGCACCTGAACCACCGCGACGTGAGGTTTCGAGATCTCTTCAATGGATGCAAACCGCTCACTCCACAGAAAAAATCCAGCAATACCGAACAGATAGATAAAGGTCAGTGACTTGAAGAAAATACCCCAACGACGCGATCGGCGCTGCTCACGGTTGACGTTATCAACCAGTTTTTCAAGTAAGCGCCAGCTTTTCGAGTCCGCACTCTCTTCAACCGATTGCTCTCGTTTCTCCTGACTTGGCTCAGTAACAGGATTGACTGGCTCGACACTCTCTTTTTCCAAACGCTTCTCACCCCAAGGATTGTTTTCCACACTAACTCCTTAACCAATCCACTAACTCATTAAAATGATCAAACACCTGCAATGGCTCAAAGACGTGAAGATCATCAACTTCATGCACTCCATAACTCATCGCGACACGGTCAATCCCGGCAAGGCGTGCCATCTCTAGATCGTAACTGGTGTCACCAATCATAAGAACCTCATCAAGCGACAGTCCCGTCTCTTCTAGAATCTCAAACAGCATCAAAGGATCTGGCTTGGATGCTGTTTCATCGGCACATTTGGTCAGCTCAAAGTGACTGAGCAGCCCGGTTTCAGCCAGCACGCGATCCAATCCGCGACGACTTTTGCCTGTCGCTACCGCCAATCGAAAGCCATCTTTTTTCAGTAGACCTAGTCCATCAAAGGCGCCGTCAAACAACGCTGCCGGAGTTTGATCAACCTCTAGGTAGTGCTTACTGTAACCCTGACGAATCAACTCCCGGGCCGTGGCGTCACATTCCGGCATTACTTTGAGGATTGCCTCTGGTAGTCCAAGGCCAATAATATTTCGCACAGACTCATCACTGGGTATGCGCAAACCCAACTCACGGGTTGCACCCTGAAAACTGGATACGATTCGGGCTTGGGAATCGATTAAAGTTCCATCCCAATCGAAAATAAGTAGCCTATACTTCACCTAAACCTCAAACATTAAACGTTATGCATTTAAAAAAGCGATTACACGCTCTACTGGGGCTGCTGATCATTAGTTTAGTCTACAGTACCTCTGCTAAAAGTGAGAGCTCGCAGACCATCTATAAATTCCGCAACGAATCAGGGGTACTCTCATTCAGTGATCGACGCCCTAAACAGACCACAGACTTTGAGATTCTTAAATTTGATTGTTATGCCTGTCGTTCAAACCCATCAATCGATTGGCACAGCGTCCCACTTAATACTCAGGACTTTCGCAGCATTACACAAACAGCCGCTAAGCGAGTCAATATCGACGAATCGCTGATTCGTGCGGTGATTCATGCCGAGTCCGCCTTTAAAAGCGATGCGCTCTCATCACAGGGTGCTATGGGATTAATGCAGCTGATGAAGAGGACCGCTCAATCGCTCGGTGTTGAGAATCGACAGAACCCTAGCGAAAATATTTTTGCAGGCAGTCAATATTTGAAAGAGCAGCTCGATCACTTTGGTAACACAAAACTGGCACTGGCTGCCTACAACGCAGGACCATCGGCTGTTAAGCGTTACCAAGGTGTCCCCCCTTACCCAGAGACAGAACGATACATCGAACGCGTCTTGATACTGAAATCACGTTACGAGAAAGCGCTCTAAACCGAATAGCCAGTCACACTAGCAAAATTTGGGCAATAAAAAACCGCAGGCCGGATAAAGGGGGAGTTCCAGGCTGCGGTCAGCAGTAATAACTGCTCATTTAGAGGCTTTCAAGCTGGTGATTTACCAAATAGGGCTAAAAATGCCCTGCTTGTAGAACAGTAGACCCTCTGTGAAGTCTTTTAGTTCCATGAATCTGCAACTTTTTTTAAAAATTTTTTAAACCTGTTTAAAAACAAAAACTTATAAAATAGAAAAAATTGCAGCCGCTCAACTAAGAGCGGGCTGTGGATAATAGACCTATAGTGATCAATTATCAATCAATCACTAACTCTTTTTCGCTAACAAGAAGACCATTGTTATCGGCATAGAGATATTCACCCGGAATAAAATCAACACCGCCAAAGCGAAG